>CAZQSK010000003.1:147378-148915 GCA_964596245.1 uncultured Gammaproteobacteria bacterium
TATGAAAAAACTCATACCCTCACTTGTTTTGATTTCCTTACTTGGCGCCGGTTGTCCCGCAACTAAGTCGCCAATGCCGTCCGCGCCTTCGACGAAGTCCACGCCCGCCCCTGCGCCGCGTTTGGGCTTTGGTAAATTACCAGCCCTTTCTCCGTCCGAAGGAGCCGGCACGGTCTCATTCCGTTCGAGCGCATCAGGCGTCATGGCGCCTTCGCCGGCCGTTTCCGCGGTCGCGCCGATGGCTGCGAATAGTGTTGCCGTACAGGGTGTCGCTGTTGCTGAAGACGCGAAGATGGTTCCTGGCCGCATGATCGCGCCGTATGAGCCGCAGAATCAGCAAGAGGTGGAGTACAAGGTCACGGCAACTTTGCCGGATTGGGAAGCTGAATCAGCCGTATTGCATGTGCGCCGCCCCGGCCTTGATACGGGTGTGATTCGCACATTGGCTGTTCCGGCCGGTTTGCCGAATGCCTTGGCAGGACAGATTAAGTCCGTACAAAACATCAGCATGTCTTGGATGGATCAGGATTCCCTTACGTGGAACTTTGATCCGACCTACGGCAATTTGAATTGGTGGAAGATGTATGACCCGCGCATTGCCGAGTCTGAAGCTCGCCGCGCCGAAGATTTCCAGAAAAATCGTCCGAAAATCGACAATGCACGCGTACTTGCCGCCGCTGATGCGTTCTTGAATGCGCATGGCCTTGGATTTATTCGCGAGCAGGGTGGGGAAGTCGATCCCATGGAATGGATGGCACAGAGCGAGAGCTCGCGTCCGTGCATCATGATGAAGGCGGAGCCTGCGGTTGCTGCCGGTTCAGCTGTAGCTGCCCCTGCGACTGATCCTGCTGTCAGCACGATGATTTACCCGAGCCCGTGCGCCTGGTATCCGACCGAAGTTGCCGTGTTCTATGGCACCAAGCTTGAGAACCGCACCGTGGTTGATGCCGGTGGCTGGCCGTTCCGCATGTCGAGCGTGCAGGTGAGCTTACTCGACTACAGCGTGCGTGGCGGTAACGTGCAGATCGGACAGGACTTGGAGCGTTCCAACTACCCGTTGATCAGCAAGGAGGCTGCTATGAAGGCGTTGCAGGCTGGTGGACGCAATCCGGTGTATGCCTGGGGTGATTCCAAAACGAAAGTTAGCGCCACCATTACCAAAGTTGAACTCGTGTGGATGCGTTTCGACAGCTACGCCGATAACAAGCAGGAGGCCTACTATCTCCCGGCGCTTGCTGCCGAAGGGAAGGTTGACCGTAAGATTCCTGGCCAAGAGCCGGAGATCTATCGCACCGTTGTTCCGTTGGTCACTGACGAATCGTTTGACTTGAATCCCGATCAGGGAGGTACCCCGGTCCCGATGCCGCTTATAATGGAAGCCGCTCCAGCGGTCGCTCCGGAACCGAAACGATAAAGCCACTAGACGCGCCCCTGACGGGGCGCGTATCGTATCCGCAAGTATGAAGGCGATGACCAATAGCAAGGTTCGCATCCTCTCCTCGACGCCGCTCACGCATCGAGAAGATACCCTGCGCTC
>CAZQSK010000004.1:0-49499 GCA_964596245.1 uncultured Gammaproteobacteria bacterium
TACGAGGACTGTTTTTCCGTGACTGGTTCGATGTATTTAGCATTCGTAAAGATGACGCTTGGCTCGATGGAGAAGTCGCACGATTGTCTGCAAACTACCAAGAAGTTGCTACGATTCCGCTCCGTGACTTTGCCGATCGCTATAAATTGGATCTGATTGTATCGCCTAAGGAGTTCACGCTTCAGGAGCGTGCCATGTGGGGTATTGATGGTCGCGGCGAGCAGGTTAACCGTTGGTATGTGTACCCGATTTCTCAAATGCCTTCGCAACCTCAGCGCTGAGTGTCGGCATTTCTTTTGCGAGTAAACGTTCTGTTTCTGAAACATCAAGCCACATACGCTTTGGTTTCGGAATTCCATCATCAGGCATCGACTCACGCACGACGCGATCGATAGGCAATTCTAGATGCTTTACGAGTTCAATAGCGATATCGTATTTGGAAAGAATGTCTTTGGAACCAAGATGAAGCAGGGGAGCCGGAGTGCCTTTTGTAGCGAAGTCCAAAAGTAAGTCCGCGGCTGTCCAAGTTGAAAGCGGATTCATTACCACGTCATCAAAGGCTTTGATTGTTTTTCCAGCCTTCAAGTCGTTTAAAAGGAATTCAAAAAATGTTTGGCGTCCACCAAGTGGATGTGTGCCAATAAGGTTAATACGAACAACGGTAGCGGACGCATCACCCTTTAAGAGTTGTTCGCTTTCTAGCTTGGTTTGGCTGTAGTAGTTTTTCGGATCTGGCGTATCGGTAACGCGATACGGACCTTCGGTACAAGGAAAAACCGACACCGTAGAGATTTGGATGAGTTTGGCATTTATCGTGTGCGAGAGTTTTTGCAAACGCCCTACAAGTTCTACGTTGCTGGCGTGTGCTTTGGCTTTATCAGCTTCACACGCTTTTGGATCCGTCATGGCCGCGGCATTGATGATGGTTGTTATGCCTTCCGGAGTGGCACCTTCCTCATACGGAATAATTTCAATTCCGCGCTCCTTGGCAACGATAGCGATCGTGCTGCCTAGAAACCCCTTGTGACCGACAAGCAAGATTGACATATTATTTCTGCAAAAGCTCTTGCATGATACCCCACATGTTCTTTGCAAGGCCTTCGGCTGCCCATTTTTCTTCAAATGTTTTACGTGCATCAATCTTGGCTTTTGCGATGCGTTCTGGGGCTGTGGTCATCTTGTCGATGGCTTTTCCAAGGTCTTCGCCATCATCAAAGGTAAAAGTCGTACCCGCGCCGTTCTGAAGCCAGGCCATAGTCCCGCCGCCAGGAACAACGGTCGCAGCACCCAAAGACATTGCTTCGAGTAGGAGAACGGATGTGAGGTGTTTGCGCCAACGGGGGACCACCATCAGATCACATTCGCGCATGAGGCCCATCGCCGTCGCGCGCGGCAACCATCCGAGAAAACGTACACGATCACGTACACCAAGTTCGTCAGCCATCTTTTCCAAATTGGCACGCTCCGGACCGTCGCCGGAAATCAAGAATGTGCCATTTGTACTGGAAGCCTTCACACCTTTCAGAAAGACATCAAATCCTTTTTCCGGAATAAAACGGCCTGTGGTGAAGATGGCTGGTCGCGCGACTGAGGCAACCAAAACTTGCGCTTCAGCCCTGCCCTCGTCAGCTAATTGCTTTGCATGTTCTTCAGATACCAAGTCAGGCAGGAAATCAGAGCGCTTGGGAAAAAACCAAAGCGATTCAAACTTTTCTTTTACACCGGGAGCGGTGAACACGGCATAATCAACGCGATTGCTCAGCGTGTAATGCATCAGCTTCTCAATCAACAGGCGAAAATGCAGAAAGAGCTTACGCACGATGCTCGTTTTTGGGTCTGCCAATCCCAAATCAATCCACGGACTCAGCTCGACATTGCAGAACACAAGCACCGGACGCTTGCCGCCCATCAAACGATACAAGCCGGCACCGGGCGCAAACTGTCCTTCAACATAAAAAAGCGAATATTCGTTTTCATGTGCTTTCAAAAAACGATAGACATCGCGCTGTGTGTGGAAAAATGTTTTTGTTTCTACCTGCGTTTCCACGACCGGATACGCGCCGTGCATCTCTTTGTTGCCTAATCCGTGGAATGTCACGGCAACGGCATCAACACCAAGTTTGCGTAACAATCGAACTTTCAAATCGAAATCATGCACGGAGCCGCCAGCATCCTTAAAGTTCAACTTGGAAGTGCACAGCGCAATTTTCATACTAGTTCTGACCGTCCATGTGCGGGACGATGAACTCGAGATTTAGGTGCTTCAACTTTTCTTTCAAGAAGTTACCAATATTCCAAGGCAGGATAAGCGCATGCGTTGCGTTCTTCGGAATATCTGCATCCGGAACAATGCGAAGATGAGATCCGGGGGTGTATTTTCCGATCTTGAGGGCAGACGCATCAGTGACGCATTCGAGAAGTCCGCCATTGATTCCACAGTAGTTGAGAAGTGTATTACCTTTGGTGGCTGCACCGATGCCGACAATCACGCCGCCTTTGGCTTTGATGTCGTACAGTTCTTTCATCAAATCAGAACGGAACTTTCGGACATTCGTCATGAACGTTACGTATGTTTCCGGTTCGTACAGCTTTGCCGCTTCTTCTAAGGCGATGAAGTCGTTGGCCGCCGTTGTTTCGTTTGGTGTTTGTTTAATGTACACGCGAAATGATCCGCCCATGTAGTCCGACGCTTCAATACGATGCACGTACAAACCAAGCGGTTTCAAAAAACGCACCAAGGGCTTCATGCCGAAGAAAGAGATATGCTCGAGATAAATCGTGTCAAAAGCCAAACGCTTCACGAGTTCAAGTAATGAAGGCGCCTCGAACACGAATGCTCCGTCAGGCGTGAGCGCTTCTTTCACATCGCGCATGAAGCTCGGCAAGTCGGTGATGTGGTTAAAGACATTGGTACCAGTGATCGCCTTGGCACCGCCCAACGCTTTGATTTTGGCTGTAGCCGCTGCATCAAAAAAGCCGTTATGAGTATCAATTCCATTGCTTTGCGAGATCTTGGCGATATTGCCTGCCGGTTCCACATTCAAAACCTTGCAACCGCTTTGTTCTTTGAAGGCTTTCAAAAGTGTGCCGTCATTTCCGCCAACATCAACCACAAGATCATTTGTGTTGATGGATTGATCCGCGACAATCTCTGCCGCCATTTCGGCAAAGTGTTTAACAGAAACGGGGGAGTTGCCTGCGGTATAGCTATAATCCACTTTTTGATAGCGCTCCGTTTCCGGGACAACATATTGCAAAAAGGCGTGACCACAGTCGACGCACTGCATGACACGCAAAGGATAGTGCGCTTCGGGCTCGTTGAGTGCGGATTCGGGCAAGAACGTATCAGCGAGTGGGTGATAGTCCAGGTCGATGATCAGACGAAGCTTCGACGATGCACACAAACGACAAGAGTCGATGATCATACCTTACTTTTTTTCCGGTTTCGGATTGGCTACGTACCAGTCGTAGGTCAACTTCAATCCCTTCGACAAGCCCATACGCGGTTCCCAGCCGATCATCGTGCGGATTTTTGTGATGTCAGCCAAGCGACGCTTCACCGATCCTTCCGGCGACGAGTTGATAGTCATGCCGCTCGGCTTCCACCCTGTGACTTCGAACATGCGTTCGGCAAGTTGGCGCATTGTGATTTCTTCGCGATCGCCGATATGGAAGGTGTGCACTTCTTTTCCGGACGTGACTTCGTGATCCATGATCATCTGCATCGCCTCAACCGCGTCCTCGATGTAGCAGAACGTGCGAGTGTCATCCGCGCCGTTGATCGTGAATGGGTCGAGTTTCTTCATGATGCGTTCGCAAAATTCCGGAATGACATGGTCGTATCCGGCGCGCGGACCGTAAAAATTGTGCGGACGCACGATCACGGCCGGGAAGTCGTGCTGCTTCGCACCCCAAATCATGAATTGTTCGCCGATCAATTTCGTTCCCGCATATGTCCAGCGCGGATTGTAGACGTCTTCGATCACGAGCGGCACTTTTTCCGGCGTCGGGATCGGAAGTTGACCAAAGGCATTCAAGCCACCGGCGTATGCTTCGTTCGATGATGTGAACATCACCTTCGGTTTCTTTTCCTGCTTCCCAGCCCACTCGATGCCGTGAATCAACGTCATGGTGTTGATGTACAGCGTCTTGTACGGCATCTCGTAAAAATTCTTGGTGCCGTTGATGGCCGCCAAGTGGTAGAGATGATCAAAGCCTTGATTACTGAATTGTTCCCAGGTTTTCTCATCCGTCAGGTCACCCTGAACAAAGGTCACGCGATCCTTATTAGCCTCAAGAAAATCAACCAGATCCTTGTCCATGCGACCTCGTGTCAGGCTGTCGGTTAGCACGAGCTGGTTGTCTGCATTTTTAAGCAGATGCTTGGCTAAGTGTAGGCCAATAAATCCCGCGCCGCCTGTGATCAGGATCTTTTTCATACGGCCCAACACTACCCGTAAGCCTTTAAAAAAGCAAGAAAAAACCGCTTTGCTTAGCGGTTGAAGTAGCCGAGCTCGCGAGCCATGAAGAAGGCGTCGCGGCTCTCGCAGGAGCAGATGTCCCGCTTGATGATGAGATCGCGGACCTCGTCGACCGTGGCCTCGTACACCTCGATCGCGTCCTCGCCGCGGTCGAGCTTCTGGTTGCCGGTGTACCGGCAGCCGAGCGCGACGTAGGTGCGGTAGCCCGAGGGCGACTTGCGGGGCGCGAGGTGGATCATGCCGCTCGAGGTCTCGACGGTGCGGACGGTGGTGTAGCCCGTCTCCTCGAGCAACTCGCGCATGGCGCCCTGCGTGCCGGCCTCGTCCTTCTTCATCACGCCGCAGGGGAACTCGAGGAAGTAGTCGTTCGAGGCCTGCTTGAACTGGCGGATGAGAACGACGTTGCCGTCCGCGGTGATGGGCACCACGGTGAAGCCTTCGTTCTTCGTGAACTGCGTGTACTGGTCTTCCTTGCCGGTGACCGGATTCACGAAGGTCTGCTCGATGAGGGAGAGGCCGTGCTGCTTCGCGAGGACGCGGGTTTCCCCGCGCGTCGCCCACTTCTGCAGGTTGGCCTTGATCACGATACGCATGGAACCTCCTAACCGTTGATGACCCTAAGCAAGTCGTCGTGCAAGATGCCGTTCGAAGCCAGGATGTCCGGGCTGAACACGTGCCAGGTGGAGCCATCGAGACGCGTGACGCGTCCTCCGGCCAACTGGACGAACAACGCCGAGGCGGCGATGTCCCAAGGCGCAAGGCGGCTGTGCCAGTAGGCATCGAGCTCGCCGTGGGCGACGCGCATCGAGTCGGCCGTGGCCGAGCCCATGCTGCGAATCGCGCTCACGTCAGCCTTGGCGAGACGACCTACGATCTCGACAGCCTTCTCTCGTTGGCCGGCGCGTTTCGGGAAGTCGTTGCCGATGATGGCGTGCGTGAGCGCATGCGTCGCCGAGACGTGGGATCCGACGCTTGTGTGTTCGCGTCGTTGCCAGCGTAGGCAGGTGTTGATCGCCAGCGGCTCGTCCTCGAGCGGACGAATCACGCAGCCGATGACCGGCTGGCTGTTCGTCACGAAGGCGATGGAGCAGGCGATGTTGGGGATGCGTCGGACGAAGTTCTTCGTGCCGTCGAGCGGATCGATGATCCACAACGCTTCCGCGTCCGCATCTTTCCGAATCGAGCCCTCGTGGGATTCTTCGGCGAGGATTTTGTCGTCCGGGAATGCACCGTGAATGCATTCGACGATGAGCTTCTCGCAGGCCAAGTCCGTGCTGGTGAGCAGGTCGTTCTTGTCCTTGATCTTCACGCCTTGGCGGCGCGGCTGCCGGAACGCTTCCAGGAGCAGATCCCTGACTTTTTGGGCCAGCGGCAGCACGATCTTGCAGCGCGCATCGATGTCCGATTTGGTGAGCAAGGAACCGGTCCTTTCTGCGGATGAAAAAAGGCTTCCGCACGGGAAGCCTTATCTCAATTCATTGATTTTGTCTAGCCCTTTGGCCAGAAGCCGCGGATGTCTATAAAGCGTTTATTTGGGAACTCGGCCGGATTAATCGCCTTATAGGTCGAGTGGGCGGCGGCAAGAATGATCACGTCAGATTCGCGTAGAAGCTGCTCCAAATCAACAAAGCTATCATCTTTGATGAACGGGTCATGGCAGAGCACATTCTTCGCTTCGAGTTGTGCCAGCTTTCGGAGTTTGTACGAGAGGCTGTCGCGTGGATCGTCATTATCGGCCTTAAAGGCCATGCCCAAGATGCCGATCGTTTTGTCGCGTAATGGCATCTCGCGTTTCACCTTATCGATGAGGAATTTAGGTAACCCTTCATTCGCGAGCATGGCGGCATGTCCGAGGAAGAAGGCATTGTCGTGGAAGGCAGCGAGCTGCAACGTGTCCTTCAAGAGACACGGTCCGGCGGCAAAACCGGGTGATGGCAAGTCGCGGTTACGCTCGTAGCCGTCGGTCATGGCATGAAAAATCTTCTGATAATCCAAACCATTCTGCTCCGCCATCATGTAGAACTGGTTGCCGACGGAGAATTTAATATAACGCCATGCATTCGAATACAATTTCGAAAGCTCGGCTTCGGTTGGTTGTACGCGAATAAGTGGACGCTGACTTAAACGCCCGAACAACAATTCTACCGAGCGATACGCTTCATCCGTTAGGGTGCCAACGATTTGCGGCAAGGTGCGCATTTCTTCCAGGGCCTTTCCTTCGGCGATGCGTTCCGGACAAAATGCGACGTGGATATTCAAACCATGCGTTCGGAAATACTCATGTACGCGCATGGTTGTCCCCGGATAGACGGTACTGCGCAAGATGAATGTCTGGCCGTCGCGGAAGTGTTTGCGATAGCCATCCAGCATGCGAGTCACGACATGGAATCCTGGGTTCAGGAATTCATCGACCGGGGTACCGATCACGCAAACAATGTGGCTGCTCTGGCTGATGGCGGTCGGATCGGTGGTGGCAAACAACGTGCCGCGGCGCAGGGCGTCCTGAAGGGCGGCCGTGCCGTCCTTTTCCATAAAAGGAAATTCGCCTTGCAAAATACGCAAAAGGGAAGTTTGGTCCGTGTCGAGGAGAATGGTACGCAGACCCAATTGGGCAAACGCAATTCCAAGCGGCAAGCCGATGTGGCCGGCTCCGCCAATGACGCAAACGTCGTAACTTCCATGTGTCATGTAGGAGCACCTTTGCGGATTTTTTCGACCCCGTCAACTGGCCGGGGTTGGCAAATCCGGTTACCATAGCGACGTCATGGAAACCGAGAATAAACCCGGGCTTTTCTACCGCTCTCTCCAGGGCGGAAAGTGGTACTTGATGAGCGTCGTCATCAACAAGGGTTTTGCCTTTGTTTCGTTCTTTATTTTGGCCCGCATCCTCACGCCGGCTGATTATGGCGTGTTTGCCGTGTTGCTCATGGCTATCGCGCTTGCGACACAGGCGTTTACCATTCCGTTTGGCGATGCCTTGGTGCAGCACAAGGAAGATATTGAAGAGTATCTGAATACGGTTTGGACATTTGATTTGTTGCGTAGTGCCTTGATCACAGTCGGCTTCTTGGTGGCGGCCCCTTGGATCGGGGATTTCTTCCACCTGGATGCGAGTGGTGTTTTGTTGCTTCAGGTGGGAAGTATTCTGCTCTTTTTGCCCGCGCTTGGAAGCCCGCGACAGGTACTGCTTGTGCGCGAGATGGATTTTAAAAAATTATTTTGGCGTGATGCGATTTCTCAGGCCGCCTCTTTCACCGTTGCGATCGTCGTCGCGATCTATTTCAGTCGTTCGGCCTGGGCGCTGCTTGCTTCGCAGCTGGCAGCTAGCCTTGTTGCGAATGCGGCCACGTATTTTTTTCTTCCTGGTTGGCCGCGCTTTTCATTTGCCTTCGCGCGTTTGAAAATTCTCGGTTCGTTTACTTTCTGGAGCTATTTGCAGGATGTATTCGAATTCATTTTGCAACAGCTTGATAAGTTGGTGGTCGGTAACTTGCTTACGTCGCATGAGCTTGGTTGGTACTCCAAGGCAAAAGACTTGCCCGCTTTTGTGACGAATACAATTTCTTCCGTGGTTATCAAGGTTGGATTTCCTGCTCTTTCACGCGTTCAGGATAAGCCCGAGCTTGTCCGCGAAGGATTCTTCAAAACATTAGATGTAATGATGTTGACCGGTTTGCCATTCAGTTTGTTGCTTTTGTTCGAGGGCGGTGCGGTCATCTCTTTCTTTCTCGGTCAGCCTTGGCTTGGTGTTGTTCCCGGACTTAAGCTGTTTGCGTTCGGTAGTCTCGCGCTTGCGTTCTCACGCGCAGCGACGACCGTGTTGGCGGCCAAAGGACGTCCAGACCTCAATTTCCGCAACCAAGTCGTCCATCTTATTCTATTAATTCCGGCCATCGCCATTGGTTGGCAGTTGTATGGAATGAACGGTATTGCGGGCGGCACGGTGCTCGTGTGGACCATCGTGCTTGGCTACGTTGCATTTCAAACACGTCGCGAGTTGCAGCTGCCCGTACGCCGCTTCCTCCCGACTTTTATTGTGGTGACATTCGCCAGCCTCGTAACGTTGGCGGTTGATATGTTGTTCCGTCGTGTGCGTGGCGAAGGCGTGTCCGATGTGTTTATCGTGTTCTTGCAGCTGCCGATACTCGGATTGTGTTATTACGGTGTGTTGTTGATCGCTGGACTATATAAAAAGCAGGGCCCGTATATGACCCTGCGTTCTATCTACTCTACGTTGAGGACCGGGCGTTGAGTTTCTTTGCGAGATTGTCCGCCAACGGGCGCAGGATTTCTCTGCGTTCGTTTTCGTTTTTCGCTTCGGTCCAGGCCTTCACGACATCCACCTCGGCTGAATCCTGATACATGGCGGCCAGTTGAAGAAGAATGCGATCTTCGTCCATGTTGGGATTTTCGAGCTGCTCCTTCACCAGTTCGGGCAATCGTTCGTAGTTATCGCAGTAACGGATACAGGGAAGTGTGTTGTAGAACCAGTGCCCGAAACTAATGGACGGCGTACCAAGTAGCGCGCCTTCCCATGCACCCGAGCCCGTAATCGTGAAAATCAACTCCGCATTTCGAATCAGTTCGAAACTGGTTTTGTTCGGACGAATCAAACGAACATTCGGATTCTTTTTAAGCTCTTCATAGAATCCGCGCGGACGAAACTCTGCCATGAGCGGATGCTCCTTCACGTACAATTTGTGTCGAAGCGGAAGCGAACGTGCGGCGTGATGAATGAGCTCAATCTGATTCGTATACGACGGTGCGTGCAAGAGAATCGCGATCTCCGGCTCCATGTGAAGGGGATAGAACGCGTAACGTTCACCGGTGACCGGTTCATCGTACAGATCTTCGTTGCCGCGCACATTACGAAGTTTGCGACGCAGAGTGTCGGCCAAGTAATTCCAAGGACTCACGCAGTCATAATCGTGACGTTCACCGTCTGCGTAGTAACGTTTCACGCTATCGCTAAACGTGCGCAGCCATTTGAAAGAGTTTTCCGGATTGAGGAATTTTAATTGCTGCGCACGAGTGACGGGTTGCACGCGAGGATCAGCGGCAGAGTAGTACGGACGTGGCGCTTCGCGGAAATTTTTCAAATATTCTTTCGCCCACGCAAACGAAGACGAAGCACGCAATTCATCGGCGTGATTTTTTACCAAGTCATCGACAAAGCTAAATGTGCGATAGTCTTCGCTTAAGAGCCAGCGATTCGGAATGAGCGCTGGATGTACTATGATGGTGCGAATGCCTTTCTTTTTTGCGACGTGATAGAGAAGCCAACCGCCAACGGCGCCGACAACAGAAGCAAATACGACATCGGGTTTTTCTTTTTCTAACATGCCGATCACGGCTTTTGCATGTACCTGCAACAAGCGCATCAACTCCTCATGTGTGTAATCCAAACGATCATGTGGATATTCATGTACGAGCTGGCCATGCATCAACACGCGATCAAGTTGTAGTGATGGCCAGATCGAAGGCAAGCCGTATTCATCTTCCAGCTTTTTTAAATACTCGGGGTCGAGCTTTTCATCCTTATAAGAGGCGTGGATGTCAGCATCTAACAAAAGTGTCGAATAATTGATGTCTTTTTGCCCTTTCAAGTAGGCGTATCCTTGGCGCTGATAGACGTAGCCGCAGAAGTCCGTAAAGCCGTGACGTTCCTTCAATTCCAAGGCCAGCGCATGGCCAACATACGCGAAACGGCGCTGAAGTAAGAGACAGGCCTTCATTGGGGCTGATATTGCCTGTTCTTTGGGCCCACGTCTATACTGCCCCCGTGTCTGAGCCGCGTTATCCGGATCCCGCATATCGCCAAAGCGCCAAGCGCGTGTATTTGCGTCCGTTAAGCGAATCTGACGCCAGCGAAGCGTATGCAGGCTGGATCAATGATCCGGAAGTGAACAAATATCTCGCGAGCAAGTCGGCGACGATTGAATCGATCCGACAATATATAAAGGAGAAGCTCAGCCAGCCGAATGTCGAGTTTTATGGGATTTTTACGAATGATGGCGACAAGCATATCGGCACAACCAAGCTTGAGCCCATCAATCTTGCAGAAGGGCATGCGACGATCGGTATTCTCATCGGTGATAAAGCATTTTGGGGAGCTGGATATGGTCCCGAAGCGATGAGTCGTCTGATGCGTCATGCGTTTGATGATCTGGGGGTCAAAGAAGTCAGGCTGGGTGTCTTATCTGAGAACCAACGCGGCTTAAAAGCGTATCCAAAAATTGGTTTTCACATCACGAAAGAGGATCCGGCATCGGTACCCATGGATGGGAAGATGTATGATCAGACCTGGATGGTTTGTCTAAAACATGATTTCATCGAAGCCTAGCCTATGCGCCGCTGTAACAAATGCATGATGCTCGAGACACAGGACATGATCTCCTTCGACGCCGAAGGGATTTGCGCCACCTGTCGTCAGATCGAGTACAAGCAGAACAAAATCGATTGGGATGAGCGTCGCAAAGACCTCGATACCTTGCTTGCCGATTTTCGCGGTAAGAGTTCTTACGACTGTATTGTGCCGTTCAGCGGTGGCAAGGACAGCACGTTCACTCTTTGGTATCTCGTGACCCAGTGCAAGTTGAAACCGCTGGTTGTTTCGTTTGATCACGGCTTCTATCGTCCGAACATCATCAAGTACACCGAGAAGGTGGTGAAGAAGCTCGGAGTGGATTACATGAAGTTCAAGCCGGATTGGCAGACGGTGAAAAAATTGATGCGCGTTTCGCTTGAGCGTAAGGGCGACATCATGTGGCATTCACATTGCGGTATCTACGCATTCCCGATGCATATTGCCGTGAAGTTCAAGGTGCCGTTGTTGATTTGGGGTGAGCCGACTTCCGAATACGTGAGCTACTACAGCTACGAGCAGAATGAAGAGGTAGATGAGAAGCGTTTCAACCGCGTGGTAAACCTCGGCATGTCGGCCGAAGATATGGTCGGATTTTTGGATGGTTCAGTTACGCAGCGCGATCTTGAGCCGTACACATATCCGAAGATCGGGGATTTGAAGGCGATCGGCTATCGCTCAATTTGTCTTGGTAACTACATCCCATGGGACACGCGCAAACAATCCGAAATTATTCGTACTGAACTTGGCTGGAATGGCGACGAAGTCGAAGGGATCCCATTCGATCGCTATTGGTATGAGAAGGTCGAAGATGCGTTCCAGGGGATTCAGGATTATCTCAAGTTTCTCAAGCGCGGCATGTCGCGCATGACGCATTTGGCATCCATCGACATTCGTAACGGCCGCATGACTCGCGAAGAGGCGTTCAAGTTGATCGAGCAGTATGAAGGGAAACGCCCGGCAAGCTTGGATGTATTCCTCAAGGCGATGAACATGACAGATGAAGAGTTCCATCAGATTGCTGCGAAGCATGTGGTGAGCCCCCATGTATTCCCGGATTGGCGCACGCTCCCGCGCGGAAAAGAATTGCCCGACCAAAAGGACTGGACGATCAACAACGACATTGAATAGGCCGTATGGTGGTGATCGTTGATTACGGCTTGGGAAATTTGTTTTCGGTGGCCAAGGCCATCGAAGCTTGTGGTGGTCAAGCGATGATCAGTAATGACCCAAAGACAATCGCCGAAGCCGAGCGCTTGATTTTGCCGGGTGTCGGCGCTTTTGGTGATGGGATGCAACGCTTAGCATCATCCGGGTTGATTGAGCCGATGCGCGCGGCTGTGTTTGATCGCCGCGTACCATTTCTCGGTATTTGTCTCGGAATGCAATTACTCGCCGAAGAAAGCGACGAATACGGAACGCATCAGGGTTTGGGTTGGATGAAGGGTGTAGTGCGTCGCTTGGATGAATCAAGCGGATTGAAAGTACCGCATATCGGTTGGAATAATCTGGAGATCAAGCGCGAGCATCCATTGTTGAAAGGAATTCCAAACGGAAGCGATGTATATTTCGTGCACAGTTTTGCATTCCGTCCCGCGGATGCGGCTGATGTGGTTGGGGTAACGGAATATGGCGGGGAGGTAACGGCAGCCGTCGGGCGTGACAACATATTCGCGACGCAGTTTCATCCTGAGAAAAGTCAGGAGATTGGTTTGAAGTTGTTGGAGAATTTTCTTAAATGGAATCCGTAATATGTGGAAGCGCCGCTTGATTCCGATTCTGTTGCTTAAAGAAGGTCGTCTGATCAAGACGCGAGAGTTTGGAAATCCGCGTGATGTTGGTTCGCCGACAACGCAAGCAAAGATTTATGATGCGCAATTCGCCGATGAGCTGGTTTTTCTGGACATAGCAGCGACAAATGAAGGACGCAAAACATTCACCGATATACTTCGTCGCGTGGCAGAAGAGTGTTTCATGCCGCTTGCTGCTGGCGGCGGCGTGCGCACCATCGAAGATGCGACAGACTTGTTGCGTCACGGCGCTGACAAGGTGGTTGTGAATAGTGCGGCAGTTGAGCGTCCGGCTTTGGTGACCGAGATTGCAGAGCGCTACGGACGTTCTACGATCACCGTTTCATTGGATTTCAAAAAAGAAGGAGATAGCTGGAAGGTCTATACACATGGCGGCACAAAAGCGACGGGACGCGATTTGTTGGATGTTGCAAAAGAAATGGAAAAAGCCGGAGCCGGAGAATTGCTTATCACGTCTATCGAACGCGACGGAATGATGACGGGCTATGACTTGGAGGCGATCAAGCGTGTTTCCGAAGCTGTTAGTATCCCGGTTATTGCCTCAGGGGGCTGCAGTTCAGTCGAGGATTTGGCACTGGGTATTGAAGCTGGCGCATCCGCCGTTTCAGCCGGTAGTCTTTTCTATTTTAATGACATTTCCGTGTTTAAAGCTCATTCCCACTTGAAACAACGTGGGATTCCTGTAAGACATTCATCTATATGAAGATCCTTGCCCTGATTCCTGCCCGTGGCGGTAGCAAAGGTATTCCCAAGAAGAACATCAAAATGTTCAATGGGAAGCCGCTTATCGTCCACAGTATTGAGGCCGGTAAGGGTTCGAAGCACGTGGACCGCGTGGTGGTGACGACGGATAGTCAGGAAATTGCTGACATTTGTCTTGCAGCTGGAGCTGAGGTGCCGGTGTTGCGTCCCGTAGAAATGGCAGGGGACAAGAGCCCAGTGATGGAAGCCGTCATCCACATGCTCGATTATCTGCGCGACAATGAAAAATACGAGCCGACACATCTTTTGCTTTTGCAGACGACTTCGCCGTTGCGCCAGTCGGCCGATATTGACGCGGCCGTTGAGTTGTTCGAAAAGCGCGGCGCTGAATCACTCGTGAGTATGTGTCGTACGGAGAATGGATTATTTTCTAAAGATGAAAACGACAAAGTCGAAGTGATGTTCGATGGATACTCGGCCGGTACCAATCGTCAGATGTTGCCCAAAGCCTACAAGCTCGATGGCTGCATGATTTACTTGATCAGTGTTCCGGTGTTGCGTGAGAAGCGTTCATTCCTTGCCGGCAATCTCGTTGGATTTGAGATTCCGCGTTGGCGCTCAGTGGATTTGGATGATCCGGAAGATTTTGTAGTTGGTGGCGTGATTGCGGAAAATCTCGAGCGCATTCAGAACGAATTGAACAACTTTTCCAAATAATATGTTCAACATTCTTGATTTACTACCAAAACGCCACGCTCTTATCCCGGGAGCGGCGCATACGTATTCCAAAGGTGATGACCAGTTTCCCGCGGTTGCGCCGAAAGCGATTGTACGCGGCAAGGGTGCGTATGTTTGGGGTATTGATGGAAACAAGTACCTCGACTGGTGCATGGGTTTGCGTTCTGTGAGTTTGGGCCACGTGAATCGTGAAGTGAATCGTGCCGTGAAAAAGCAGATGAAGCTTGGTACAAACTTTGGCCGCCCTCATGTGAGTGAGTATGAATTTGCTGATCGGCTCATCAACCTGTTGCCGAACGTTGAGATGGTGAAGTTTGCGAAGAACGGTTCAACGGTTACGACGGCGGCTACTAAGCTCGCTCGCGCCTATACCGGTCGCAAATACATCGTGAGCTGTGCCGACCACCCGTTTTTTAGCTATGACGACTGGTTCATCGGAACCACTCCGGCAGATTCGGGTATCCCACAAGAGATCAAGGATTTGACCAAGACATTTAAATATAACGATCTTGCGAGCTTGAAGGCATTGTTCGATCAATATCCGAATGAGATCGCGTGTGTGATCATGGAAGGCATTACCACGGCTGAACCGGTTGCCGGTTTCTTGGAGGGTGTTCGTGAATTGTGTACCAAGAATGGTGCGGTGTTCATTCTTGATGAAATGATCACGGGCTTTCGTTTTGATATGGGTGGCGTGGCTAAGCGCTACAACATCAAGCCGGATCTTGTGACATACGGAAAAGGAATTGCGAACGGCTACTCAATGGCCGTGCTTGGTGGCCGCAAAGACATTATGGAGCTTGGTGGACTTGAACATGGTCGCGAACGCGTGTTCCTGATTTCAACCACACATGGGGCAGAAACGGTTTCGATTGCTGCTGCGCAAGCCGCAATTAATATCATGGAACGCGAAGATGTGCCGGGCCAGTTCTGGCGCCTCGGGAAAATGTTGGCTGATGGTTTGACCGAGATTTCCAAGAAACATGGCCTCACGGGAGTTGTGGATGTGGTTGGTTTTGCTCCGAACTTGAGTCTTGGTATTAAGAATCGTGAAGGCGTGATGGATCCGGTGTTGCGCACGTTCTTTCTTCAGGAAGTTGTGAAGCGCGGCATTTTGTTCCAGGGCTACTTTGCCATCTCCATGGCGCATGGAGAAAAAGAAATCCATCGAACGCTTGGCGTGTTCGACGAAGTGATGGGCGTGTATCGCAACGCATTGGATGATGGGAACGCAGCCAACTTGCTGATCGGGAATCCGTGCAAGCCGGTATTCCGTAAATACAACTAGGTATGCTGCGTGTTCTCGTGATCGGTCTTGGTTCAATGGGTAAGCGCCGCGTGCGCAATCTTTTGGCGAACGGCGTTACGGATATCGTCGGATTTGATTTGTCCGAAGACCGTCGCAAAGAAACCGAAGAGAAACATGCCATCAAAACGGTTGGTGATCTTTCAGTGCTTCCGTCTGACCAATACGACGTGATCGTTATCTCAACGCCGCCAAACAAGCATGGCGATTACATTCGCAAGGCGCTGAATGAGAAAAAACATTTCTTTGTTGAAGTGACGACCAGCGACGATGGATATGATGAGGCGATGGCGGCACCGACGGATGATGGTGTTATCCGTGCGCCATCGTGCTCTTATCGATTTTACGCTCCGATTAAGGAGATGAAGCGTCAGATTGAGAGCGGACGCATCGGAAAAGTACTCGCATTGCAGCACCACATGGGGCAATACCTTCCGGATTGGCATCCGTGGGAAGATTATCGCCAGGTGTATTTTGCCAAGCGCGAAACCAGTGCTATTCGTGAGATGTTTCCGTTTGAGCAGATTTGGGTGAGTTGGCTTGCTGGTTCACAAATCGATTCCGTAAATGGCTGGATCGGAAAGGTTTCCGATCTTGATATGGATGCGGATGACTTTTTGTCTGCGACGGTTCGTTATCAGAATGGAGTAGTGGCCAGCACCATGGTCGATGTATTAGCGCGTAAGCCGATGCGTCGTATGCGCCTGATCGGAACTGAAGGCACGATTGATTGGGAGTTGTTGAGTCCAACGTTGGCGATTTTTGATACGCAAACCAAACAAACCGAGCTCGTGCCCATTGATATGGGTACGGCAGAAAAGGGATATGTCACGGCCGAGGACATGTATATTGAAGAGATGAAAACGTTCTTGGATGCGATAGCCGGTGTACGCCCGTGGCCCTATTCCTTTGCCGAAGATCGAAAGAACCTCGAAGCCTTGTATTTTTTGGAGAAATCGGGTAAGAAAAACGCATAAATATGCCATTGTCCGACAGCCCGCGTGTGCCGATTCAGATCGGAAAACACCTGGTTGGCGAGGGCCAACCGGTTTTTGTTATTGCGGAAGCTGGCGTGAATCACAATGGCAGTTTGGAAATGGCCTTGCGCCTCATCGATGTCGCCGCTGATGCCGGTGCCGACGCCGTAAAGTTCCAAACGTTTAAGTCCGAAGAATTGGCAGCCGCGTCTGCCGAGATGGCTGACTATCAAAAGCAGAACCTTGGGATGGAAGAAAGCCAGCTCGCCATGTTGAAGAAGCTTGAGTTGCGCGAAACAGATTATCCAGCCTTGCTTGAGCGTTGCCGTCAGCGCGGGATCTTGTTCATGTCCACGCCGCATAGCGGACAGGGGAGCTTGGACTTTTTGATGCGCCTTGGTGTCCCGGCGATCAAATTTGGTTCTGGTGAATTGACGAACCTTCCGTTGCTGCGCTCTGCCGCCCGTTACGGTCGTCCGCTGTTGCTGGGTACAGGCATGGCAACTATGCAAGAAGTGGTTGAAGCGGCTGAAGTAATGAAAGCGGCAGGTGCGCGTGATGTCGTGTTCTTGCACTGCACATCGAATTATCCGTGCCGCATCTCTGAAGTGAATCTTCGTGCGATGAAGAGCATGGCTGATGCGCTTGGTGCGCCGGTTGGATATTCAGATCACACCCTCGGGATTCAGGTTCCGATCATGGCGGTTGGTATGGGAGCGATCGTGATCGAAAAACATTTTACGCTGGATAAGCATCTTCCGGGACCTGATCACGTGTGTTCGCTTGAACCGCATGAATTGAAGGAGATGATTTCGCAGATCCGTAAGGCGGAAAAAATCATGGGGAGTGATATCAAACAGCCGAATGGCAGCGAATACGCGACCATGGCCGTTGCACGTAAGAGTTTGGTGACATCTGCTCCGGTTCGCGCAGGTGAATTGTTCACACCGGCCAACTTGACCATCAAGCGTCCGGGAACGGGTTTGCTGCCGAAGATGTATGATCGTGTTTTGATGCAGCGCGCGGCTCGCGATATTGCAGCGGATGCTGTGCTTTCTGCTGATGATATTGAGGGATGGAGTGCCTGACTGGATCATATGTCATCTCGCCGCATCGCATATGTCACCGGATCGCGCGCCGATTTCGGTTTGATGCAGCCGATTCTGGATGCGATTCGCAATCATCCCGAACTTTTGTTGGATGTTCTTGTGGCGGGTGAGCATTTTTCAGACATTCATGCGCGTAGCGTGGATGAGGTGATGCGTGCGTATCCGGATGCGATTCAGCTTGATGCGCCTTTGCGTGGTGACAAGCATGAGCACCATGCTCGGTATCTCGCCGAGTTGCATACGGCACTGACTGAACGTTTTATTGAGGTGCGTCCGGATGCGATTCTTGTCCTCGGTGATCGCGGCGAACAGTTGATCGCGGCCTTGGTCGGTACATATTTGCGCATCCCCGTCATTCATCAGCATGGTGGAGAGCTTTCTTCGACGCTCGACAATGCGGCGCGCTTTGCCGTGAGTCGTTTGGCGCATTTTCATACGCCCGCCCTTGCGTCAGCGGCGACACGTTTGCGAGTCACCGGTGAACATCCGGATCGTATTCGCGTCATGGGTGCTCCATCGCTGGATCGCATCCACAACATGCAATGGCCTTCACGCGCGGAATTGTTCACACGTCTTGGACTTGATCCGGCTCGCGAATTGATTTTTGTCACGCAGCACTCGACGACCGAGACATCTGAGCAAGCCGGAGAAGAGATGCGCATCGTGCTTGAGGCGGTCGGTCGTTTGAATCGTCAGGTGTTGGCGGTGAATCCGCATTTGGATCCCGGAGGGACGAAGATGGTCGATGTATTTAACGAATTCCGGACGCGCCCCGGTTATCACTTTCGTGCGAATTTGGGTCATGCAGACTTTTTGTCCGTGGCTCGTGAAAGTGCCCTGTGGATCGGCAATAGCAGCGCTGGGGTGATCGAATCCGCTAGTTTGGGAGTTCCCGTTATTAACCTTGGAACCCGCCAGTCCGGTCGCGAGCGAGGGGCAAATGTATTGGATGCCGCTCTTGAGATCGAAGCCATCGTGGCTGCGGCAGATTTTGCTTTGCGTGATCAGGCATTCCGCGCCATCGTCGCCAAACGTGAAAGTCCGTGGGGAGATGGAAAGACGGGGGAGCGCGTCGCGAATTTGTTGGCTGAACTTGATTTGGCCGAGCTTGTGAATAAAGCGTTTGATTTTCCTGTATAGTGATTATCTATGGATCGCTTTGATGCCTGGCAGCCGCCTCAAATCGAGGACGGCAAACTCACCAAGTGGAATTGGCTTGTTCAGAATGTCGTGAATCTAACATTGGGCAAGAAAACCGACATCGGAGCGTTTACCTACATCAACGCCAAGCATGGTGTGGTGATTGAAGATGAAGTTCAGATTGGCTCACACTGTTCCATCTATTCCGTTTCCACCATCGATAACAAGCAGGGGACCGTGACGCTGAAAAAGAATTGCAAGATCGGATCACACAGCGTGGTGATGCCTGGTGTCACGATCGGCGAGAACTCCGTGATCGGCGCTTGTTCATTTGTGAATAAAGATATTCCTGCTAACAGTGTTGCGTACGGTGTTCCAGCTAAAGTTGTCCGCTCGCTATGAAGACTTATCCCGTAAGTTTACCGCATATCGGCAAAGAGGAAGAGCAAGCGGTGCTCGATGTTTTGCGCTCCGGGTATTTGAGTCTTGGTCCGAAGCATACGGAATTTGAAAAAATGTTCGCCGAAGCCATCGGCACGAAGTATGCCTGTTCGGTGAATAGCGGAACGTCCGGTTTGCATCTGACCATGCTTGCGGCCGGAATCGGTCCTGGGGATGAAGTGATTACCAGTCCGTTTTCTTTTGTCGCGTCCTCCAATAGCGTGATGTTCGTCGGTGCGACCCCGGTGTTCGTCGATATCGAAGAGCGTACTGGCAATATGGACGCGTCGCTTATCGAGGCGGCGATCACGGAAAAGACCAAGGCTATTCTTGTCGTGCACATCTTTGGACAAATGTGCGACATGGAAAAAGTGATGGAGATTGCCAAGCGTCGCAACTTGATTGTGATCGAAGATGCCTGCGAATCCGTGCTCGCCTCACGTAACGGAGCAAAGGCCGGAACACTCGGACAAAGCGCGGTGTTTGCGTTCTATCCAAACAAGCAGATGACCACCGGTGAAGGCGGCATGATCGTCACGAATGAAGAACGCGTGTACAAATTATGTAAGAGTTTGGCGAATCAGGGGCGCGCCGAGAACATGCAATGGCTGGATCACCAGTATCTTGGTTACAACTATCGCATGGATGAGATGAGTGCGGCGCTTGGTATCGAGCAATTGAAGAAGCTTCCTCAATTCATCGCGGAACGCAAGCAAATCGCGAAGTGGTACGATGAGGCATTTGCCCATGCAAATGTCGGGGTCGTGACTCCGTGGATTGCTCCTGAAAACGATCACACCTATTTCGTGTACGTGATTCAGCTTCCGGAAAACGTCGATCGCGATACCATGATCGGACGTTTGAAAGAGGTTGGGGTGATGACAAAGCCGTATCTTCCTTCCATTCACTTGTTTGGTTTTTATCGCGAGAAGTTTGGTTACAAAGAAGGTGCCTTTCCGGTGAGCGAAAAGGTGAGTCGCCGCAGTATCGCCCTGCCCATCTACATAGGCTTGACTCAGGACGATGTCCGTGAGATTGTCGCGCGCGTGACCAAGGCGCTTCAGAACTGAGCTATGTATAAGCCCGAATTCGAGGGGAAGACTATTTTAGTGACCGGCGGTACCGGCTCTATCGGCTCACAGATCGTGAAGCAGCTTTTGGCGTTCAATCCGAAACAGGTTCGCGTATACAGCCGTGATGACTCGAAGCAGTTTTATTTGTTGAAGCGTTTAAATGATGATTCGCGTTTACGCATGCTGATCGGCGACATTCGTGATGAGAAGCGTCTTGAGCAGGCCATGCACGGCGTGGATGTCGTGTTCCATTGCGCCGCACTCAAGCACGTTATTGGAACGGAGAATAATCCGCATGAAGCCGTGAAGACAAATGTTATCGGTACGCAAAACGTGATCGAAGCATGTCTCAAGAACGGCGTTGAAAAAATGGTTGGTATCTCTACCGACAAGGCGGCTGATCCGACGAGCGTGCTTGGTTGTACAAAACTCCTTTCGGAAAAGTTGGTAACCACCTCCAGCCATTATAAGGGACCAATGCAGACGAAATTTTGTTTCGTACGCTTTGGAAATGTCATCGGTACGCGTGGTTCGGTGATTCCGTTGTTCGTACGTCAGATCAAACAGGGAACCCCGATCACGCTCACTGATCCGGACATGTTGCGTTTCTTCATGTCGATCGACGAAGCGGTGCGCCTCATCTTTAAGGCCACGCGTCTCACACAGGATCGCGAAGTATTTATTTTGAAGATGCCCGTCATTCGCATTGGCGATTTAGCGAAGCAGGTGATTGAGCACTACGCGCCGCGCTTTGGAAAGAACCCTCAGGAGATTGAAGTGAAGAATATCGGACGCCAAATCGGAGAACGCGTGTACGAAAAATTACTCGGTCGCGAAGAAGGGGAGAATGCCCTTGAAACGGATGACATGTTCATTATCGGGCCATTCGTGGACTCGCGTTGGGATACGCCGATCAAGCTCGAGCACTATCCGGGCGCTCGCCGTTTGGAGGTGAAGGATTACACGACCCATTCGCAAATTGATGCATTGCTTGGTCCTGAGCAGATTAAAGCCTTGCTTGTTCGTAACGAGGACTACATCAACGAGGCATTGTGGTAAGTTAACGGTATGCGCCTGATCGAAGCCGATGGGAAGCGACTGTTGCAAGAAATGGGGATCGCTGTGCCTGAACAAGGTTCGAGCGGCCCCTTTTTTGTTAAAGCCCAAGTGCTGCGCGGTGGTCGCGGAAAGGCAGGATTGGTGAGACGCGCTGCGAATTTGGAAGAAGTTGAACTCGCAAAGAAAGAAATTGAGAACGTGTTGGGCCGCGTACCTGATGGTGGCTTTTTGGTTGAAAGCGAAGTGCCGCATGTTCGCGAATGGTTTCTATCGATTGATTTGGATCGCGCCGCTGGCGATTGGCGCGTGAATGTCGGTGAGGGGGGAATGGACGTATCTTCGGCCAAGAGTTTTCCATTCGCGTCATTTCAAGATGAGAAATTTGGCGCACTCGCCAAGCGGTTGATGGAGGGCATGCGCACGCATCGCATCACGAGTTTGGAGATCAACCCGCTGGCGGAAAAAGAAGATGGGTCGCTTGTTGCATTGGATGCAAAGATTACGTTGGAGGATGAAGCATCTGTGCGCCAAGTTGATTTGAACGGTGATATTGCGCTTATTCTTTCCGGGGGCGGTGCGAGCCTTGTCGCATTGGATGCGTTGGAGTTGGCCGGCGGTAAAGCGGCTAATTATGTGGAGCTTTCCGGCAATCCTGATCCGGAACTTGCAAAGCAGACGGCGTTGCAGGTTTTTTCTAAGCCGGGATTGAAAGCGGTGTGGGTTGCAGGGTCGTTCGCAAACTTTACGGACATTGCTTCTACCGTTGGTGCGGTGCGTGCCGCATACGATGAAGCGGGTTTATCGATTCCATTTGTTGTTCGTCGTGATGGCCCGCGTGCCGATGAAGCCGAGGCCGAAACACGAGCTTGGGCTGAGGCGAAGAAAATCCCATACGCGTTTCATCGCGCAAACACGAATCTCGAAACATCGGCCCAGGTTTTGATGGATCTCATGAAAAACGTATGAGCGTGTTTCCATCACAAGGAGCATCCGTGCTCATCCAAGGTATGACGGGTAAAGAAGGCTCGCGCATGGCGGGTTGGATGATTGCGTCCGGAACAAAGGTCGTTGCAGGAGTTACGCCCGGCAAAGGCGGCCAAGAAGTTGAGGGACGACCAATTTTTAATACCGTGAAAGAAGCTCGAGAGAAATTCCCGGAAATCTCGGTGAGCTGTGTGGTTGTTCCTGCGACGTTGGTGCTCGGTGCCGCGCGTGAAGCAATGGAAGCGGGAATCCCATTCATTCATATTTTGACGGAGAATGTTCCGGTGCATGATGCGGTTGAGATCCGTTATTTAGCAGCCTCGCATCAGGCACGTGTGCTTGGTCCTGCGTCTGTTGGTTTGCTACGTTTTCCTGCATTTCGGCTGAGCTATCTTGGCGGAGAAACTCCGTTTGACGGTCATCTGAAAGAAGGGGATATTGCCGTACTCTCAACATCTGGAGGAATGACGAACGAAATTATTTCTGCGTTTTCTCGCGAAGGGTTGGGAATCCGTTTGGCGATTGCAGTGGGCGGTGGCAGTGTTGTTGGTACGAGTTTGGTCGAAGCGATGGAATTGGTTGATGCTGATCCGGATGTGAAACGCATCGCTATTTTTGTTGAGCCAGGACAGCCCATCCTTAATCATTTGCTGGCCGGACATCTACCCAAAAAACCACTGACGATTTTCTTGGCTGGTGAAGCATTGGATCGTTTGCCTCGTGGCTTGCCGTATGGCCATACCGGGACTATTCTCGGGGAGAATGAGCCAACCATTGCAGAGATGCGAGCTAAGCTTAAGGCGAAGGGAGTTGTGTGCGCCTCAACCATGTCCGAATTTATCCAACTCACCAAATAGCCATATGTCTGATATCACAAAGATCGGTGAGGAAAATCCGGAGGGATACATGCTGCGCGGCGAGCCGCTTGCCGGTTTGATTGGTGGTTCTTTTGCTGCCGCTACGTTTCTTGCTTGGTTTGGACGTGATGGAAAAGAATCCGAGTTGGCAATTTTTGAAGCCTGTCTTGTTGCAAGCCTTGATCACGGTGCCGAACCTCCAAGTGCACAGGCGACACGTCTTGCTGCGTCAACCGGAAAAACATTGTCGCAATCCGTATCAGCTGGAATCGGTGTATTGGATACGAAGCATGGAAATGCAGGTGGAGCCTGCGCGACTTGGTTGCGTGAACATCTTGGACAAGATGTGACAGAGTTGGTTGCGAATGAATTGAAAGTAGGAAATCGTTTGTTGGGCTTTGGTCATCGCGTGTATGAAAAAGATCCGCGCACAATTGCGTTGCAGCGCGTAGCAAAAGATCAGGCTTTGGATTTGCCGCATTTTGAATTTGCTTTGAAAGTAGCCGAAGCGTTGTCTGCCGCAAAAGAAAAAACGATGCCATTGAATGTGGACGGTGCCATCGGCGCATTGTGTGCGGATTTGAAATGGCCGGATGCAATCGCGGATGCATTGTTCATCCTTGGTCGCACGGGAGGATTGGTGGCGCACGCACGAGAAGCGGCAGGAAAATAAAAAATCCGCTGTTCAGCGGACGAGGGTGAGGATCTCCTTCAGGATCTCCTTGGTGTTGAGCATGGGGCTCTCGGCGCGGTACCTGCGTACCCCTTCGATGAGCTTGTTGTTGTATTCGTGGTAGGCCCAGCGCACCAGATCGAAAGTGCTGACGCTGAGATTCGCCGCGATCCCCACCTCGCAGCCCGGATAGCGGCTGTAGGGGACGCCGGCTCGGTGCAGGCCGGCGGCGCATGCGGGAGTGTCCACATTGACCGCGATCTTCCCCTTGAGCGCCGCGACCAGAAGGGCGGTGCCCGCAGGACTGACGGTGATGTCGCACACGGCGGCGAGATCATCACCGCTCGCGCCCTCCGGTTGGAGCACGCGCCAATCGCGGGGGAGGCGAGCGCCGATTCCGAAGCCCTTGAGCAGCATCTCGACGCGATCCGCCCTCCCTTCGAACTCCTGGAAACGCGGATGCATCCGCGTCACTAGTCGGTAGTCGCTTCCTCTGAGAGAGGTCAGCATGAGCATGAGCGACGGTTCGGTCTCATCGAGGCCACCCGCGAAGAATACAAGAGGGGTCTTGCTATCGTCCCGGAGTTTCTCGGCCCAGGCCACGGCTTCGGGTTTGGGCTGGTAGTTGGCGAGCGGGTGCCCGGCGAGGAGCATTCGTGTCTCGGTGTAGCGGTCGTCCTGACGCAGGATGTTCCGCGCGATCGAGTCGAGCGTCACGATCAGGTCTGGCTTGGCCGTGAGGTTCAGGCACTTGGCCCAGTAGTCCTCGATGGCGACGAAGGGGATGCGAAGCCGGTTGGCCTGCAGCCCAAGCTGGTTCTCGGCGAGCGGTCGCGGAGAGCCGATACCGGTGATCACGAGCTGGACATCGAGTCCCTCGAGATCGGGTGCTGCCTGCCACATCGGCTCCTGACCGGCATTTCGCCAGTAGTTCACCGATTTGCCCTCGGCGCAGATGCAGACATTGTGTCCGTCGGCGCGCAGGGCCATAGTGAGGGGATGGATGACGTGGAAACCTCCCACGTCCATGGTCGCAACGATGACGTTCACGGAGGCCTCCTTGTAGGGGGGGGTGAAGGGGCAATGGCATTGCTTTCCTAGCGATTTTTCTGCAATGTGTCAATCCATGAGACGGTATTGGGTTTTGGTGGCCACCCTGCTCTTACAGGGTCTTTTGCATGCTCCGATGCTATTCGGCGGGCGCCTATATGCAGGCCGTTATGTTCCGCTATTCCATTATTTTTTCTTTGAGATTCAGAAAACCTTGGTGTATTCCCTTCACCAAGTACCTGATTGGTGGCCGCATTTCTACTCCGGATATCCGGTAAGCCAAACGTTGAACGGTTTCTTAAATCCATTGTTTATCGTCGCGTTGGGGATTTTGCCGACCATTGAGGCATATCACTGGGTCACATTTGGTTTGATGGTGATTACGCAGCTCGCTGCGTATGCGGCAGCGAGAGAGATGGGCATGTCCAAGCCTGCATCTTTTTTGGCGGGTGCGTCGTATTCGCTTGGTGGAATTCTTGCGCGTTGGACTGATGTAATTGTCTTCACCGCGTTGTTTCCGGTTTTGCCTTTGTTGGTTTTGTCCGGCAAGCGCGTGCTTGCGGGTCGCAGCGAATGGATGTGGGCGATTGCTGCGCTGACGTTCTGGAGTTGGGTTGCCGGATTCTCTGAGTTATTGATTTATTATGTGTTGGGTTGCGGCGTGTTCTTTGTGCCGACGCTTTGGTTACTGCGAACGAATGGCTATCCGATGGCTTGGCAAGTTTTGATTCGTCGCATTGCACGTATCTTCATTGGGTTGATTTTGGGCACGTTGGTGATTTTGCCGTGGCTGGTTCCGATGTATCGGACGATTCAGGTTTCGCATCGCGCGATGGGTTTGGATGTAGACAGCGCTTCATCCATGCCGCTCACGGCTTCGCATCTCATTCATGCTTTCTTGCCGCGTCTCAGTATTCCGTACGCGGAGAATCTTCCATACATTCCATTGGGTGATGATTTGGATTTGTTTGTCGGAAGTGTTGGTTTGCTTTTACTGATGCTCATTCCGTTCTTGTGGAAGCAGATCCGCATTCGCGACAAGTGGTCTTTGCTCGCTCTGACCGGGTTCGGTGTGTTGATGGGTTTTCGTTCACCGTTGTTTCTCTTACTTCATCGCCTGCCGGTACTTTCCTGGTTCCGTTGGCATTTTAAATGGACCTTTCTCACGATCTTTGGTTTGGCGATGTTTATCGGTTTGGCTTTTGATGCCATTCGAAATTTGGATAAGATTCAGCGCGCGAAGTTGCGTCGTTGGGCTTGGTATCTTCTCGGCGCGATTGTTGTAGCTGGATTGGGTCTTTTGGTTGCGACTATTGCCGCGCCTTGGTTGACGCTGAAGTTGTCCACGATCGCGCAGACAAAGCTTTCCGGAGCTGCCAGTGGCGTCGGTCGTGCGTTGCCGCGCTCTTCTGAATACTACGCTTTCATCGTGAGTTTGATGGTTGGCGGATTCGTGAAAACGTTTTCGTTCCGCGATACTCAAACGACAATTGCATTTATTTCATGGTTGGCCACAGGTGGTTGGTTGGTTTGGTTCTTGCGCACAAAACAAATTGAGCGCGCGTGGTTGGCTGGCTTGGCGTTGGGAGTTGTGACGATCGCGTTGCCTTGGATTTCGTTTTTCCCGGGAGCATCACGCGACTATCTCACGCAACAACCGCAAAGCGCGACTATCATCTGCAAGCAAACGGGTTGTCCGCGTGTTCCGATTTTTGATTCGACTCAAGCCGCCGGTCTTTCGCGCATCTTCACGTACGCGCCGTATCAGTTTCAAGCCGAGTTACAGGATCGCTATCGCGTAAATCTCCGTGATGAGAAATCGGCGGCGAACTTGAGTCGTGATCTTCTGCAAAATAATATTTCCGGTTGGTTTGGTGTCGAGGCGTTGTTTGATAATGAACCGTTGCTCGCGAAACGCATGCATGTGATGCGCGAAGCGGTGTTGGGTGCGGCATATCAAAAAGTAGTGAACGATCCTTTGTCCAAAGATGTAGAGCGCTTCTCTGCGACAACCACTGCGCGTTTGCTCGGATTCTTTAATGTGCGACACGTATTGTCACCGCTGGAGTTGGGTGGTGTGTGGAAGCGTGTGGATGGATTTGTTCAAGCTGATACGAATATTCCGATCAATATCTACGAAGCCCCACGGGTTCAGCCGCGTTGGTATTTGGCTGATCATGTTGCATGGATCGCACAGCCCGAGGCTGAATCGTTCTTGTCAGCGTTTCATTTAATTGAAGATAGGAAAGGCTTGCTGACCGTGATCGAAGCGCCGACCTCATCAGCTGCAAGGGGCGTGATCACAAGTGTTTCATCCACCGACGCAATTCACTTAGAAAAGTATAGCGCTGGTGAATGGCGCGGTTCGATCAAGGCGAGTGGTTGGCGCTGGTTCGTGTTTCAAGAGGCGGCAAATCCGTTTTGGATGGCGAGTATTGATGGAGTTGCAACCGACATCTATCAAGCCAACCTTGGATTCCAAGCAATCTTGATTCCACCAGGGGAGCATCGTGTTGAATTCCGTTTTCAAGAGTACGGAGAACGTTTCAAGCAAGCGACGTTAGATTTAATTACGCAATAAAAAAATCCCGCGTAACGGGATCAGGACTGCGGCGGCCGGATCTCACGCGAGATCTTCGGCGAGCGGTCCGGCTGTCGGTCGATGTGCAGCTCGTCGTAGGCGATCTGCTGCGTCATCACCTCCTTCCAGAGGATGGACGCGACCACGGCCGGGTCCATGAACTTGCTGGTGTCGCGGCCTCGGCCCTCCCAGAAGGGTGTGTCCATGCCGCCCGGGTGGGCGAGCATGACCTTGGAGCCGGGCACGAGACGCGGCAGCTCGAGGCCGAGCGTGCGTACGAGGTGGGCCTTGCCGGCCTTGCAGGCGCCGTACAGGCCCTCGCCGTCGCGGATCTTGTACGAGGTGCTGGAGGCGGCCGCCACGAGGTGGCAGGGCTTCTGGACCTCCCGGTTCTTGCGCAGCAGCGTCGTGAGCGCGATGGACGGCCCTTCGAGATGCGTGCGGAACATCCGCTCGATCTTGGTAGCGTCGTAGCGCCACTCCGGATCGATCTGATCCAGGACGTTGCCCTCCTGGTAGATGCCGGCCGTCCAGACGATCAGGTCGAACGCCGGATGTCCGTCCACGAACGAGACGAGGGGCTCGAGGCTGATCCCCATCTTGTCCAGGAAGAGGTTGAAGCCTTCGGCCTTTCCCTCCGTCACGAGCGCGCTCGCGAGCGCGGTCTGTGCCATGATCGTGACCTTGAAGTCCGCCGCGAGGGCGAGCTTCGCCATCTCGAGACCGAGGCCTTTGGAGCCTCCGAGAAAGAGCGCGTTCTTCATGTGTGAACCTCCGTGGCGCGACCGTAGCCTAAAATAAAAAATCCGCCAAGGGGCGGAGTTAGAGCCAGGGGAAGGGGGCGACAGGCGGCTCGGGCCAGTCTTGGAAATGGCTCCAGCTCTCGCCTCCCTTCGGCGGATCGAGCTTGGCCATCACGCTGGCGCTCATGCGTGGCGCGAGCACGAGCTTGGTCGGCCAAGCGACGATGATGTTGTCCATCGTGTGTACGACGACGTCATCCGAACGCGGGTTTCCGTTCGTCCAACCCTCGGCACGCATGGTGACGCTGACTTGACTGTCGAGCTTGGGCCAGACGAAGCCGGGGAGCGCGGCCTTGAGTTCGCTCATGGTCGCGTCTGCAAAGCCGCCGAGGGCGGTCTGACTTACGGTTTCGCTTGCGACCTGCCACACCGCGTCGTGCTCCGAGAAGCGCTGTGTGGTGATGATCGCCTTAGCCTTGGTGCCGTCGAGGCAGAAGCCGTTGAGTGTGGGCAGATCCCCTCGCAGCACGAGGATCGGCAGCGGTTGCAGACGCGGGTGATAGTGGCCAATGATGAATCGCTCCGTCAGCTCCGCATTGCTTGCGCCCGCCGTGAGCACGATGCGCTTGGGTCGCATGAACTGCACCCGGTTGTCGCGACACAGGAGCTCGACGGCTCCATTCTTGGCGCGGACATTCGCGTGGATGATGGCGCGGCTGTTGCGACGCGCGAGCACCGTGAGCAGGCTGTGGGGATCCACAACTTGCTCGTCGAGTCGGTACACCGTACCGGGAACGCGTGTGAGGGGAGCGGGACGCTTCTCGTCCGCGATCTTCTCCATCGGTGTCTGCAGTCCAAGCGAAGCGCCGAACTGCGCGAGCGTGGAGACGATCGAATCCGTCCGCCAACACAGGCAGTGTGTCGAGCGAAGCTTCACCTCGCCGAGGGTGGGTTCCCGCTTGTCAGCGAAGCACTCCCGCCACAGCGGCGGCATGTCCTTGAGCGCGCCCACGAGACCGGTGTCCCGACCCACGAAGGCGTGCTTGAAACCGCCATGCAGAATGCCCTGCGCGGCGATGGTCTGACCGGTCCCGAGGGCCCGGTTCTCGACGAGGAGCGCGTCGTAGCCGGCGCGTCGGAGATCATCGAGGAGCCAGAGCCCGCCGATGCCTCCACCGATAATCAGAACTTCGGTTTCGAGAGGCATGGGACCTTCCTTCTATTTGAATTGTGATCGAGCGAATTTGTGTTAGCACGGATCAAAAAGGGCTTCAAGGGACGGTTGACAGAATGAGACTTTTTGCCTAACGTCAGGCCGGGTCATCGACAACATTCCTAACCAAGGAGAACGCTTGGACAACGCAACTCTGATCAGTCTCTACGGCATGATGCTTCGGATCCGCAGGGTCGAGGAGCGCATCGCCGAGCGCTACGGGGAAGACAAGATGAAGTGTCCGACCCACCTGTCCATCGGACAGGAGGCGGTGGCGGCGGGCATGTGCGCCCACCTCACCGACTCGGACATCGTCTACTCGACGCACCGCAACCACGCGCACTACCTCGCCAAGGGCGGGGACATGCGCGCGATGATCGCGGAGATGTACGGCAAGGAGACGGGCTGCGCCCACGGGCGCGGCGGCTCCATGCACCTCATCGACGTCAGCCGCGGCATGTACGGCGCGTCGGCCATCGTCGACGGCTCGCTGCCGTTGCCGGTCGGCGCGGCGCTGGCCTTCCAGCTGCGCAAGCAGCCCCACGTCGGCGTCGCCTTCTTCGGCGATGCAGGACCGGAAGGCGGCATCTTCCACGAGAGCATGAACTTCGCGGCGCTGCGCAAGCTGCCCGTGATCTTCCTCTGCGAGAACAACCAGTACTCGACCATGACGCGCCTCGAGGAGCGTCAGTGCGTTCCGATCGTGGAGCGCGCGGTCGGCTACGGCATGCCCGGCGTTCGCGTCGACGGCAACGACGTGGTCGAGATGTACCGCGTGGCCGGTGAGGCCGTGGCGCGCGCCCGTAAGGGTGGCGGTCCGACCCTCATCGAAGCCACGACGTACCGCTGGCGCGAGCACGTCGAGCACAACACGGCGATCATGAAGCGTGATCCCGCGGAGCTGCTGCACTGGCAGGCCCGCGATCCGCTCGATCGCTGCATCGTCGATCTTGAGAAGCGCGGCATCGCGAGCCAGGCGTACGACCTCATTCCGGAGGTCGGCCGAGAGGTCAGCGCCGCGTTCGAGTTCGCCGAGGAGAGCCCGGTACCGAAGGTGGCGGATCTCATGCGCGGGGTCGGGGACGAGCTTCCCGACGTCGCCGAGCCGGCGCGTCCCACCGTGGGTCGCCGCCTGAAGTACACGGAGGCGGTGGCCGAGGCATCGGTGCAGGCGATGGAGGCGGATGACGACATCTTCCTCATGGGTCTGCATGTCACGGACGCGAACGGCGTGTTCGGGACCACCAAGCCCGCGCACCTGCGCTTCCCGGATCGCGTCTTCGAGACGCCGATCTCGGAGGCGGCGCTCACCAACATCGCGACGGGTGCGGCCCTCTCGGGCATGCGTCCGTTGCACGTGCACGCGCGCAACGACTTCCTGCTGCTGTGCATGGGTCAGCTCTTCAACGAGCAGGCCAAGTGGTGCTACATGAGCGGTGGTCAGATGCGGGCGCCGGTGGTCACGCGCGCGATCATCGGACGGTCGCGCGGCCAGGGCTGTCAGCACTCGCAGAGCCTCCAGTCGCTGTTCGGGCACTTTCCCGGCATGCACGTCGTGGCACCGTCCAACGCGTTCGACGCGAAGGGCATGCTGATGACGGCGCTTGCCGGCCACACGCCCGTGATCTTCCTCGAGCATCGTCTGTGCCACCCCGTGGCGACGGTCGTGCCCGAGGAGCCGTACAGGGTACCGTTCGGCAAGGCCCGCATCGTCCGCGAGGGGAGCGACGTCACCATCGTCGCCCTGCTCCAGATGGTGTACGAGGCCGAACAGGCAGCGGCGCAGCTCGAGAAGTTCGGCATCAGTGCCGAGGTGATCGATCTGCGCAGCGTGCGTCCGTGGGACAAGGAGACGGTGCTCGCATCGGTCCGCAAGACCGGTCGCGTCATCGTCGCCGACACCGGCTGGATGGACTACGGTCTGTCCTCCGAGGTCGCGGCCCACGTCAGCGAGCACGCGTTCGGTGCGCTCAAGGGTCCGCCCAAGCGCATCGCACTCCCGGCGTGCCCCACGCCGATGTCCGAGATCCTCGAGACCGCGTTCTACCCCGGTTCGCGGGAGATCGTGATCGAGGCGCTCACGCTCCTCGGTCGCGAGATCCCAGACGATCTCAAGGCCGGGTTCGCCACCGAGGCGATCTCGAGCGCGTTCTGATCCCGCTAAGCGGGATTTTTTTATACAAAAAAAGCTCTCCGTATGGAGAGCAGGGTCGCGCCTCACTTGATGAAGGCGCGCGTGGGCTCGGGGTTCTGGAGCTGCCACAGGTACACGTTGGGCATGTCCATCTGGCAGCCCTTCATGCACTTGGAGACGTCCAGCCCACCCTCGGCGGGCGACTTCTGGGTGTATTCCCAGCACGCCTTGCGGCGATCACCCTGCCACAGCTCCGTGAACGACTGCTCGTTCACGCTGCCGAAGCGGAAGATGTGGTTACCCGTCACCTCCTTGCCGTCTTCGTAGCGGCCGAGGTGCGCGGAGCAGCCCCAGAGCTGTCCGTCGGCTTCGACGTAGGCCCAGAAGTACGGCGTGGAGAAGCAGGTGTTGTACCCGCGCCACTCCGCATCCTGCTGGCTCATCGCACCGCGTCGGATCGTGATCTCGAACTTCGAGGTCTCGATCTTCTGCAGCTTGTCGAAGAGCTCTTCCCACTGCCCGCCCTTGTAGGACGTGCCGTGGTACATGTCGGAGCGCGTCACGCCCAGCGACGCGGCCTCGCTCTCGTGGAGCTCGACCGTGTGCTGCTTGTAGGGCTTCACGCCCAGGTTGTCCATGCCGATGTCGCGCAGGAGCTGCGCGAGCGGCACGATGGTGTCGATGTTCGACGGGTACTCCTGGTAGATCTGCAGCGAGCGTCGGTTCTTGACGCCCTCCGCCGCGGGAACCGCGACGATCTGGCCGAGGAGCTGAACACCGGCACCGAGCCGGTTGCGGATCTGCACCGCCTTGGTGAGGTTGCCGACGACCTTGTCGAAGTCGGTCTCCTTGGTGCGGTGGATCTTGGCGTAGGCTTCGCGCGTCCCGGCGTTGATCGACGTCCGGACCCAGCGCAAGCGCTTGGCCTGGAAGGCGCGCTCGCAGAAGTCCTCGTCGAGCCCGGTCGCGTTCGTGGTGAGCGCGGTGTCGATGCCGAGCTGGTCGCACAGCACGATGATGTCCGCGAGGTCCTTGCCCGCGGCACGGTCGTGGTAGAGCGTTGGCTCGCCGGCTCCGGCGAACATCACGCTCAGCACGCCGCGCTTCGCCATGTCCTCGAGCGTACGTGCGAAGACGTCGTAGCGGAGCATCGGGTGGTCCTTGCGGTCCAGGATGTAGTCCACGCTGCAGAACGTGCACTCGTGGTTGCACACCCCGTACGGGGAGAACTCCACGTAGATCGGGTAGATCTCCTTGGCCGTCTCCCAGCTGTCCTTCCCGGCGCGCCACTGGGCGAGCCGTTCGGGATGCATGTCGAGCTTCTGACCATCGATTCGGGTACGGTCGCCCATGACGTTTCTCTCACTTTCTGTCCAAGGTTCGTGTTTTTCTTGGGCAAAGCGAGCCTAGCGGCCATTGGCGGCCAAGTCAAGGTGTCGTACCCTGTGCGACATGAGTCGAAAAACCCTGGCAATCCTGTTCACGGTCACCTGTGTCGCTCAAGCTATTGTCTGCGGTTTTTTCTTCTGGTCAGCCGGACAAAGGGGGCTGGGTGTTACCGACATGACGGGGGACGATACGGCTTATCGAAAATACGCTTTGAATCTCATCCAATACGGAACATTTACGTATTCGGATGCACCGCCTTTGTATCCGGATGCGGTTCGCACTCCCGCATACACAATGTTTATTGCGGCAGCCTATCGCGTGATGGGGAATTGGTACGCCGTTCTTATTTTGCAGGCATCGCTCTGTTCTTTTGGTCCGGTTCTGCTTTATGTAAGTGTAAAACGCTTTCACGAAAAAGCGGCGCTCGTTGCCGCGTATCTTTTGGCGATTGATCCCACACGTTTGTATTGGTCAACGACCTTGATGACGGACGGGCTTACCTTGCTCACGACTCTGGGCGCTGTCTTTTTCTTTACGCGTTGGATGGATGCGAAGCGCTGGACTTTTTTGGCGGGTAGCGGCGCATTGATCGGTCTTTCGATTTTGATCCGTCCGATCAATATTTTGTTATGGGTTCCGTTGGCTGTCATCGTCATGATTGTTCTCGGATGGAAATCTTGGCGTAAGTGGTTACCGCAAGTTGCGCTGTTCGCCGCGTGTGTCGGTATTGTTGTTGCGCCGTGGTCCATCCGTAATCGTATTCAACTTGGCACCTGGCAACTCTCGGTGATCGGCACGTACAGTTTTGCGTATGCGAATGCGTTGCTGTTTTCAAATTATGCTGACGGCTCCTCGTTGAAGGATTTGTACGATAATTTTTATCGTCGCATCAAGATTGATGAAGATCCGGTACGCGCTGTGTCATTTGAATTTGAAGAAGAGTACAAACAGTTTGCGGCTGAGAAAATTCGAGGCCGTTGGATCAAGTATGGCATCTGGCACACGTATAAAACTATTCCATTATTCTTAAATGATGGATTGCGCCAGCCGGCTGAAGCCTTGAGCTTGATCCCTTCCGGCGAACAGCCAAATTTAACTGACCTATTCCTTTCGAGTGGGGCGTTATCCAAGTTACAGGTCTTTGCGATGAACATGCCTCAGCAGGCTGCCCTCCTGCTTTTGGGTACGAGTTTTTGGCTTTTGGTCTATCTGGGGGCTCTGTATGGTCTTTGGCAGGCTTGGGTTAAGGGCACGCCTGAAAGCCGTTCTATGGCTCTATTGTGCGTTTTCATGGTGGCCTACTATGTGGCGGTTTCCAGTGGTCCTGTTGGCCAACCGCGTTATCGTTTACCCATAGAGCCATGGCTTTTCCTTCTGGCCGCATACGGGGTTGCCAGGCGCCTCAAAACGTCCTAAAGTCGCTCGGCTTATGGCCGGCGACAAGATTTTGCCACTTGACCGCTTACCCCAGGTTTTGGCTGATTTGAAGGCCCAGGGGAAGCGCATCGTGCATTGTCACGGCGTCTTTGATTTGTTGCATCCTGGACACTTGTTCCATTTTGAATCCGCGAAGAAAGAGGGTGATGTATTGGTGGTAACTCTTACATCAGATCGTCATGTGAATCTCGGTCCGGATCGCCCGGCCTTCACGCAAGATTTGCGCGCCAAGTCTTTGTCGATGATCGGCTGCATCGATTTCGTGGCGATCAACGATCATCCATCTAGCGTGAATGCGATTGAGACGATTCGACCAGACGTGTTCGTGAAAGGTGCGGATTTGGCTTCCACGAACGGCACGGAAGCGGTTGAAGGGTTTCAAGAGGAAGAGCGCGCGCTTGAGGCGCATGGGGGGCGCATTCATTTTACGAATGATCCCGTTTTCAGCTCAAGCAAGCTCATCAATCAGTATTTGACCGCTGCTCCGGTTGAGACGCGTTTGTTCTTGCAGGAGTTCCAAAAGAAGCACCCGTACGAGAATGTCATCTCCGCGATCGATTCCGTCGGCAAAATGAAGGCGCTCGTGATCGGGGAAGCGATCATCGACGAGTACAGCTATGTGCGTTCAATGGGGAAGTCTGCCAAGGAAAATTTGGTCGCCTTCCGTTTTGATAATAACGAGTTATTCGCGGGCGGTATCGTCGCGTGCGCGAATCACACGGCGGGATTCGTCGAGAAGGTGGACATGTTGACCGTCCTCGGTCGTAAAGATCCGCAGGACGAATTCATCGTCTCCAAGTTGAAGCACAATGTGATTCCGCGCTTTTTCTATCGCGAGGATGCGCCGACCATTCGCAAGACGCGCTATGTTGATCCGTTTCTGAACAAATTGTTTTCCGTCTATCATTTTAATGATGAACCGCTTCCGGATGAATTGGATGCGGAATTGCGCGCGTGGCTTGAAGAGCATTTGTCGGAGTATGACTTCGTGATCGCTTTGGATTACGGTCACGGCATGCTGAGCGCGGCCACCATCGACTTGTTGTCGCGCAAGTCTCGTTTCTTGGCGGTGAATACGCAGACTAACGCCGCTAACACCGGATTCAATCCCATTACCAAATATCCGCGTGCGGATTTCTTCTGTATCGACGAACCGGAAATTCGTATTGCGTCCGGTGATCGCTTGAGTCCCATCGAGACCTTGCTGCCGCAAATTGCTGCTCGTGTTGGGGCGCGTCGCGCGATTGTTACGCGAGGACACAAGGGTTGTCTTGCGCTGGATGAAAACGGAACTTTACACCCGATTCGTGTCCTGTCCGGCAAAGTCGTTGATCGCGTCGGTGCCGGTGATGCGTTCCTCTCTCTGGCGGCGCCTTGTGCAGCGGCGGGTCTCCCTATGGATCTCGTTGGTTTTATTGGAAACGCCGTAGGAGCTTTGGCGGTTGGAATTGTCGGGAACCGTAGCTCCGTTGAGCCATCGGCTCTCAAGAAGTTTATTAAGACCCTGATGGCCTAGACGGCCGTTCCGAGTGCTGCTATATAAGGCCTCGGAGGAATCTATGGATATCAAGCAGTACTTCGATCAGTACGTGGAAGAGCTCGGCCGAATCACCACCTCTTTCGAGGCGACTGATGCGGATGGGCGTTCCATTCCGCAGGTCGAAGCGCTCGCTCAGATCCAGTCACAGATGAAGATGGCTCATGCACGCGGCGGCTCCTTGCTCTGGATGGGCAATGGCGGCAGCCAGGGCATTTGCAGCCACCTCTCGTTCGATTACACCAAGAACGGCAAGATGCGCTCGCGCGTCTTCAGCGATCCGTCGCATCTCACCGGAGGCGCGAACGATCTCGGCTACGAGAATGTCTACGCGCAGAATCTCGAGTGGTACGGCCGTCCCGAGGACTTCGCGATCTGCATTTCGAGTTCGGGCAACTCGCCCAACATCGTGAATGCCGCGAAGAAAGCCAAGGAGATGGGGATGTTCACGCTGACTCTCTCGGCCTTCAAGCCCGACAACGCTTTGCGCAAGCAGGGCAACATCAACATCTGGCTCGACACCGGCACGACGATGTACGGCTACGCGGAGAACGGGCATCAGGTCATCCTGCACGCCATCCTCGAGCACAGCATCTTCGGCTATCACAAGGGAGGCGTATGACGGGACGAGCCATCATTCTCGATCGCGACGGCGTACTCACGCCCAAGCTCGCTACCGACGAGTACATTTTGCGCGACGATCAGGTCGTGCTCGATGCGGGTGTCGGAGATGCGTTGCGTTTGCTGGCCAAGTCCGGCTTCCGCCTGTTCATCTTCTCGAACCAGAAGTGCGTCTCCAAGGGTCTCATCACTCTGGAGGAGGCTGAGCGCTTGCATGCGTCAGTCATCGCGCTCATGGAAGCGGAAGGTGTGCGAGTGGAGGGCTCGCGTATCTGCCCGCACGGCGACGCGGACGGCTGCGCCTGTCGCAAGCCCAAGCCGGGCATGATTCTCGACCTGGCGGCGACGCACGGTTTCGACCTGACGTCGGCAGTCGTGGTCGGCGATTCCAAGCGCGACATCGAAGCGGGGAATGCGGCCGGCTGCGGCACGTGTTACTTCATCGGTGACGGCGGTTTCCAGAATCTACTCGGGGTCGCTCGCGACCTCACCGACATCTAGACCCCCACGTGGGGGTTCTTTCTTTTTTTATAGGCCTGGGCTAGGCTTCGGCTATGCGTTTGCGAGCCGATAAAATTAAGACACCAACCGAAATGGCCGCCATTTGCGCGGCAGCAAAGGCCGAAGGTAAAACCGTGGTGCATTGCCATGGTGTCTTTGATCTCGTGCATCCGGGTCACATTAATTATTTCGAACAAGCGAAGAAGCTCGGTGACATTGTGTATGTCGGTGCGATTGCCGATCGTTTTGTGAATAAGGGTCCGGGCCGTCCGCGTTTTCCGGAAGATGTGCGTCTCGGTTGGTTGGCCGCGCTCGAGAGCGTGGACTATGTCGTTTTGAATGAAGAGGAGGGTCCGTGGAGCTTGATCCGTTTGGTGAAGCCAAATTTCTATACAAAAGGGGAGAGTGAGCGTTCAAAACTCGAGAATCCTGACAGCGGTTTGTCGCAGGATAAGCGCGTCTTAGAAGAGGTTGGAGCCGAGCTCCGTTTTACTCCAGAAGTTGAGATTCACTCCACGGATTTGTTCCAAGCCCTGGGACTTGAAAAAAAGAAGGAATAACGCTAGGGTTCGCACGCGGACCTAAACAATCAACATAAGGAGGCGCCGCATGCCCAAGACCGTTCTGTTCGTCATGCGTGACGACGGCGACATGACGGAGCCGATGAACATCATGCTCCTGTCGGCCCTCGCCAAGCGCGAAGGCTTCGAGACCGACCTCGTCGTGCTCGAGCACGAGGATGTCGTCGACGCCGTCAAGCGCAAGAAGCCCGACATCGTGGCCTTCAGTGCGATCACCGGATCGCACAAGAAGCTCCTCGAGGCCAACCGTCAGGTGAAGGCTGCCGCTCCGACCGTGAAGACGGTCATCGGCGGTCCCTACGCCACGTTCTACCCGCAGCTCATTCGGCGTGAGCCGTTCGATGCCGTGGGTGTGGGCGAGTGCGACGAGGCCTGGCCTCAGCTGCTCCAGAAGTGGAGCCGCGGCGAGAGCCCCGACGACGTGTACAACATCGTCACCCAGGGCAACGTCGATCGCGTGCTCATGCGAAGCCTGGTGGATGGCTGGAAGATCCAGCCCAGCCACCTGCGCCCGCGCATGGTCGCGCTCGACGATCTGCCGTTCATGGATCGTGAGCTGATCTACTCGCGCACCGCCTTCAAGGACCGCTACAAGCGGACCATGATGGCCGGCCGCGGGTGTCCGTTCCGGTGCACGTACTGCTTCGAGCATGCGTGGAACAACATGTACGAGGGCAAGGGCAAGGTGTTGCAGCGCCATTCGGTGCAGCGCCTGTGCGACGAGCTCCGGCAGCTCAAGGAGCGCTGGGACACGCGCTACATCAAGTTCTACGACGACGTGTTCCCGGTCTTCGACAAGACCGACGACGCGTGGCTCGAAGAGTTCGCGGAGGTGTACCCCCGCGAGGTGGGACTTCCGTTCCATTGTCTCGTGCGAGCGGAGCAGGTCAGCGACGAGAAGAGCGTGCGCAAGCTCAAGCTTCTCAAGCAGGCCGGCATCGCGTCGATCACGATGTCCATCGAGAGCGGCAACGCCTTCGTGCGGGACTATGTGCTGATTCGTGACATGACCGGAGACGACCTGAAGAAGGCGTTCGCCGCGTGCCGCGAGCTGCGCATCCCCACGTTCGCGAACACCATCCTCGCCGTGCCCGCGCCGACGCTGCCCAAGCTCGACGCGCCGCAGGCGGAGTACGACAAGCAGCTCAAGCTGATCCTCGACGTCGCGCGCGAGGTGGATCCGAAGCGCAAGGCGAAGGTCGCCAAGCTCGAGGATCGCGTGAAGGAGGCGCAGGCCTCCGGATCGACCGAGAGCGAGCGGCGCGTCTTCGTGGACGATCTGCTTCAGTCGATGGGCGTGCGCGCACGCCAGATCGACTACGACCTCGACAGCATCCGCTTCAACGCGGAAGTCGGCGTGAGCTTCGGCGAGTTCCCGATCTTCTTCCCGTACCCCGGGACGCAGCTCGGCGACTACGCCAAGAAGCACGGCTACTTCAACGGCGACTACGACTCGCTCCACGAGAGCTACCAGACGCAGTCGCCGCTGGGCTGCTTCACCCCCGAGGAGAAGCAGATGCAGCAGAACCTCGCGCTCCTGGGGACGATCGTCCTCTGGTGGGCGGGGAGCTACAACAAGTTCGTGAACGGGTTCACCGATCCGGTGACGTGGTTCTCGACTGAAGTCCTCGCGGACAAGTCGATCACCGCGCCGCTGCTCCGGCTGTACTCGATCGCGAAGAACGACATGCATCGCCGGCGCATCTACCCGATGCGCATGAGCCTGCTCGAACGCGGCCGCTACCTGTGGGAGAACCTCGCGCTCGATCTGTTCAAGCAGATCGGTGCGCGCATCGTTCGTCCGGAGGAGGCGACCAAGGGCCCCAAGCGCTGGGGACCGTTCAAGCACCGGGGTGATCGCCCCGGACAGACCCTGGGCGGACCGCCGTCCGTCTGATCCCGCTAAGCGGGATTTTTTTATTCTCAAGGCTTGACCTTCCGGTTTGTTTGTGCCAGGTTTTGTTCACGAAAGGCAGGTGGGGATGGCGAAGTTCACACACACGGAGTTCGATCGTGCAGCAGAGATGCTCGCCGTGTCCGCAGACAGCAAGCACGTCTTCCTAAATGGGAAGAGGACGGTCATGCTCAGCATGGCTTCGGCTCAGGTGCGCATCGAGGCCGAGGGCAAGGAGCCGGCGAGTTACCGTTCGAAGCGCGCCGTCATCCAGGCTCCGCACGGTGCGAAGGTGCTGCCGTACTTCAAGCGCCACGATCAGTGGTTCGTCGTGATGGTCGAGCAGTTCCGTATCGCGCTTCCGGGCCAGCTGCTCGAGGCAGCGGGCGGCGAGGCCGATACTTCCAACATCGCCGGCGAGATGTCTCGAGAGCTCAACGAGGAGACGCGCATCGCCGTCGCCGGCGACGACATCGAGCTGGTGTACGAGGCATACATCCAGCCCTCGATGATGGCCGCCAAGGCCTATGGCGGCATCGTCGAGATCAACGAGCTTGAGCTGCCCAAGGAGCTCATGGGTGGCGAGCATCAGTTCGGCGAGTACACGGTGCTGACCGTGAAGCCGCTCGTGCCGCTGCTGCGTCAGCGCGACGTCTACCAGCTGACCTTCGATCTCGAGACCTGGCTCTTGCTCGACGCCGTGGCGCAGGCCGCGGGTCTCGTCAAGCGCCTCTACTAGTCCCGTAAAGCGGGGCTTTTCTTTTTCCCCGCCAGCCGTTACGATCAGGCCAACCTATGGCCGTCTCGTTGACTGTACTGATGCCGGCCTTGAATGAGGCTAAGAACATCGAAGGGGCTGTTCACGGCGTGCTTGGCATCTTAAAGCCGCTTGGAATCACGGATTTTGAAATTTTGGTTTTGACTTGTCTCGATAAGAACGGGGAAAACGACGGAACCGTAGATATCGTGCGCCGCATGTCAGCAACTGACCCGCGCGTGAAGTCTATTCATGTTGATGGATATCAGCGCCTTGGAGAAAAGTTCCGTAATGGCGTGTTGGCAGCATCAAAAGAATTCGTGGTGATGATTCCTGGCGACAATGAAAACGATCCGCAATCGTTCATTGAGATTTTTAGCAAGATCGGGCAAGCGGACATGGTTTTGTCTTACACGGTAAATCCTGAAGTACGTCCCTTGCATCGCCGCGTCATTTCTTACGTCTATACGCATGGATTGAACCTGCTTTTTGGCCACAAGATGAAGTATTACAATGGCATCAATGTGTATCGCTCTGCCGATTTGCGTGCCGCGCTTCCAAAAACCGACAGCTTTGCGTACTCAGCAGAAATTGTTTTGAACTTGTTGCGTCAGAAAAAGTCGTATGTCGAAGTGCCGGTGAAAGTGCAAGGGAAGGCGGGTCCATCTAAAGCCTTGCGCTGGGACAACTTCAAAAAGGTGGTGCAGGCCATTTCCGGTTTGTGGGTGGATTTTCGTTGGAAAAAGAAGGATACTTAATCTATGTCGACCTATCTCGTAACCGGCGGCGCCGGTTTCATCGGTTCCCATTTGTGTGAGGCGCTGTTAAAGGCTGGCCACAAGGTGCGCGTGATTGATAACCTCTCTACCGGCAAGCGCGAGCGCGTTCCGACCGGAGCCGAGTTTTTTCAAGCCGACTTTACCAAGCTCGATCAGATCGCGCCGCATTTTGTCGGCGTTGATGGCGTGTTTCATGTCGGCGCCTTGCCGCGCATTCCGTTTTCCATCGAACATCCGATTCCGGCCGCCGAAGCCAACGTGATGGGGACATTGAATGTATTCGTGGCTGCCCGTGATGCAAAAGTAAAACGTGTCGTGTATAGCGCTTCATCTTCCGCCTATGGCGCGCAAGAAACATTGCCGTTGCGTCCCGACATGCCGGCGAATCCATTGAATCCGTACGCGTTGCACAAGTACATCGGAGAAAAGATCGCCGAACAGTTCCATCGTTTCTACGGAATGGAAACGGTTTCGTTGCGTTACTTCAACGTATACGGCCCGCGTATGGCTGATGAAGGTGCGTATGTGACGGTCATCTCTCATTTCAAACGCCAGAAGAAAGAGGGGAAGCCGCTTATCGTTCATGGCGATGGCGAACAGTCGCGCGATTTCACGCATGTGTTTGATGTGGTGCGCGCCAATATGTTGGCGATGGATTCCTCAAAGGTTGGCACGGGTGAAGTTTTGAATGTCGGAGCAGGGGAGAAATGGACAATCAATTATATTGCTGACCAATTTGGCGGACCGAAAGAATATATCGAAGGCCGAAAAGGTGAGGCGCGTCACACGCAAGCTGACTATACAAAAACAACCGAGTTGATCGGTTGGAAGCCCGAGATTCGTTTTCCGGAAGGGTTGAAGATGATTTTGGTAGAAGAAGGTGTTGTTTGATACAGTCTGTTCATGAAGGATATAACCAGGTCGCAACTTTTGACCGCTTGTTTGGTTTTGGCGATCGCACTTCCTCTGACTTGGTTTGTTTTTATTTATTCCGACTCGGATCCGTACAACTTAGGGATCGCGAGCAGTGCGCGTGGATCGGTGCGTGTCGCGTCTTCGGATGGTAAGGCGCTAGGTGAATTCGCTATCTCCGCTTGTAGCAAGTCCTCTAGTCATGTTGTGCTTTTTTCCGGGGAGCGCTCGGTACTGCAGATGGGAATCGGGGACGGCGTTCCGTATCCGTCATTTGAAAAAACTAGTTTCTTGTTTAAAGACGCAGAAGGCGCACTTGGGGATACGCTTACCGACTGTCGAGTTGAAGCTTTCTATATCAATAGCAGCCAGACAAGGATGCCTGGTCGGCGCGGCGGTGGAATTTCTTTACCGTTCAATCTCTCTGGAGATTTCTCAATTGCTTGTAAGGGGCTTCGCACTGGAAATGGGTATCAGTTCTCTGCGCAGTTTAAAAATTGCCGTTAGGTCCCCTGACGCCTAATCATCACGCCGATTGTTTTGAGAGCGATCAGCGCGTCGAGAATAAGAGAACGGTTTTTGATGTAGTACAAATCGTATTGAAGCTTTTTCAAGTTGTCGTCGATGCTGGCATTCGGCGTGAGGAATTTTACCTGTGCCCAGCCACTCAAGCCCGGACGCGTCAGATGACGCAACGCGTAATACGGCATGCGCTCGATCAGCGGCTCAACGAATTCCGGGCGTTCAGGACGCGGGCCAATGAAAGACAAATCTCCTTTGAGCACATTCCAGACCTGTGGCAGCTCATCGATACGCGCGCGGCGCATGAAGCGACCGAACGCAAATAGGCGAGGATCGGTCTTGGCATTGGCGGTGAATTGAGCGCCGTGTTTTTCCGCATCCGTCGCCATGCTTCGGAATTTCCAAATACGGAAGAGTTTCCCGCCTTTGCCAACCCGCATATGCGAATACAGCACCGGACCTGGGGATGTGAGTTTTGTGATCAATGCGACAAACGGGAACAGTACGAGCGTAATCAGTCCGATTGGAAGCGACAGCGCGATGTCGATGATGCGCTTCACTGCTTCGAACCAGGCTTTTTCTGACTCGCGCAAGTTGTGCAAGAACCACGCCTCGCTCACAAACGAGAGGGGAATACGGCCCGTTGCCGCTTCCTCGATTTCGGCACGATCTAAAATGTTCACCCCGGCGAAAAGCGACTTATAGAGAGCCTCCTTTAGTTCCGGGATGTCATCCGGTTTCACGCCCAGGACAATGGTCGAGATATTGTTCTCTTTCAACGCTTGTGTGAGCGCTTGAATTCCCGAGAGCCATTTCACTTCATTGTGGCGATATGATTCGCCTGAAGTCGCGATGGCAGCGATGACTTCAATCCCCATCGGATTTTCACGCAGCATCTCATCGATTTTGCGAAGTTCTTCAGCCGGACCGACATAAAGCATGCGCGTTCGGGTGAAGCCCGTTTGCAAAAATCGTGCTGCGATCAGACGCCAGGAGTAACCGATTAACAAACTTGATGCGAACATCAAAAGCAAAATCGCACGCGGCGCCAATCCAAACGGCAGCAGATAAAACACGGCAAGGGCGATTGCGAGGTTCGCGATCATCCCTTCCAAAAACGTACGGAATAGTTTGAGTGGCTCGCGTACGAGATAGAGTTCATACAATCCGGCCACATAAAAACCCACCACCCAAAGCAGTGAAACAAATGTAAACGCCGGCGCATTGATTCCCCAGCGCACTGGATCAAATTCGCCGTAGCGGATGATCAAGGTCAGCAAGAGCGCGAGCTGGAACGCGGCGAGATCGCCGACAATCAACAAGAGGCGCTTGGCTGTTTGTCCTGTGGTCATAGAGAGATAGCGGTGGTTCCTGCGTGAGTGTAGAATGGCTCCGATGTACTGTCTAGCAAGCAAAAAGCGCTTCATTGCGGCCTTTCTGGGCTCTCTTTTTAGCTTGGGAGCCCTGCCTGCTGTCGCCGCCACCCCAAATGACCCCTTGTTTCCCCGCCAATGGTACTTAAAACAGGTCCACGCACCTGAGGCTTGGGACATAACAACCGGCTCAAGTGATGTGGTGGTGGCCGTCTTGGATGCGGGAACGGATCTGCAACATCCGGACTTGCAGGGGGCGGGTTGGAAAAACACAAAGGAGATTCCGGGAAATGCGATTGACGATGATGCGAACGGGTACGTCGACGACATACACGGGTGGAATTTCGTTTCCAATACGGCGGACACTCGGCCCATCGTCATCCGAAATCAGCCAGACGAAGCACTGGCGCATGGGACGATTGTTTCGTCGTTGATTGCCGCGCGGGGGAATGACGGTATCGGCATGGCGGGTATCGCTTGGAAGGCGCGCATCATGCCTTTGGTTGTGTTGGACGGTTCCGGGTTTGGAAATGTGCCGAGTATTCGCAAGGCAGTTCAGTATGCGATCGCGCAAAAGGCTGACATCATTAATTTGAGCTTGGTTGGATATGAGCCGGACGATGATTTGGATCGTGCGATAAAGGCGGCATCTGATGCGGGGATTTTGGTCGTGGTTGCAGCAGGAAATAGCGACGTGTTCACGCGAGGAGAGGATTTGGAAGATCAGCCGGTGTACCCTGCCTGTAGCATGGCCGGTTCAAAGCACGTCCTTGCCGTAAGTGCGACGGATGCGCTTGATCAAAAAGCACCGTACGCAAATTACGGGCATACGTGCGTTGGCATCTCGGCACCGGGTTTTGAGATAGTCGCCGCGCATCCGTTTGCCTTCGCGGATGCAAGTTCGACATCGTACATTTCAGGATTAACCGGTACGTCTTTGGCCGCACCGCTCGTAAGCGGCGCGGCGGCTCTGGTAAAATCCCTTCGACCGAACTGGACGCCGATGCAAATTCGCAGCCATTTGATCGCGACCAGCGACCCGATTGATCCGATACAGGCTACGTATGTGCGAAATGGGATGGGCCGTGGCCGTCTCAATGTCGGACGTGCCGTCGCTGCCCTCCGCCCGAGGAATGCGGCGCCGAGCATGAGCGCGATCCTCGCACGGTTCAAGTTGTTTCTCCCATGATTCATCACGCAAAAGCGTTGGCTCAACGCGAGGGCAAGAAGTTCATCAAATTCCTCATCGTGGGTGGCGCGTCTTTTCTGATCCATTTTCTCGGATACGCCTTATTGAGTCGCGTATTATTCCCTGACGGGCCTTTGACCATCCTTAACTTGGTCGCCATGGGCGTTTCGATGATTTTTAATTATCTGGCGCAAAGCATGTGGACGTATCGCGCGCCTGATCACAATGTCGGCCAAATGTTGCGCTACGTTTTTGTTGTTGCGACGCAGGCATTATTGCAAGCCATCTTGTTTTGGGTCGGCGTTGAAAAGTTGGGATTGTTCGATTTGTTGGTTGTCGTATTGAATGGCGGTATCTGCGCGCTCTATAGCTTCGTAGCCCATCGATTGTTTACCTTTCGCCGACGTAGCTCACAGAACCCGCCGGCCGTGATATAATCGCGCCATGTCAGGAAAGAAGCCCGTCTTTTCCAAAAAGAACATCTTGGTGACCGGCGGTGCCGGTTTTATCGGTTCGCATTTATGCGATGCCTTGGTCCGCGACAATCATGTGATTTGCGTGGACAATTTTTCTACCAGCTCGGTCGCAAACATCGAGCATCTTTTACAGAATCCGAATTTCGAATTCATTAATCACGATATTGTTCAGCCGTTTGATTTGAACGACTTTTCCGAGCTTGATCGGTTCAAGATCAAGTTCCAGGGGATTCAGGAGATTTATCACTTGGCTTGTCCCATCTCGAAGCGTCACTTTGAAGATTTTAAGATTGCGATGGTGCTGACGAATTCCATCGGTGTGAAGAATGTGTTGGATATCGCCGTATCTAACCAAGCGAAGATTTTGTACGCGTCCTCGTCGTCACTCTATGGACCGCGTGCGGGCCGCGCTTTTATTTCCGAGGCCGATCCCTGCGTCCTCGATCACCTTACGCCTCATGGAGCCTATGATGAGGGTAAGCGTTTTAGCGAAGCTATTCTTTACACATATCAGGATGTCTATGGCGTTGATGCTAAAATCGCGCGTATTTTCCGTACCTATGGTCCGCGCATGAAGTTGTTTGACGGAAATTTGTTGCCCGATATGATCAACGCGGCGTTGGATGGAAAAGATATAAGCCTGCCTTTTGCCGAGGATGCGCGTATTGGATTGTGTTATGTTTCAGACATCGTAGATGGATTGATCCGCCACATGAATTCGCCGATCGATGTTACGGTCGTGAATTTGGGTTCGGATCAGGAACAGTATTTGTCATCGGTTGCCGCTCAGATCATTCGTCTGACGGATAGTTCGTCCCGTGTGCGTTTTGAGGCGAGTCCAAATCCTCCATCCGAGGCTGGCTTGCCCGATATCGGCAAGGCGCGACAAGTATTGGGTTGGTTGCCCTTGGTTCGTGTTGAAGACGGTTTGCAGCGCATGATTGAATACGCCCGTTCGCATCGCCAATTGGCGGGGACATTTGGAACCTAGAAACTTTCTTATGGCAGAAACCATGTTTGATAAAAAGATCGTCCTCGTCACCGGTGGTGCGGGTTTTATCGGTTCGCATTTGTGCGAGGCTTTGTTAAAGGAGGGGAGAGTCATTTGTCTCGATAATTTCGCGACAAGTCAGGAGGCGAATATCGACCATTTGTTGCGCCATCCGGATTTCGAATTCATTCGCCATGACATTAATTCTCCGTTTGATCCGGAAGCGTTTCCCGAGCTCGCGCGTTTCAAGGTGAAGTTCCAGGGCATTCAGGAGATCTATCATCTCGCATGTCCCACGAGTCCAAAACAGTTTGAGCAGCATCGCATGGCTACCTTGTATGCGAACTCGCTCGGCATGAAGCATGCCTTGGATTTGGCCGTGCGTTATAAGGCAAAGTTCGTGCATGCATCCACATCGACGGTGTACGGTCCGCGTCCGGCTGATGGGCATTTGTTTAAGGAGACGGAATCCGGTTCAAGCGATGTGCTGAGTCCGCGCGCCTGTTACGACGAGGGTAAGCGCTTTGCAGAAACGTGTTGCGCCACCTACAAGCAAGTTCATGGTACCGATGTGCGCATTGCGCGTATTTTCCGCACCTATGGTCCGCGTATGCCGCTGTTTGATGGTCAAATGGTTCCGGATTTTGTGACGAATGCGCTCGACGGTTTAGATTTGGAGATTTTTGGTGATGCTTCATTTCAAACTTCCTTGATTTACGTCACGGATGTAGTGGACGGGCTCATCAAGTTGATGAATGCGCCGCAAGATGTTGGTCCGGTGAACATCGGCAGCGACATTGATGTGCCGATTGTGGATGTCGCAAATCGCATCATTGAGATGACGGGATCATCGTCCAAGATTACGTTTAAAGACGAGTTGTTGTTTATGACGCAGCTCGGATTGCCGGATATCTCCAAGGCGAAGGAGGCTCTGGGTTGGATTCCATTGGTTACGCTTGATGAAGGTTTGAAGAAGGCCATCGATTACACCATCGCCAATAAGACTTTGCTGACCGGTTTCCGTAGTTTTGGGCAATAGGTCGGGGCTTGGACGAACTGGGATTATTCCGCTAAGGTTAGTCTCGATGAAGGTAATTGCCGTCATGCCTGCTTTTCGCGAAGAAAACCGCATTGCTGCGGCTATTTCTGGCATTCGACCGCATGTAGATCAGATTGTGGTGGTGGATGACGGCTCAGCCGACGGGACGGTCGAAAAAGCGCGAGAGACCGGTGTCGTGGTGTTGCGTCATGGATTGAATCGCGGACAGGGAGCGGCCCTTCGCACGGGAACCGAGGCTGCTTTGCGCTTGGGAGCCGATATTGTCTTGCATATCGATGCGGATGGCCAGCATGATCCCGGCAGCATTCCGAGTTTGATTGCGCCGATTAAACTAGGCGAAGCGGATGTGGCGTTCGGTTCACGTTTTCTTGGAACTGATACGAAGCACATTCCGTTTGCACGTCGCATGTTGCTTGCGGCCGCGAAGCGATTCAATGCATTTGCGCTTGGCATTCCGCGTCGCGTAACTGATCCGCAAAGCGGTATGCGCGCGATGACGGCCGAAGCGGCGCGTCAGATTCATTTCAAACAGGATCGTATGGCGCATTGTTCCGAGATTTTGCGTCTCGTAACCCGCTCGAAGCTTCGTTGGATGGAGGTACCCGTGCATATTCGTTATAGCGCGGAGACCTTAGCCAAGGGTCAGAAGCCGCTCGATGCGTTTAAAATTGTGTGGGAATTGTTGGTGGGCGCTTTTTCCTAATACCCTATGATGCTTATCCAAATTTTGTTGGTACTCGCACTCGCACTGGCGTTTGGATTGACGTGGCGTCGTGCGCGTCAGGAGGCGGTCAGCCGTCGCGAAGCTCTCGCGTGGAGCGGTGTGTGGATTGCGGCCGCGATCGTGATCATTCGCCCAGAGATTTCGAGCATGATCGCCAATACCGTGGGTATCGGTCGTGGCGCAGACTTGGCTGTGTATCTTGCCGTTGTCGTGTTGCTTATCCTGACATTCAACTTGTACGTCCAGCACCATCGCTTGCAGCGTGACATCACTGAGCTGGTAAAGAAAGAAGCGTTGAAAGATCTTGATCGGGTATGAAGGTGGCTCACGTGTGTTGCGTTGTTCCGCCATTGGGTGGAATGGGAACGGTTGCCTTTCGTGAGGTGACCGGTCTTCGCGCACGCGGGGTTGAGGCAACGCTCTTTGTCCCGGAGGGCGGGGAGTCGCGCTCATTCATCAAACATCTGCCCACGGCCTGGCATATTGGGAACGCATCTTGGCTGAAGGGGATTCGAGAAGCGGTGAAAGATTTTGATATTTTGCATTTGCATTGGCCGTATTTCGGTACAATTGATCGTATGCTGCTTTCCACCGATGGATTGCCGCCGATCGTGATGACCTTTCACATGGACGCTAAGCCCCAAGGCTTGTTCGAAGCGCTTCCGATCGCCCTTGAGCGCGCATTTGTGCAACCGTTTCTCATCAACAAGGTGGATAAGCTGCTGGTTTCGTCTTTTGATTACGCGGCCTCATCTTCCATCGCTTCTTTTGTGACAAGTGAGCCTGGTCGTGTGGTCGAGCTTCCATTTGGCGTTGATCTTGATCGCTATTCGCCGGGCCCATCTGCACGCGCGCGTTTCGCGGTTCCGGAGAACGCGCCGACGATTTTCTTTTTGGGTGGATTGGATAAGGCACATGCGTTCAAAGGTGTTGGAAATTTGTTGGAGGCAACGGCGCAACTTGATCCTGCGACGCATTTGTTGATTGTGGGTGATGGTGATTTGCGTCCGCAATACGAAGAGCAGGCTCGTCGCTTGGGTATTGATCGTCGCACACACTTTCTCGGTCGCGTGGATGATCCGACGGCGATTGATGCATATCGCAGCGCCGATGTGTTTGCATTCCCATCCACAAACACAGCTGAAGCATTTGGATTGGTGGCGCTTGAAGCACAGGCCTGTGGTTTGCCGGTAGTCGCATCCGATTTGCCGGGATTGCGACAGGTTGTGAAGCATAATGAGACAGGTTTGCTAGTAAAACCTGGTTCGGTGCCCGAATTGGCTTTGGGATTGCATCGCATTTTGTCTGATGCCCCGTTCC
>CAZQSK010000004.1:49599-69374 GCA_964596245.1 uncultured Gammaproteobacteria bacterium
TTTTCCTGGGAAACGCATCTCGACGGGCTGCTCAAGGTGTATAAAGAGGTATGCGAATCGCCGTCTTAACGAATGCCTATCCGCCCATAAAGGGTGGCGCGAGCCGCATTGCCGAGTTGCAGGTGCAGATGCTTGAAGCATCCGGTCATGAAGTGCGCGTGTGGCGTCCGGAATCTCCTTGGTTGAAGTGGGTTGCGCCTTTGCGTTTGATCGGTCATCTCACCGATTTGTTGCCGCAGGCGAATGTAGCGAAAGAAATGTTGGAATGGGAGCCGAATGTATTGCTGACGCACAACCTCACCGGTTGCGGTTTTGGTACGCCTTCATACGTGCAGCGTCACGGTATCCGTTGGGTACATGTACTGCATGATGTGCAGCTGTTCGAACCATCCGGTCGTTTGCGTGATGCAAGGCCGATCACACGCTGGCAAAAAATGTGGAGCAGCATGCGCCGAAAGGCCTTGGGCATGCCGAATTTGATTCTTTCACCGACGGGATGGTTGCTTGAGCAGCATCATCGTCGAGGATTGTTAATTGGGGCGCATGCTGAGGTGCTGCCGAATCCTGCGCCGGAGATTGCATTTGCTTTGCGCGCGCCAGGAGAGCGACTTGGTTTGCTGTTTGTAGGCGGAACAAAGGAAAAGGGTTTGGGTGTCGTGCAGCAGATTGAAGAGCGCGCCTCGCTTTCCGTAAAGAAATTGTTTGACGCTTCGCAAGAAGACGTGATGGATGCGATGCGTCAGGCGGATATTTTATTGTTCCCTTCACAGATCATGGAAAATCAGCCAACGGTTTTGCTCGAAGCTGCTTCGGTTGGTTTGCCGGTCATCGCTTCAGATGTTGGCGGAGTGCGGGAAACGTTAAATGGCGCCGGCATCATCGTTCCCAAAGATGATGTGAATGGGTGGATCGAGACGATCGAATTTTTGCGCGATCCGAATCATTATCGCGATCACTCAACTAAGATGTACGAGTTGGCAAAAGCGCATGACGGCCGCGAGTATCATGCGCGCTTCGAACCGTTGATTACTTCAGGTCAAATTTAAAGATACGAACTTTGCCATTACGAATCATTTGTTCATTTTGGGCGAGCGCTGAAAGTGTTTCGCCTGTTTTTTGTGCATTCCACCAGTAGTCATTCAAGACGACATACACGAGCTCGCTTTGACCGAGTCGCCCTGCCTCGCGAATGGTGTCGGTGCTCGAGCGCGCGTCCATCGAATCTAAGAATTGCTGATAGAGCGGTCCGCCGGTGGGAATCGGATAAAAGAAGACATCATCTGCATAGCGTTTGAATCCGAGTTCGCGCACGGCGGCGGCGCTTACGCTTTGGTTGGCGAGTACCGTATAAGGGGCGTCTCCCGCGTCGCGGTCAATCCAGCGTACGGCCTCCACATCAGCGGCGCCCACGCTCCAGCCACGGCTTACATTGGCCGCATCATGTCTCGGGAGGGCGGCATAGGCCAAGGCGCCATGCCAAGCGGCAAGTCCGAGTAAAAGCGTCACAATGGTGAGGGATGTCCCGATGAAGCTCGCGGCCATGGCGCGTGCAAAACCGATGGCTGCCGGCAGTACGAGGAAAAGACTCGCGACGAAGAATAGACGATCGGCATAGTTCCCGCGTTCGTAATCAATCAGGAAGGCGAAGTCGCCGGCGGCGCGTAGAATGAAGCCGGCAAAAGCCGTACCAATCGCAAGCGCGATGCATGTCAACCAAATCTCGCGACGCTCTCGATCTTTCCACGCGGCAATAATGGCACTCACAAAAGCAATCAGCGGCGTAAGAAAAACGGCGAGTACGGTCCAATCCGCCCAGAGCGCAACGCGATTTTGCGGAGGCTGAAGTGATGAAAGGAAGGATGAGAAAACGGCTCCGTCAAACAGACGTGAGAAATCCCAGCTCACGGATGCCTGCGATGTATTCAAGACGGCGAATGCGGCGGGAACGGAAACGATGCCGGCGACGACCAGGAGCCAGCGCAGCCACATGAATGGCGCTAGCAATGCGAGAGTAGCAGCGGCGAACGGCATGCCGGCCAACGGATGGATGCTTAGCGACCAAATCGCCCATGTGATAGCGGCAAGAGGGTGGCGCTTGCTTAAAGCGAGCAGCATGGCTCCAAGACCGACGACATACGCGAGTGATTGCGGCGTCGTTACGACGAAAGCAGATAGCGGAAGAAACAAGATAAGGGCGGCGATGGCTGTTTTTTCATCGCGTTTAAAAAACGGAATGGCAATGAGTGGTAAGCACGCGGCGAGAATCGGAACGAGGAAGCGATCAAAAAGATCCAGTGGCAAATCAGTCAGGCGCGAAAGCCATGTCACAAGGACATATTGGCCCATGTAATAGAACGGTTTTGGGGACAGCGTACCGGTTTCAAGCAGGAGTTTTTCGCTGGCGCGGTGGAGGAAGCCGTCGAAGCCGAATCCGATCGAATAAAGCAGGGGAGCGATCATGCTCACGGCGAGGACCGTCGCGCTCGCAAGCATCGCGGTAAAAATAATCGAGCGCGATTTCCAAGCGGCAAGCCAGGTGCTTATCGCCAAGATAATAATGGCGGCCAAGGTACCAATTGGAAGCAAGGGCCACGGAGTACGAATGGAAAGTTCCGTCGCAGCGCCATACGATCCTTTCAAGACAAAGAAGAGCGCGATGGCTGCGGGAAGTGCAAGGGCGATCACCCAAGGCCAGGCGACCGGTTCAAGTTCGTTGCTACGGTCTGGAGCGTGTTCATCCAAGGGAAGGATGAGTTGGAATACGCACAGCGAAATGGCAAGCGAGAGCGCGTCGGTCATGGCGCCAAGCGGCATGCCGGCATAATAAAAAGCAACCTGAATGACTGATTGCGAAGCGAGTAGGCTGCCAAGCCCGAGTAGAAAAGCGCCAACGCCTTGAGAGCCCCCGTTCAAACGTCCGCCAAAAATAGTGGCGTGATAAATGATAGCAAAGGCAATGGCTGCTTTTGCAAAAAGCGGATTGGCTCCGATAAACGCATTTCCTATCACCGCCCCCGCGGTGAAGAGTATGACAATCCAGCCGATGACGCGTGGTGACATGAGCTTCACGCTAGCAAAAACACCTTAGATTGGCCAACCGATGGTTATTGCCGTATTCTTATCATCGGTAGCTATGTTGATGACAAATGAAAATATCGTCCTCGCACCGCATGATCGGTTGCTTGGCGCGATCTTCATCCGATTCATCCCGTCTTTTGTCCGTCCGAATCATCTCACGGTCCTTCGATTGATCCTGACGCCGATCGTGCTGTGGTTGCTGTGGACGCAGCAATGGCCGTGGGCTTTTGGGTTGTTTCTCTTTACCGCTTTTACCGATGCGCTCGATGGGACGCTGGCGCGTCTGAGAAAGCAAATTACCTTGTGGGGCACGATGGCTGATCCGGCTGCGGATAAATTTTTGATTGGTTCTTGCGTCGTGGTCTTCGTGGCGCGCGAGGTTAACCTCATGTTTGCCTTGGCTATCATTCTCATTGAGTTAATGATTGTCGCAGGAGCCATGTATCGCCGTCGACAGGGGCGCTATGCATCCGCCAATAACTACGGCAAGATCAAGATGTTCCTTCAGGTTGTCGGTGTGAGTATGCTGCTTTTGGCAAAATTGGCCGGTTTCTCGTTATTCGTACCGTTTGCTGTCGGAACATTGTCACTTGCGATCGCATTTGCCGTTGTGTCTTTGCTAACGTATTCCTCATGATTACTTTTCTTAAATCTCTTGTCCCGGCACCGCTCGTCAGCGTCTATCACTATGTGTTGGCGCGAGCGGCTCAATTTGCGTACGGAAATCCGTCCAAAGATTTGATCGTGATCGGGGTCACCGGAACCAACGGCAAAACAAGCACCTCTTATTATCTCGCCAAGGCGTTGGAAGCATCCGGACATCAAACCGGGTGCACCACAACGGCAATCATGAAGGTGGCGGACAAAGAGTGGCTGAATAAAACGAAGATGACGATGCCTGGTCGTTTCTTTTTGCAGCGCACGTTGCGCGACATGGTGAAGGCAGGATGCAAGTACGCGATTATCGAGACTTCATCACAGGGATTGATCCAGCATCGTCATGTCGGCATCAAATACGATATCGCGGTATTCACAAACCTCACGCCCGAGCACATTGAGGCGCATGGAGGTTTTGAGAACTACAAGAAAGCGAAGCGCCGTTTGTTTGAGGTTGCAAAGAAGGCGGTTATTAACGCCGACAGCGAATTCGGTACGTATTATGCCGAGACGCCGGGACTGGAACGCGTCGAATGGTACAGCGTGTTGGAAGAGAAAGGATTGCAGGCCGAGGATATCCGCATGAAGGGAGATGGATCTGTCTTTACTGTCGAAGGCGTTGAAGTTCATCTCAATCAGCCGGGAGAATACAATATTTCAAATGCCATGGCCGCGCTGGCCGTTTGCAAGATGGAGGGCGTTGATTTGCGTGCTGCCGCCGTGAAGCTGTCGGAGATCCTAAAAATTCCCGGTCGCTTTGAGCGCGTCGAAGCCGGTCAGCCTTGGACCGTGATCGTTGATTACGCTCCGGAGCCGGAATCATTCCGTCGTTTGTATGAAGCGTTGGCGCTCATCGAGCGTCAGCGTGTGATTCATGTACTCGGCTCATGTGGCGGCGGACGTGATATCGCGCGCCGTCCGATTCTAGGTCGCATGGCAGCAGAGCACGCAGATATCGTTATCGTTACAAATGAAGATCCGTATGACGATGATCCACAAGAAATCATCGACCAGGTAGCCCAAGGGGCGGTAGCGGGTGGAAAACGCGATGGACAGAACTTGTTTCGTATCTTGGACCGCCGTGAAGCGATTATGAAAGCGATGGCCATGGCGCGAGCCGGTGACTTGGTGGTTTTGACTGGTAAGGGCTGTGAGCCGTGGATTTGCCTTCAAAACGGGCGTAAACTGCCATGGGATGAGGTAGCGGTCGCTACGCAAGCAATTACGGCGGCCCTTCCTCACTAACTATGCTGCAAGCGCGCGAAGTTCTTCAACTGGAAGATGGCGAACGGCTGATGGCCGTAGTGCGGCGCCATGCCTCTTCGGTTGTGCCCGGCTTGCTCGGTGGCGCTTTTCTGATCGCTTTGCCATTCTTCTTCCTCTTTCCTTTGGTGCGTCTTGGATTCATTGGTGCCGTTATCATCAGTTTGTCGCTAGGCGCTGGCTTGTACATTGCTCTTAAAACACTGCTGATTTGGGATGCGAACGCGTTACTTATCAGCGATCGACGCGTGGTGTCCGTGAGACAGGGCGGATTGTGGAATCGCGCCGTAACCGAGCTGCCTTTGATGGGGATCGGTGTGACGGTTGAGCGCAAAGGGATCGCGGACCAGATTTTTCGTACCGGCCGCCTGAGTTTAACGGGGCGGGGAGTCGCGGTACCGACCAGTTTCGAATACGTGGCTTCTCCCGAGCGTATTGCTGGGCTTTTAGCGAAGTTGCGCGACGGCCAAAATGCCGGATTCAGGCTCAAGGAGCTCTGATGCTATACTGCGGCCTATGCGTTCCCGGAGCAGGTCTTCTTCGCCTTTGCGGGCCATGCGTTGGCCACTGGCTTTGGCCGGTAGCGGAGCGTTGTTCCTTCTTGTAGGGGTTTCTACGGTGCGCGAGAGTTATCGTGAGTGGAAGGTGGATCAGGAAATCCGCCAGATGCAAACGGAAATCGAGCGGCTTGAGGGCAAGAAATTGTCGCTCGCCGAATTGATTGCACGTCTCGACTCGCCGGAAGCGGTAGACAAAGAAGCTCGTACCCGTCTTGGTTTGCGCAAGCCGGGTGAGCGTGTGGTAATTTTGCGGGGGCTCGAGGGAGCGCAACCGTGGGAGGCAGAATTGGGTGATGTTGGATTGCCCGTCGCGGCAACGGTTTCCGTTGATACGCGTTCCAATCCCCGCAAGTGGTTAGACTATTTCTTTAAACCAACCAACTAAGCTATGGCTGCACGTCTCTATTCGATGAATCCGCGATTGGTTTTGATCGTCACCTCGGTGGTGATCGTGTTGGCGGTTTTGCTTGGGTCCTTTTTGGGAAGCGTGTACGTGGCTAAGTCTGAATCGTCCTTCGTCGTCTCGGTGGCGAAGGCGACGGGTTTGCCTGCGGCGCGAGTCGGTCGTTTCAACGTTTCGTATGCGGATTATGTGAAGCACGTGGGAGCGCAGCGCGTGTTCCTTTCGGGGCCAGCGGCTGCCGCTCAGGGTTTGAGTGGGGAGATCGGGGATCGCGAGCGAGCCGCTTCGCTTGATCGGGCTATTCGTATCGCGGCGATTGATGAGATGGCCGCATCGGCGGATCTCGTCGCAACCACGCTTGATGTGGAGCGCGCCTATGACGGGCTCGTCGCTCAAGCGGGGACATCCACCCAGCCGGGGGAGTTGCAGGCTTTTTTACGCGACCAGTTTGGTTGGGATGAAAAGGATTTCAAGCAGTACGTCGTTCGTCCGGCTATTTTGGAAGATGCGCTTCGTGCCAAGAGCTTGCGCGACACCCGCGACGAGGCGGCTTTCGATGCGGCGCTTGATGCGCGTCTGAAGCAGCCTGATGTTGTGAGGTATATCCGCTTCCAGAGTCTTGCCAACCAGGACGCGTCTTGATAGGATCGCCCGCGCTTGGAAGAGCGCAAAAACCAGCCACGCGGGTATCGTATAGTGGCTATTATGAATGCTTCCCAAGCATTAGAGAGGAGTTCGATTCTCCTTACCCGCTCCAGGCCGATGTAGCTCAGCTGGTAGAGCAATGCTTTCGTAAAGCAGAGGTCGCCGGTTCAAATCCGGCCATCGGCTCCATGCAAAGACCGCCTTCGGGCGGTCTTTTGCTATTTGCCCATGTTCTGTTTTTGTTCTATATCTGTTCTGTATGCATTTTCCAGCGTCCAAGCGATTGATTGCGCATCTGGATATGAATTCGTACTTCGCTTCCGTGGAGCAACAAGCGAATTCGACTTTGCGTGGCCAGCCGGTTGGCGTGTGTGCGTATTTGCATGAATACGGTTGCGTCATTGCGGCGTCGGTTGAAGCCAAAAAAATGGGCATGAAAGTCGGGATGACGGTACGTGATGCGCGAGCGGCCGTACCATCGGCGCGTTTTGTACAAAACGATCCGCCGAAATATCGAGCGGTCACATCGCGCATTTTTTCTCTGTTACATGAACTTTCAGATCGCGTTGAACATTATTCCATTGATGAGGCGTTCATTGACCTTACGGGTTGGTGTCGCGACGCGGCTGAGGCGTCTTTTCTTTTGTCGCGCGTAAAATCCCGCATCACGTATGAGATTGGTGATTGGTTGCGTTGCTCCGTCGGTATTGCGCCAACGCGCTTTCTGGCCAAGACCGCATCTGATCTCAAAAAGCCCGACGGGCTCACCATCATCACGCATGAAAATTTGGATGATGTGCTTTCGCGTTTGGATTTGGAAGATGTGTGCGGTATTGGCCCGCGTATGCGCAGACGTCTGGAAAAACTTGGCTACAAAAATCTTCTTGCTGTGAAAGCAGCGCCAACGGCCAATCTCATGCGCGCCTTTGGTATTGGTGGGTTTTATCTTCAGGCAAAACTTCAAGGCGCAGACATTGAAACGATTGAAAAAGCCGGCGAGCGCATTCCAAAATCGATCGGCCACTCGTATTGCGTGCCTATGGCTACGAATCGCGAAGGAAAAATTCCGGCTACGCTTATGCGTCTAACCGAACGCGCGAGCCGACGCATGCGTCGCGAGGGTTTGCTCGCATCCGGCATAGCGGTGAGTGTTGGATTTCGTGAGCTGGGCGGTGCGCGTCCGCAAGGACCATTCTGGACTCCTGGCAAAGACGGCGCTGGCGGTTCTGTGCATGGCGGTTTCGGCGAACCAACGGACGATTCGCTCAGCATCGTTCAAAAGGCGCTCGAACTTCTTGGGGAGATGTGGCATGGGCAAAGTGTGAATTTTTTGGCCGTCACGTTATTTGAGCTCTCACAACCAAATACGCAGACGTCTCTCATTACCCATTTTGATCGCAAGCGTTCGGTTTCGCGGGCGATTGATCAAATTAAAGATAAATACGGGGATCGTTCGCTGGTGGTTGGCGATATGTTGAAATTGGAAGATGAGGCGCCGGATCGAATCGGTTTCCGAAAAGTGGAAGGAATCGATGTCATGTCTGCTCGGTCTCGAATAGCATGACACCTGCTTCCTTCGCGACACTGCCACGACGACGTACGGCCACGCTTTGTGCCAGGCCAAGACACAAGAAGACGATCAACATGTAGGAGGCGGCGGCGGAGAGAAATGGCATGGGTAAACCTGTAATCGGCAGCAAGCCTAAATTCATGCCGGCATTCACGGAAAGATGAACCAGGAAAATCGAAGACAATCCGACAAGGAGATATGCGGCGAAGTCATCTTCCGATTGATAGCCGATGCGCAGGAAGCGGAAGATTAAAATCAGGAACAACCCGAAGATGAAACAAATGCCGACGAGTCCAAGTTCTTCGCCGACCACGGCGAAAATAAAGTCGGTCGCGGCTGCCGGGAGAAAACGCAAGCGAGCCTGCGAGCCTTCGCCCAAGCCTTTTCCAAATACGCCGCCGGAGCCAATCGCGATACGCGCCTGAATGGCGTTATAGCCCGAGCCGCGCGGATCCAACTCCGGATTCAAAAACGATTCGATACGCGCGCGCTGATACGGACGTAGCCCAACTTCCCAGACCGTTCCGCCGATCGTGACAAGCAAAGCGGGAATGATGATCCAGGCCCACTTGGGTAGTCCGGCAAAGGCGGAAATCGCGCCCCACATCAAAATGATGACCATGGCCGAACCGAAGTCCGGCTGCAGCATCACCAGGATGGCGTAGATGCCGGTAGCGACACCACCCATCAAGAACGTTGTCCAAGACAAGCGTCCGCGTCCGCGTTTGGCGTAAAACGCGGCGAGATAGGCGGCGAGGGCGATTTTGGCGAGTTCAACCGGCTGGAATGACAAAGCACCGAGACGAAACCAGCCCTTGGTGCCGTTCACCTCAACACCAAAGAAAATAACCGCGAGTAACATGAGGGCGCCGAGGCCGTAAATCACGAAGCCGTAGGCGCGTAGGTGGCGATAATCAAGAAACACCAGGCCGAGAATCGCCACGCATCCGATAATGGCCGTCACAAACTGTTTCTGGAATAGGAAAAGGTTGCTCGGTTCTTGCGAGATGCCGATGCCGTAGATGGCCACTAAGCCGATGGACGTGAGGGTTGCCGCAACCGCGAGCAACATCCAGTCCAGGCGTTGGAATAACTCAAGAAGGCGCGCCATGTGGCGACCTTATCACAGACCGCTGGTCGGAAGGTAGCTGCTCCAATCAAGAATGTTCACGTTGGCTTGGACTTCGGTTTTGCTGACGCCGGCAAGATTTTCAAACCAGTTGATGGAGACGGGCATTTGCGCCCCCGGAGTCACTTGGCGTTTTTCAATTGTCGTTACGCCGACAGGGGTCGAACCGCGGAACAGAATAACCGTGAGGTCGACACCCCAATAGCCGTAGGCGCTTTCGTTCACAAATACGAATGAGCTTTGGCCGACGGTTTGCGTGCCAATGGTGAGATCTCGCGTATAGCTGAGATTGTCAAAACGGAATTGGAGGCGATTTGCCGCATACGCCGCGTAGTCGCGATCAACGGCAGCAGGATCCACGCGGTGCCACTTAATGTTTTCCACAATCAAGCGACCGGTGCGGCCACGAGTCTGGGCTTTAAATCCGAGCTCCGTGAGATAGCGTTTGCTCATGGGGAGGATGTATCCCTTACGCATGGGCGTCTGCTCGCCTGATGCGTCGAAACGATAATCAAATTCGGCCCACCAAAGGGGGTTGTTGTTTGTGAGTTCAACTAGAAAGTCCTGACGGCCGTCGGTTGCCTCGAATACCGTGGTCTCGCTCGGTTGAATGGGTCGCGGGGCAGTAGCGTTCAATCCATCAACGGCAAGTGAGTTTTGGAGGATGCGCAGGGGGATGCGCGATTCGCGCGGATAGGAAATCGCATAGGCATCCAAGAGCGTCCAAAGCACAAAGAGCCAGCAAATCGCGCCTAGGGTTGCGAGCGCTCCGTAGCCGAGACTGCGAAGGGGAATGCGGTTACGCACCCAAAAGGAGGCAACCTGCATTTCCTGTTCCGACATGCCGGAACCGATTATGTGATCATCGGGCATGGGGGCAGTATATCACGCACCACGCACCGCGTATCTCCCTTGACTTCCTCTCTGTTTTTAGACAGCGATTCATGCTAAAATCTTGCCATTCGCTATGGCAAAAAACGACGAGAAAAAGAAGCAGGGAGGGTCCTATGGCGCCGAGCAAATCTCGGTTCTCGAGGGTCTGGAGCCGGTGCGTAAGCGCCCGGGCATGTACATCGGTTCAACGGGACCGGATGGCTTGTTTCATCTTCTTCGTGAAATCGCGGACAACTCGTTCGATGAGGCCATGGCCGGTCATGCCGATGAAATCGTGATCACGCTTTTGCCAGATGATCGCGTGTCCGTCTCCGATAACGGTCGCGGTATTCCGGTTGATAAGCACTCCAAAACAAAAGTTTCCGCCTTGGAAACCGTGATGACCGTCCTTCATGCCGGTGGTAAATTCGGTGGTGAGGATTCCGGTTATAAGATTTCCGGTGGTTTGCACGGTGTGGGTGCATCGGTCGTCAACGCCCTTTCAGAGCATTTGGAAGCGATTGTTGAGCGTGATGGCGGAATGTTTAAGCAGGAGTATTCTCGTGGAAAGCCTAAGGGTGACGTGAAGAAAATTGGGACAAGCAAGCGCCACGGCACAACCATCATTTTCCAGCCTGACAAGACCATCTTCACCGAAGGGACGCGCTTTGATTATCAGCGCGTGGTCGAGCACTATCGTCAGCAGTGTTATCTGACCAAGGGCATCAAGCTCGTTGCGATCGATGAACGCGAGAAGGGTCAGCATGACGTATATGCCTTCTATTTCGAAGGTGGTGTTCAGTCATACGTGCGCCATCTCAACCACAAGAAGCAGCCGAAGCACGACAACATTTTCTTTGTTGAAAAGCAGGTTGATAAATCCGAAGTGTCGGTTGGTTTGCAGTACACGGATGATTTTCAGGAAACGTTGTACGCATTCACCAACAACATCATCAACCCGGAAGGTGGTACGCACGTCATGGGTTTTCGTACGGCTTTGACGCGTGTACTCAATACCTATGCCCGCAACAAGGGGTATTTGAAGGAGAAGGACGATAACTTGTCCGGTGAAGATGTGCGCGAAGGCATGACCTGCGTGATTTCGATTCGCTATCCGGAACCGCAATTCGAAGGTCAAACCAAGGGCAAGCTCGGCACGCCGGAAGTGCGTGGCGCCGTGGAATCCGTGATGGGTGAGGCTTTTGCCACCTTCTTGGAAGAACACCCGAAGGATGCCGAAGCGATTATCGGTAAATGTATTTTGGCCCAGCGAGCCCGTGCCGCCGCCCGTGCTGCCCGTGACACGGTGCTACGCAAAGGAGCCTTGGAAGGCATGACGCTTCCGGGCAAATTGGCCGACTGTTCAAATCGTAGCCCCGAAGCCTGTGAGCTCTTCATTGTTGAGGGAGACTCGGCCGGCGGTTCCGCCAAAATGGGTCGTAACCGCGACATTCAAGCGATTCTGCCTTTGCGTGGAAAGATCTTGAACGTGGAACGCGCACGTCTCGACAAGATGCTTTCAAGCGAGCAGATCAAGAACTTGGTGATCGCGCTTGGTACGAATGTCGGCGAAATGTTCGACATGAGCAAGTTGCGCTATCACAAAATTGTGATCATGACCGACGCCGACGTGGACGGAGCTCATATCCGTACGTTGTTGCTGACGTTGTTCTATCGCTACTTCCCGCAGCTCATCAACAATGGACATATTTATATTGCTCAGCCGCCATTGTTTCGCGTCGCCAAGGGCAAGAACGTGAAATACGCTTACAGCGATGAAGAGCGTGATGCGTTGGTGGAGGATTTCATCAAGATGAAAGAAGACAAGGATAAGGCCAAGGCAAAGAAGGGGAAGGCAGAAGAGGCTGAAGTTGAGGAACCGATTGATGCCGAAGAAGAAGTTGTGAAGACAGTCGGTGGCGTGGCGATTCAGCGTTACAAGGGTTTGGGTGAAATGAACCCAGAACAATTGTGGGAAACAACCATGGATCCGTCCGTACGCATGATGAAGCTCGTCACAGTTGAAGATGCAGTAAAAGCCGACGAAGTCTTTGATATCTTGATGGGTTCAGAAGTGGCGCCGCGCAAGAAATTCATTCAGACTAATGCCAAGCACGTGAAGAATTTGGATGTGTAAGGCTCGGTCTGCTATTGTTGGAATATATGAGCCTTCCTTCTCGTTTGATCGTGGAGTGTCCGCTCTGTCATACGGCGTATCAGGATGATGCCGTTCGGATGTTAGGGGAGTCAGACAACGGGAAGCTCTTTCACTGCACCTGCGGCGCTTGCGGGCGCTCGATGATGGCACTCATGCGAGAGAATACGGGTTATGTGAGTACGATCGGTTTGGTCACTGACCAGAAGGTCGAGGATGCCCTCCGCCTTTCCGAGCGCACCCCCATCAGTGCCGACGAATGTATTGCCGCCCATGTCCTATTGGAAGAGGAGAGCCATGATCTGGTAGAAAGTCTCAAAATTTAGCCAATATTAGGTAAAAAGAGGCCTTTTTCAGGCCTCTTTTGCTCTCAAGCGACCGCTGCTTGACGTATTAGGGTTTTTCCCGTAACGTATGCTCACTTTTTCGATTTTTGTATGAACTACTCCATCACCGCGCAGTCCCGTTCCAAAATGGGCAAGCGCTCAAAAGATGAGCTCAAAGACATGCGCGTGCCGGCCGTCATGTACGGTTCGGGCGTGGATGCGATGCCGATCAGCGTCGGCCGCAGTGAGTTCATCAAGACCTACAAGGCCGCCGGCCACTCATCCCTTGTGGATGTGACCGTTGATTCGGCTTCTCCGGTTAAGGCTGTTATCAAGGAGATTCAGGTCAATCCGATCACGATGGAACCTCGTCACATCGATTTCCACCAGGTTCGTATGGACCAGGAGATGGAAGCCGCCATTCCGTTGAAGTTCATCGGCGAATCGAATGCCGTGAAGGCCGATGCTGGTACCTTGATCAAGTCGCTCGACGAGATCAATGTCCGCTGTTTGCCGGGTAACCTCCCGCACGAGATCGAAGTCGACCTCTCCGCCCTTAAGACCTTCGACGACATTATTTCCGTGGGTTCGATCACGCCTCCGAAGGGTGTCGAATTCCTCGACGATGCGACGCTTACGATTGCGACGGTTGCTCGTCCGTTGACGGAAGACGAATTGAAGAAACTTGAAGAGAGCCAGGTTGGTGACGTGACGGCCGTGAAGTCGGAAGCCGACTTGAAGAAGGCGGCTGAAGAAGCTGCTGCAGCTGCGGCCGCTGCCCCGGAAGCGAAATAAAGAGTATCCTGTGAGCATGCAAAAAGAGCTGCTCGCTAAGATTCAGGCGCTGATGAAGCGCGCCGAACGGTTCCGCTGGCATATTGCCGCCGGAGCCGTTTTGTTAGTTTTGATTTCTGCTGCTTTGTTCTGGTTGGCGGTATCAGGTCGGATTCGTTCAGGCGGTACAGCCACGCCATCCACGCAGTCAACTTCAACTGAGCCAATGGCCCGCATGGTGCCGCGCCGTTTGGATGGCGTGCTCGTACCGTTGGGTCAACAGGCCTTGCCGCCGCGCGCTGTCATGATTGAAAACCATCCGGATGCGCGTCCGGTTTCCGGTCTGGCCAAGGCTAGTGTGGTGATCGAGGCTCCGGTAGAGGGTGGCATCACACGGTTCATGGCTTTGTATGATGCGACTACGACCGTTGAAGAAGTCGGACCGGTGCGCAGCGCCCGCCCGTATTTCGTCGAATGGGCTGATTCGCTGAATGCCTCCTATTTTCATGTAGGCGGGAGTCCGGATGCGTTGGATTTGATTAAGACGTTGGCAGGCTTTACGGACGTGAATGAATTCGCATACAGTACGACGTTTTGGCGTGATAATCGACGCGCCGCTCCACATAACGTTTACACAAAGAAAGAGCTCATGGATTTGATTACGGGCCGCAAAGTCGCCTCTAGCACTCAGTCCATTGCGGCTTGGCATTTCCAGAATGCGGTTTCGAGCACGGAGCGTGGGGATACACCCGCCTTCAAGATCACATACGGTGGCTCCTTCAATGTTTCCTGGTCGTATGACAAGGAACGCGGGGTGTATGTGCGCCGTCAGGCCAACCAGCTTCAAAAGGATCGTGATGGTTCCGCCATCGAGTCTGAGAACGTGATTGTGATGAAAACTGAGCAACAGGTGCTCGATAGCGTCGGTCGTCTCAAAGTACGCACAACCGGTAACGGCGAAGCGGTCGGCTATCGCGATGGAAAGAAGTACGTATTGCGTTGGCGCCGTTCAGCCGGCGAACCGCTACGATTCGAAACGGCTGATGGGGGAGAATTCGTTCTCACGCGCGGCCGCACCTGGATTCAGGTCACGACCGATGACACGAGTTTTGCGGGCTTCGGTGGCTAAACAAGAATTCGCAAGATTCGTTCGCGGCCGCAACGATCACGAATTACTTTGATTTTGGCAGATGGGAACAAGCTCTTGGCAAAAGCCGAGAGCTTTTTTGATTGCGGCGGATCAATCTCTATAAAAATGTTCACGTTTTTCGGAAGCTGCTTCAAAAGTTTCTTATTGAGCTCCATTCCATCGTCCTTCGCGAATAGAGCCGAGTGCGGTTCGTATTTGGTAACCGACTTAGGCATGATTTTTTTGTCATGTGGTGGAAGATAGGGGAGGTTAGCCACGATAGTGATCTTTTTCTTCCCTTTCAGCGCTTGTTTTAACTTCGCGTGGAACAGACTTCCCCTAAAAAATGTCACGCGTTTCGGCGCGAGCGTGTTCGCATTATTTTTTGCGACAACCAATGCCTTACTTGAGACTTCGCTGGCAAAGATTTGCGCTTTGGTTTCTGCGGCAAGCGTCACGGCCATGGCGCCTGAACCGGTTCCAATATCCACATAGACATCAGCCTTTGTTTTAAGAGCCTCGGTAACCATGTCTTCGGTTTCTGGGCGTGGGATGAGCGTGTTTTTGGTTACGATGAAATCACGTCCGTAAAAGGGTTGGGTGCCGAGAATATAAGCCAAAGGTTCGTCTGCAAGGCGGCGCTTCAAGAGACGGTCTAAGGCAGCCTTTTGAGCTGGCTTCAATGACATGCGGTGATTGGCTGCAATCCATGCTCGATCTCTTCCCAAGGCCTTGGTGGCCAGCCAACTCGCGTCTTCGGTTTGTTTTTCAGCTTGGATAAGCCATTCGTGAAGCGTCATATCTTGCCAAATCTTACGGGATTCCATAAGATACCGCCACATTTCAATGGACGTTTAGCTCAGTTGGTTAGAGCGTTCGATTCACATTCGAAAGGTCGCAGGTTCGAATCCTGCAACGTCCACCACACATAAACCCCGCCAATGGCGGGGTTTATGTTATAATTTTTTTGATTTACAATTATTCTTTGCGTTTCTTATGGATACACAGTTGCCAGTGCAGGCTCCGCGATCAGGCCCCAGTGCGATGCACGTTATCTTGGTACTGATGTCGCTCATTACGCTCTGTGGCATCGGTTACCTCGTATGGCAACTCACAGTGCTGTCATCAAAATCCGCGCAGGTTGCTGTAGCCGATGCTGAGTTAAGCCGTCTACGCAATGAGCTCTCGGAAAACCAGAAAATGCTCACAGAGGAAAAAGCGAAGGCGCCTACTATCACCGATGTTGTTGTTTATCAAAGTGAGCAACATCGCTTCCGTGTGGTAACGACGCCCAGCTGTGAAAATGTGTTCACAGTACGGCCTGGCACTGCGATGCCGGATCTGCGTGCAGTAGCTCGATACGATATTTTTTTGAAAGATACTGCTTCCGCGTGGTCCCGTAACCCCTTCCGCGCTTTGTTGGTGATCGATTCTGAGGATCTTGCAACTCTTAAGGCGAGTCCGGCCGGTGCTAATGATATTGCCGCGAATTCTCTAAGCGAGCTAGATTCAACGAGCGTATATCTTTCACCAGAGCGGGATTTTCGTGTCTATGGATTCCTTGGTGGTGATGGGCCAAGCCCAGATGAGCTTCAAAACTCCACTAAGACTGGTAGCTGTCGGTACGTTGTACAGGCTATTCCGACCTTGGGAGAGTAATCTACATAACCCCCGCCATGGCGGGGTTTTTGCTTTTTAGGCTACACTCGTCCCATGATTCAGCCGTCGAAATATGTGTGGTGGCAAGACCCGTCGCTTTGGGTTTTGCTTGCCTTGAACGTTGCCACGATCTACTTCGCCTTGCGCGAGGGGTGGAACCTGGCGACCATCATGTGGATTTATTGGATTCAAAGCGTCACGATCGGCATCTTTCATTTTGTTCGCATCCTTCAGCTCGAAAAGTTTACCGTTGAGGGTATTAAAGTGAACGGTAAGCAAATCCCCGTAACCGCGTCCGAAGTTTTGGTGAAGGGATTCTTTGCTACTTTTTTTGCCATCCACTACGGCATTTTTCATTTCGTGTATTTGATTTTCATGATCGTTGGCATTTTCACTCCAATCTTTGGAACCGGAGGAACGCCCGAATGGAAAGAGGTTGTGTTGGTTTCAGTGCTTTTTTTCATCAACCATCTGTTTTCTTTCCTCTTTAACCAAGCAAAAGACTCGCATCATCAAAATATCGGTACCGTCATGATGTATCCGTATGCGCGTATTATTCCGATGCACATCACGATCATCATTGGTGCATTTGTAAATGCATTACCGCTCTTCCTGGTTTTGAAGGCTTTAGCCGATGTATTGTCCCATGTATTTGAACATGCGTTACTGAGAAAGGGGAGTAATCCTGGACAGTAGTCACTTTTTGTGTAATTCTAGCGGCCGTGAATCCCTTGGTTTCTATTGCCGCCGTGCATGTAAAAGATATTTTGGCCCAAGCCATTAAGCGCGCTCCGACCGAGCGTGTATTGGTCGTATTTGATCGCCAGTCGGGCTTATCTTCGATTGTCGCTGATGCCTATCAGCTCGCGGTTCCGGATGCGCAATTCATCGACTTTGATAAAGAAGGGGAGACGCCGGTACGCCAAGCGATAGATGCGCTTACGCCTGGCGATATCGTAGTGTTGATTCAATCCACGAGTTTTCGTTTGAATGATTTTCGCGTGCGTATTGAGTTGTTCAATCGCAAATTGAAAACGATTGAGCACATGCACCTTGATCGCATGACCGAAGAGCAATGGCCGACGTGGATCGAAGCGCTGCGTTTTGAAAAAACGTATTTGGACACGTATGGATTCGGATTGAAAAAGATTTTGAGTGAAGCACAAACCATTCGCGTGGAATGCGGCGACTCAGCGCTTACGTGGGAAGGTGGCATGGAAGAGCCCAAGCTGAATATCGGCAATTATGAGGGAATGGAAAATATTGGCGGCACATATCCGATCGGCGAAGTGTTTACCGAGGCTCGTGATTTGGCGCGCGTGAATGGTGAAGTGAAGATCTATGCCTTTGCGGACGCCGACTTCATGGTGAAGTTTTATGAGCCGTTCACCGCAATTGTGCGCGACGGGTTGATCGAGGCCGGTCCTGATGCGCCACCGGCGTTCGTGTCGGTGATGGAAAAGATTAAGGCTGATGAGCGGCCGCTCGTGCGCGAGTTCGGTTTGGGTTTGAATCGCGCCATCTCGCGCTCGCGGCCGCTGAATGACATCACGGCCTTTGAACGTGTGTTCGGTTTGCATCTTTCCCTTGGCGAAAAACACGGCGTGTATAAGAAGCCTGGTCTGGTTCCGTCCAAGACTCGTTATCACGTCGATGTATTCCCAGCCGTGGACCGCATTTTGGCCGATGGAAAGGTTATTTTCGAGAACGGCGTCTTTTCCCTTGACAAAACGGCATAATAGGCTACGTTGAAGGAACTATGGTTTGGGCCGTTGTTATCTCAATCACCATTTTGGTTGTCGCCATTCTGATCCAGCAATGGCTCTTTGTCGTCGTTGAGGACGAGCATCAATTTTTGTATGTAATCGGCGGATTTATGGTCGTTTTCGTGGTAGGAGCCGTGGCCTGTGCCTACCTTATTCCTGGTTTGCCGGGACGCGCGGACGTAGGCCTTCTGGTTCAAAACTGGATTCAACCCGGCACCGCGGTACAGGCTAGCGGTTCGGATGATTTGCCCTTAGTTGAGTAAAACTTGGTATGCTAAAGGCGATATGAAGAATCGCCTTTTTGGTATCTTTGCTTCGGTCGTCGTAATCGGATTTATCGTGCTTCTGTTCTTCGCTTGGCCGTATCGTGGTTTTGTTCCGATTCTCAAACCCGCGCCAGTGGATCTGAGCCAGGTGATTCCGGAGAATCCGGAGCCGACCTCGACATCGAGCGAGCCAATGCCAGGAAAAAATGAGACGGATTTGCCGCTTGTCTTGCCCAAAGGTTTTTCCATCAATCTGTTTGCAAAGAATTTAGGGAACCCGCGTGTGCTCGAAGTCGATTCGCGTGGTGTGTTGTTGGCGAGTATTCCTGATCAGGGCCGTGTCGTGGCTTTGCCTGATACAAATAAAGACGGTGTGTCCGATGGGACGAATGTGGTGGCTGCAGGATTAACAAAACCGCATGGCCTGGCGTTCACGGCGACGAACAGGCTGTTTATTGCCGAATCGAACGCGGTGTCGGTATATGATTATGATGTGATCAATACGCGAGCTGATGGACGCAAGAAGCTGCTTGATTTGCCGACGGGTGGTCGTCATTGGTCCAAGACGCTCCTTACGATTCCGGACGGACGTCTTCTTTTGTCCATCGGTTCTTCTTGTGACGTGTGTCGTGAAGAAGACGAGCGTCGTGGTGCGGTATATTCGTTAAAGCCTGATGGAAGCGAATTCAAGTCATTCAGCGTTGGTCTGCGAAACTCCGTATTCCTGACAAATGGCCCGGATGGAAAAATTTGGGCAACCGAAATGGGACGCGATTTTCTCGGAGATGAGCTACCTCCCGACGAGATCAATATTCTTGAAGAAGGAAAAAATTACGGCTGGCCGATTTGCTACGGGAAAAATATCCACGATACGCAGTTTGATAAGAATACCTACATTCGAAATCCATGCATGGAACCGTTTGAAGTTCCGAGCTTGATCGACCTACCTGCTCATTCCGCGCCGCTGGGTTTGGTCTTTGTACCGAAAAATGCGGGTTGGCCGAAAGAGTACGAGGGGAATTTGCTCGTGGCCTATCACGGTTCATGGAATCGTACCGAGCCTACCGGTTATAAGATCCGCCGCTTTGTCTTGGACGGTCAGAAGGTCGTGAGGGACGAAGACTTTTTGTCCGGTTGGTTGGACGATAAGGGCGTTCTCGGTCGTCCGGCCGGTTTAACCTTTGGCCGTGACGGAGTGTTGTATGTCTCGGATGATCGCGCCGGTTTGATTTACCGCGTGACGCCGCCTAAACGATAAGCGGAAGTTCAGCGAGTTGCATCTTTTCTCCGGTTACCACGCTTTGAATGCGATAGGCGCCATGCGTAGGCGCTTCGATATAGCCGTTCCAGGCAAAGCGCGCTAACCCGCCTGAATTGATCCAATCAAACAACCACTCGCCGGTATGCGCCGGGTCGAGTTGGTCGGTTCCCGCGTTTACCGTCATCAGCCATTTACGATTGAAGTCTTCCTGCGATCCAACCGTCGGCGCCATGACGATCGGAAGTCCGAGTCCGGAATAGA
>CAZQSK010000004.1:69474-125036 GCA_964596245.1 uncultured Gammaproteobacteria bacterium
TCCTGCGATCCAACCGTCGGCGCCATGACGATCGGAAGTCCGAGTCCGGAATAGAATGATAATTCGCTGGGTTTAGTCCACAGGATGTCGGTGGTACGCAGTCCCTGCGCGAACCCATGGAAATAACTTGTTCGATCCGGATAAAGGCGAATGTCGATGCTTTTACCAAGCGCTTTGCGAAGTCCGTGGCCAATGGCCGCGTTTTTAAAGAAGTCTGCCACATGTTGGCGCGTTCCGGCTTCCAAACGCAGATGGATTTCGCCACGAAGAAGTTGGGTTTTGAGACTGCCCATCAAATCCGCACCGATCTGTTTCTGCGCCCCGGCTCCGCCAACGCAGAAGGTGAGTGTCAGGGGACGTTTTTTCTTGAATGAACAACGATCGGCACCGAGCGCGAGCGATAGCGTTTCGCGATATTTACCGATGAAGATACCGTTCGGATCAAGGTTGCAGATACGCGCCGCTAAGTCGTCCTTGATGATGGTCGCTTCAGGTCCACCGATGTTCTTTTTTGGTAGGGGAAAGCCGGTAAGGAAAATCCGTTCTTCCGGAACGCCATATAGCTTCAAGCGCTCAACTACGCGGCCATTGGGCGCAAAATATTTGATGCGGGATTTTTTCGGATCAAGCGGTACCCAGGCGCGCGAGATATCCGCATCGCAGGCAACCAGATAAATCTCGCCCGGATAGCCGTGTTCTTCGGCGGCAAATGCCGGAATAAAAAATGTGCTGATCAGTGGCTGTTTCCGCTTGGAAAGTTTTTCGATCAAGTGCTTGCCTAACCCTTTCTTTCGGATGAGTCGGTAGATTTGGAGAACTTGTAGGCTGGGCTTGCTCAAATCGCGACGCGGATAGAACGGAGGAATCTGTTGGAATGAATCCATGAGACCAAACAAAGCCGGACCAATGATGGGAATCGGTTGCAAGCGTGAAATGCGTTCGTACCAGACGCGCGTGTTCGTCCACAGCTTGCGATCTTTGTCGGGAATTCCAGGGTACGCATTCGCGGTGATGATGTCGCCGTACGCCAAGTCTTCCAATCCAAAAGCCGCACGCTCATGGCCATAGCCCATGTTTACGGAGACCACCCACGCTTTCTGGTTGGACATTGTGGAAATTATACCATGACAAAAACGCCCCGAAGGGCGTTTTGTTATTTCGAGGCGCGTTTCTTTTCCTTTTTACCCGCTCCTACTGTTTCTTGCATGTCGATTTCCATCACATACCGTTCGAAGCGTTCGCGATATCTGTCTTCGGTCTTGCGATCGAGCGCATCGGTACTGGTGCCGGAGCGTTTGGCGCCGAGCTCCTTCAGGACATCCTGACGGGCGCGGAACCAGGCCCATTCGTCCGTGAACGAATACCAGGCGAAATTCCAGAGCTCGTCTTCCATCTTGTGAAGCATCTGATGTGCTTCTTCCTCGTTTAGTCCGATGGCGTTTTCAATCGCTTCCAACACTTTCGGGAACTCGCCTTCCTCTAAGCCTTCTTCGCGGCGAATTTCGTTTTCAACAATGTGACGCAGCAATAGCCCGCGGTAGATCTCGGCCAGCTCCTTCTTCGGTAGGGTGATGGAAGCGTAGTCGACATTCATATGGGCTGTTTTTTATTTGGGATAGACGCGTACGGTGATGTTGTAGCAGTGCGTTCCGGCATCGTGGCGCCAAAATTGGCTATCAAATCGTTCATACGGTTCCTGGCGCGTTTCGCCATCCATCGTTGAGCGGGTGAAATCGGCACACACGTCGTAGTTCTTATCGCTTCGCTTGACGTAGCCGTAGGTGATTCCGGTTTCGGGATCGGCCACGGAGGACACGTAGACGTCGCGTGTCTTCAAGAGCGCCTGAAGCTCGGTAGGCAGGGCATTGTTGAGGTTGTAGTACTGATCAATACCGTTGGCGATATTCTGAAGATCTGAGACGCGTGCCATATCCATGCGGCGGGCGCGTTCTTCGACGGGCGAGCCGGCAATCCACAATCCTGCGGCCGCGGTCACAACGACGACCACGATCACGACACCGATGAATAGGTTATATCCGAGGCGATTCTGCTTCATATCGATTAGGCTTTTTCTTCTTGGCGTAAATCCCACAAGTAGTAGAGGAAGATGCTACCAGAAATCAATAACACGGCACCGACCTTGAGCAAGAAGCGCAATGTCGCGTCACCACCCAAAAGATAGGTCACGAGGGTGATCAAGTCGCCGATGATAATCGCTGCCGTTACGAACATGGTGAGATAGGTAAGCCACTTGCGAATCTCTGAAGAGCGCTTTTCCGGATCACGCTGAATAGATTTGTGAATCGAGCGAGCGACCAAAAGGAAAACCGGGAAGGTAATGATGAGCGCAGCCGTGGCGGCGCGGATGGTCGAGTACGAGGCCGTGGCATCATACGCGTAGAGCATTCCGGCTTCCGGCAAATACAGGTTGATGAATTGGAAGAATAAGGTTCCAAGACTGAAGGCGCTGACATACAACGTGAAGAACATCACGAGGTAGAAAAACGCTTCGCGGGCCGAGAGACCGGGTTTACGGCGCGGCACGGCAATGTCAAAGTCAACATCCGCGAATTGCCCGAGGGCGCTCGCGATCTCGTCCTCTTTCCAACCGCCCTTTTTGAGGGCTTCCTTCAACTTGGCACGGGAAAGGCCTTTGTTTAAGCCATCCTTTACGAATTGTCGCAGTTCATTGGTCATAGGTGGGTTTCTCCTATATCTTACACTAGCATTAATATGAGCGATATCAAACAGGAATCACTGGACTTACACGCGAAACTAAAGGGGAAGATTCGCATTCAACCGACGCATGATATTCAGAGCATGCGGGATTTGACCCTGGTCTATTCGCCGGGCGTTGGAGCCGTGGCGCAGGCCATTGCCGCAAACCCGTCGGATGTGGATACCTACACCTGGCGCAAGAATACGGTCGCCATTGTTTCTGATGGAACGGCTGTGCTTGGTTTTGGTGACATCGGGCCCTTGGCGGCGCTTCCTATTTTGGAGGGAAAGAGCGCTATCTTTAAACGTTTTTCAGGAATCGATGCCATTCCGCTTATCCTTAATACAAAGGATGTGGATCAGATCGTGGACACCATCGTGCATCTCGCTCCGAGTTTTGGCGCGATTCAGCTCGAAGACATCTCAGCGCCGCGTTGTTTTGAGATCGAGCGCAAGCTGATGGATCGTCTCGACATGCCTGTTATGCACGACGATCAACACGGAACCGCGATTGTGGTGCTTGCTGGTCTAATCAACGCGCTAAAAGTGGTTGGCAAAAAAATGGATAGCGTTCGCGTGGTGATGAATGGAGCAGGTGCGGCCGGAATTGCGACGGCGCGTTTATTGATGGCTGCCGGCATTTCCGATTTGATCATGTGTGATCGCCAAGGGGCGATTTATGAAGGTCGTGAAGGATTGAACGAAGAAAAAGCCGAAGTCGCTTCGTTTACGAATCCGCAGAAGCGTTCGGGAACGCTCGCGGAGCTTGCTGTTGATGCAGATGTGCTGATCGGTGTGTCTGCGGCAGGCGCATTCACGGTTGATATCGTGCGTTCGATGGCCAAAGACCCGATCGTGTTCGCGCTTGCGAACCCTGTGCCGGAAATCTTGCCGGAAGCGGCTGCCGAAGCGGGTGTCGCGGTGCTCGCAACCGGTCGTAGCGATTTCGCAAACCAGGTGAACAATGCCTTGTGCTATCCGGGATTATTCCGCGGCATGTTGGATACGGGCATTAAGCGCGTGACGGACGACATTAAATTGCTGGCAGCTCAGGCGATCGCGGACGCGGTTCCGAATCCGACGGCCGACAAGATTGTGCCCAATATGTTTGATCCGGGTCTGCACGAGTTGGTAGCGAAGAACGTGGTATAATCGGTTTATGATCGTCCTTGAGCATGTCTCCAAGACCTATCATCCTGATTCGGTCGGGTTGGACGATGTTTCCCTGCATATCAAAGCCGGAGAATTTGTTTCTATTGTGGGGCAAAGCGGGGCAGGGAAGACCACGCTCGCAAAATTGTTGATGGCGGAAGAGGTGCCGACCGAAGGACGTATCGAAATCGGCGGATGGGACATCACGAATATCAAGCCACGCGAGATTCCGGAATTGCGCCGACAGATTGGCGTGATCTTTCAAGACTATAAACTACTGCCCAAGAAAACGGTGGCAGAAAATGTTGCATTTGCATTGGAGGTTTCCGGGGCGCCGACTGCACATATTAAGGATGTGGTTCCGCAAGTATTGAAAATCGTCGGTTTGGATGATCGTGGTCATCGTTTTCCACGCCAGCTTTCCGGTGGCGAACAGCAGCGCGTGGTGATTGCGCGTGCGCTTGTGCATCGCCCGAAGGTTTTGTTGGCGGACGAGCCAACCGGTAACCTCGATACCATCAACACGCAGGATATTATGGATTTGTTGGTGAAGATTAATGCGTTTGGTACGACCGTTGTGCTTGTGACGCATAATCGCGAAGTAGTGAATGCACTACGCCGTCGCGTAATTACGTTGAAAGATGGGCGCGTTGCATCCGACCATATGCACGGCAAATACACCCTATGACGATGGCCTGGCGTATTTTTGTCGCGTCCTGGAAGCATGTCTGGCGCAATCTCTGGATCGGTCTCGCCACCGTGATCGTGTTCACTGTTGGATTGTTGTCGGTGAACATTCTGTTGGCGACGAATGTGTTGCTTGAGAAAGCGGTTGCGTCCATTGAGGATCGTATCGATGTGACAGTTTTGTTCGAGCCCGGAACGCCAGAGCCTCTTCTCACGCAGGCGAAGTCATACATGATGAATTTTCCGCAGGTCGCGCAGGTGCGTTTGGTCTCGGCTGATGAGGCGCTCGCCGAATTGAAAGAGCGCAGCAAAAATAATCCAAAGATCTTGGAAGCGTTGTCCGAGTTGGCGAGCAATCCGTTGGGAGCGCAGCTGATTATCAAGGCAAAGGAAACGAAGGATTATCAATTCTTGTTGGATACGGTTCGCAATCCGCAATATCTTCCGTTCATTCGCAAATCGTCCTATGACGATCACAGTCAGGCTATTGCGACGATTCAGGCGAGTGCCCGCTCATTGCGTTTGTTCGGTTCTGGGTTGGTTGCGATTTTCATCTTCTTCGGATTGTTGGCTGCTTTTAACGCCATTCGCGTAGCGATTTACACGCAGCGTGAGGAAATCGCGATCATGCGTTTGGTAGGCGCAAGTTCCGCTTATATTCGTCTCCCGTATGTTCTGGAGGGGATTTGGCTTGCGACCTTTGCCGGTTTGATCGCGCTCGCATCGGTTTGGACATTGGTTTTGGTCGCTGAGCCTCGCTTAGCTGCGTTCTTCGGTAATGATCCTGGATTGAGCGCTTTTTATGCCGCCAATTGGCCGATGCTGATCATTCTCCAATTTGGGACCATGGCTATTCTTTCGGGCCTCGTTTCTTGGATGGCTGCAGGTCGATATATTCGTCGCTAATATGCGAGAGAATGTCGCGCGCAAGCTCAAACCGGAAGTGCATTTGGCTGAAGTGCATGAATCCCGTTTTGAACGTGAGCGCGAAACGTTGCGCAAGAAATTGGCTGATCGTGGTTCCCGCGAGCTGATTAAGGCTGACATGGGTTTGTTGTTGCGTTCGAAAAAGAACGGCGAAATCGGTTTGGAGCCCGAAGTAAAAATGCGCCGTTCATCTCCGGGCACGGAAAAAGCTCCACCGCTTACAACATTCGACGGGTTCCAGGAGATGGGGATCTCGAATGAGGCATTACGCGAGGATTTGGAAGATGTGCTTTGCGGGATTGATGCCAAGGCCGTGCGCGTATCTGCTTCTCCGCAGCGCAAAACGGTTCATCTGAAAGATGGGCGGACAGTTGATATTGTTTCGGAATGGGTCAAAGAGGCCGGAGGATTTTTAAAGCAGACTATTTATAAACATGGGCATGAGACGCCGACCCGCGAGGAGGTCGCTGCGAGGTTGCAAGAGGATTTGTCGCATCATACCCGCTGGGCGCAGTATGGCGTTGACGCCGATGAGATTGCGCTGATCCTCGTTGCTCGTTCAACGCGCTTGGAGGATTGGATGAATAGAGCGTTCACATCTTTGTTGTCACGAGGTTTGGATGCAAAAGAAGCGCAAAAGAAAGTCGATATCGTTATCAGCGACCTCGTATGATGTTTATTTTTGATGCTGAACGCAATTTGCTCGCCGAGGTCAGCCTCGCCGGCGGTGCGTTGAAGCAAATCGTCTTGAGCGGAGCAGGGGAGCGCGTGCTGGGCGCGTTTGTGTCTTTGTGGCAGACGCGTGGCATTCCGGTTGCTCAGTCCATCGGTGACGCGACGTATCAGGAGCACGTGCAGCCGCGCTCGCATGAGTTTGGCGAGGCATTGGTCTCTTGGGCAAATCAAAAAGGATATTGCTGTGTGGAAACGCCTGATCGAGCCGTGCATTTGTGGGAGGGGTTGGCGCGCTTGCCGCTTGAACCTGCGGAGCGTTTTGCGTTTTTGCTCGCGATCAAACTTACGCCGCCCGAAGCATTGGCAGAATGGAAGTCGTGTTTGGATGAAGCTGAACTTGCGTGGTCAAAAGAACGCGACAAAACAAAGAGCATGGTCGAGCGCATCAAGCAGAAGATGGAACCGCGTTTAAAAAACACGTTTTCGGATAAAAAATAACCGGCGGATCAGCCGGTGAGGTAGGAGTTCGGCGGGCGGTTCGTGAAGAACGCCATGCCGCTCTTGTCGATGATGTCGTACTCCATGCGGACCTCGAACGCCTGCCGTGCGGCGCTTTCGTCGATCCAGCAGACGACCAGAAGCTTCTTGCCACGCTCGGACCAGTTGAGCATGTCGACGCGTCGCAGGAAGTGAAGTTCACCCGGCCTGTTCCGCGCACGGAAGGTCGGCGGGGTGTAGGTGAGGCCGGCGAACACGGACAGGAGATCCGCCAGAGACGGACCTTCGTGCAGATCTGCGTACAGGATTTCTTTCGAGGACACGGCTTACCTCCGGCCAAACCCTGTCTCAAATCAGCGTAGATGTCAATGATATTGACCTATTCCGGTTTTTGACTTATATTCTTGGCCCACCAGCAAGGAGGACCGATGATCTATCTGATCCAGGGTGTCTTGTTCCCCGTTCGTGAGATCGAGGCGTTGGCTGCTCAGGGCATCGAGCCCCGCATGGGTGTGAGGCATGCCCTCGCCCAGTTCGCCTTCCACGGCGCCATCCACCAGGAGGGGCCGCGTCAGCTCACTGGCACCTTCCTCGACCATCAGGGCGAGGCCGCGCTGCGGGACATCGAGATCCCACGCTACCTGAGGCCGGAGCACAAGCTTCGCTTCAGCCGTCGCTACGACGGCCGGATGACGGACGCGCAGTTCGTCTTCAGCCGGGACGGAGACGTCTGGACCGGCGAGTACTACGAGAAGAAGCTTCTGCTCGGGCGCGCGCGGTGCATCCTCACCGAGCTCTCCGACGAGTTCTTCGACCCCAACGCCGTCATGGCGCCGGGCGAACCCTTCGCCCAGGCCACGGCCATGATGTGACTTCCGCCCCAGGCGGATTTTTTTTAAATAAAAAACCGAGTCATTCACTCGGTGGGCATGGCATGCGCAGAGCGCAGCGTGCGATGGTAGAGCAGCTTCATGCGACGCTCCTTCACCTCGCCGTCGGAGCTGCACATGCGACAGACGATCGTGATGTTCTCACTGTTGTGCGGGTCACGCTCGAGCTTCTCGACGGAGCGGATCTGCCAGCGGCGCTTGGCGCGCTTGTCGTCGAAGTAGAGGTAGAGGCCAGTGACGAGCTCTGCGCCGTTGGCCCAGAGCACGCCCAGCTCGATGAGTGAGGGGCCGTTCTTGACCTCGAGGATGTCGGCGTCTTCGGTGATTTCTGCGGTGGTCACGGGTTCTCCTTCTTGTCAGAGCGGCTGGCCGAAGCGGTCCCGCGTGGGACAGCCGTCGTTGTCGCGGTAGACGCGCTTCTTGCGGTCGTAGGTGAGACTGTGGTCGCGCGCCGCCTCCTGGTTCGCGGGGTTCTGCGGCGTCACGTCTGCGTCGAAGGGGCGCTGGGGCTTCTCGTTGTTCTGCATTAGGCCTCCTGGCGGGAGATTGAGGCTAAAAGAGCCGGACGTCAAGGGACCCACTGTAATTGACGAGGCGCCTTTTTTCGCTTATGATCGGGCCACATTTCGTGGCGTAAAAACCAATAAATTGGTTCACGCCACTGAAACGTGGGCACTTCGTGCCTTTACGTTTCGGGGTCGTCTAATGGTAGGACAGCGGCCTTTGAAGCCGTGAATCTTGGTTCGAGCCCAAGCCCCGAAGCCACAAAAATATCCGCCCAATGGCGGATATTTTGTTTCCCTGTTTTTACTCCAGATGAAATTGGTCTTGTTTTATTTCCGTTCGAAAATAAACAGGTAATGGAATACTCCCGACGCGGGGTCGGTTCCAAGTGGACGTTTTTCAATATTCACAAATCCTTCATTGGAAAAAATATCCAGCCACTTGCTAGGAATGTTGAAGTTGAACGGTACGGGTACGTACTTGGTCGGGTCTTCCGTGTAATACCAGGTGACATGATTGCCGAAGTAATCGAAGAACATCGTTGCTTTTCGTTGCTGTTCAGGAGAGAGCGCTGCAAAGGATTTGTCCTGTTCGGTCGGATTCTTGGGGAGATCGTTCGCGTCAACGCCGTAAACTGTTTCAATTAAATGCAATCGGCCGTTCGGTCGTAGGATTCGGTTCGTTTCGCGAATCGTGTGCAAGGGATCGGTCGTGTGATGGAGCATCGCTAAAATCAGCACATTGTCGAAATGTTGATTAGCGAAAGGAAAATCGGCGTCTTGATGCAAAAGAGTGAATGGTAAACCGAGTCTTTGAATGCTGGGATTTTCATAGACGTCGGCGAGGGTGGTTTCGTGTCCGGCTTTTGCAAACAATGCGCCGACACCGCCCGGTCCACAGCCCAAATCAAGAACCGTTCCGTTGACGGCAAATGGAAGAAGCATCTCGGCCATGCGATCGGCGCGTCCGGCCGTTTTTTGCGGGAGCTGCGCGAATACGTCTTTTGAAGACAAGAACGTGTATAGATTTTTTTCAAATGACAATAAATCTGTCGAGCGCTTCGTGTCTTGAATGCACCTCTCCACCACTACATTTTGCACCTCATCGGAAAGGCCGATCCCGTCAAAAATCATTCGTAAGCCTGAACGGATACATCCCTCGATTTCAGCATCCGAAATGAGATCGGATAAACAAAAAATTTCTTCGCTGAAAGCGTTTTTTCCTTGTTGTGGGACACGGATGTCGGGGTTCATGCTTACGAAGATACGTGTTCTTGCTTGAGTGGGCAATACTGTTGACATTTTTGAAAAATCTGCTAGCCTCCCGTGTACGGAGGTCGCATGCGCGAATTGTGCGAACGTTTTCACCGGGAGGCTCTGCATAGTTCAAGCGGGCTCCTGTTCCAGAGGGTAGGCCGTTCATCGGCCGCAACCGAGCTTCGGCTGGCCGGAAGATCCGCTCTGCCGTACATCGCAGAGCATCTGGCGCGACACGAGTCGGATCCCGACTTCGATTTCAGCGACATGCGCGGTGCCTGGTCCTTTCTGCTTTCCCAGATGAAGAGCGACCTCGATCCGAACGGAGAGCCGGTCCCGTTCCTCGACACGGTCGGGTGGATCGCCTGGGTCACGAAGATCACTGAGACCTGAATGGTCTCTTTTTTATTTCTTCCAATTGCGGTATACCTAAAGTAGGTTTTATCCATTTATTTACAGTATATGGACTCGTTTTCCTCGCCCAGCACAAAGCCTTTGTATCGCGGTACGCAAGTTGTTTGGTACATCGTTGGATTGCTTGAGGTGTTGTTAGCTTTCCGTTTCTTTCTGAAATTATTCGGTGCCAATCCGGCTGCCGGATTCTCGAACTTCATCTATACGATTACGTGGCCGTTTGCCGCACCCTTCTTGAACGTATTCCGCGTCACACAGGTGCAAGGCAGCGTATTTGAATGGACGACCATCTTGGCGATGTTTGTGTATGGATTGGTAGGTTGGGGGATCGCGAAGCTTTTGGTGATGGGCCGTACGGTTTCAACGCCTGAGGCTGCCGTGAAGTTGGAGCAGCAGGATAAGTAAGACCCAGTAAAACCCGCGCTACGAGGCGCGGGTTTTTGGTTTGCCTGCGAGAGGAGTAGGATATCGGCATGTCAGAAATTCCGAAGCAGAGTCGGGTAGAGGCTCCGGCAAAAGAAACACGTGACGAGTTCCTTGCTCGCGAAATGGCTGAGCGAAAGCTGGCGTATAAGCGCGAATATCTGGAATTGAATGCCGCGTATCCTGAGAATCCGGAACAACGTCATAAAAAGCTTCGTGCGATCGATGAGATGCCCGAAGAAGAGCAGTTGAGGAGGCTCTACAATAATTTACATTGCTGGCTGCCGGCCGTTGGCACGAATGCGACTATCGGGATGTATCGTGCTGAAGGCGCCTATGGGTCGGTCAAAGCTGGGACGAAGTGGTCGGACGAGAAGATCGATCGCAGGCTGCAGCTTGAACGCGATGTTGATGCGTTCCTCAAATCGCATGGGCTTGAGGAAGTGGCGCGCCGTGTAGGTGAAGCCTTTGGAAAGCAGAAAACCCGCGAAGAGATGCAGGAGCAATGGGATTTGCTAGGTGAGTTGTACTATTTTATGCGGCAGAAGGGTTATGACCGTAAAGAGTTGGTGGGGTAATTATCGATTCTCCTCCCTCATATATTTCCCCATCAGCTCCGCCTCTTGGAGCACATGTCCGCGCATTTGTTGTTCAACTGTCGCGCGGGAAGCGCCGGCGTTTAGATCCAGCTTCTTGCTCAGTGCTGACAATGTAAAGATATAGCGATGTTCGCCGTTGGCGGGACAGGGGCCACCGTATCCGAGTTTGCCCCAGGAGTTTTTGCCCGGCGTGCCGTCGCCTTTGCCGATCGAACTCGCATTCGGCGGAATGTCGTACACGACCCAATGATCGAAATTGCCGCTCGGGGAGTCGGGATCGTGGCAAATCAAAACTAGACTCTCGGCATCGCTTGGAACGCCGCTTACGGTGAGCGGGGGAATGCGGCCCACACCGTCGCAGGTGTATTCCGACGGGATGTCGCCTCCGTCTCTGAACGCGGATGAATAAAGTTGCATAGGTTTATTTTTCCCGTTGCTTGCAGCGACAGATCGTCCCTTTTACCGAGATCACATGGCCGTGAACATCATATCCCTCCGGCTCAAACTGGATATCCACTTCGATAAAGTCGTTATCAAGTGTTATCATGTCCACGCAAACGCCACGAACGTTTTGTCCTCGATAAGCATCAAGTAACGCTTCCAAAAAAGCCGGACCGTCCTCATTGCGGATATAGGCGTCCATGCGCTCGCCTTCAATTTCTTTGCTCTTGTATCCCAAGAGCTTCGCGATAGGTGATGCCGGCGATGCGAAGCGTGCCTGGCGATCTAGGTGGAAGGGATGAAAACAAACGGCACGGGGCATACGCACATTGTACATGCATAAAAAAACACATACAAAATTCGTGAACGAAGGGTTAAGTCCCTTGGAGAAAATCCATGGGCGTCTTCCGCGTTTGCGTGTCGGTGACATGGTCGTGATTCGTCACAAGCAAGCGGGAATTGCGCGATGGCTTTTGCGCCGCATCACGAATAGTTATTGGGATCATTCGGCGATCATTATTTTTGCGAAGGACGAAATCGGCGGATATTCGACCGATATGATCGCGGAATCGAAACAGGACTCCTTGTTCCGCTCGATTCATCAAGGTGTCGAGATTCATCGGCTTGAGAAGTATCTGTACAAGCCGAAGAAGTACGATATTGGGATCAAGCGATTCCCGTGGCTCACGGATAAGCAGGCAGAGCGCGTCCGGGCGTTCGTGCTGTTGAATATCGATACGCCGTACTATCCGTTGAATCCGATCAAATTCTTTTTCGCGATGATTTCACCTCGTTTGAAGCGCTGGATTTTGGCTCGTCAGCGATTTTCATGCAGCGGATTCATTCAGAAGGCGTTTTATGAGGCGATGGACTGGGAGAGTCGATCAAGGGTTGTCTTTCGGCCGCATGGATATACCCCGATTCAGCTTCAAGACACGACCTCTCCGGCTGATATCGCTCGAAGCGCTTCCTGTGAGTGGATTTGGAACAAGCATTAAGGTATGTCAGACCGATTTTCCGCCGAATTGAAGGGGGTGCTGGGCCAGCTCAAGGTGGGGGATATCGTCCTTTTTCGTTCAAATGGGCGATTGGGGCGGTTGATTCGACGTGCCACCGGTTCCTATTGGAGCCATGTGGCGTTGATTTTTGATGTTCCGGCTGAAGGTGATTTAAGTCACGATCATCTTGTAATCGAGGCCGATAATAATGGCGGAGTACAGCTCCATCGACTTTCAACATATGTGAACGATCCTTGGAGTTACACGCTCGGTTTTAAGCGCATGAAGGATCTCACGGATGCAGAACGAGAGCGGTTTCGCGGGTTTTTTCTTGATGCCGTCGATACACCCTACGACATTCGGCGTCTCGGGTTTTATTTTTTGCATGAAATATTTAAATACGCGACTGGTCGTGATTTAGCCGGATTGTTTGCGCGCAAAAGCACGAATACCAAGCGTTTCATCTGTACGACATTTGCCCAACGCGCTTATTATTTGGCGGTCCCACCAAAAAAGCGTTCCAAGGTTCTCTTCAGAGGCCACGAAACGGAGATCACCTTCCTCGATCAAATGGAGGTGATTGAGCCGAGACATGTGGCGGCGAGTCCGGTGACCGAATGGCTCTATAACGAGCATGCCTAGCGCTCTCGTTGCACGACTGCCAACTAGGGAGTAGGCTTGTTTCACTATGGACGCTCTTCATGTATCCAACGTATCAAAAACCTTTAAAAAGCCCGATGGAAGTTCGTTGCAAGCGCTCGACAATGTCAGTCTTAAAGTGGAGCAAGGCGCCATTCACGGTTTGCTGGGTCCGAATGGAGCCGGCAAATCGACCCTTATCAGCCTGATCGGCGGGATTACCCGGGCAGACGCGGGCAAGATTGAGGTGTTTGGCGTTGACGTGGCCAAGGAAACCGAGAAAGCCAAAGTGCTCGAAGGGATTGTGCCGCAAGAAGGCGTGTATGAGATGGCCTTTACCGTGCGTGAAGTGCTTTATTATTTCTCCGGCATGTATGGCGTGCCGATTGCCGAGCGCAATCCGCGCATCGACAAAGCATTGGAAGATCTCGCACTGACGGACAAGGCAAATGAACGCGCGCGCGGATTGTCCGGTGGCATGAAGCGTCGCTTGATGATTGCAAAAGCGCTCATCCATAAACCGAAGCTTCTTATTCTCGATGAGCCGACGGCCGGTGTGGATGTGGCGCTTCGCCAAAAGATTTGGGAATTGGTGCGCCGTTTGCGTGATGAAGGGACGACCATCTTGTTCACCACGCATTATTTGGAAGAGGCCGAGCAATTGTGCGACCGTATCACGCTGATCAATCACGGCCGCATCATCAAAGATGGAAAACTGAAGGACATCCAAAAGGAGTTCTCCAAGAATGTCATCAACTTTGAATTGTTTGATCGCAATGTGCCGCATCTTCCGGGTGTGACGCCCGAAGGTTCGGAGTTCCAATTCCCGATGCGCGAACTCGAAGCCGATGTCCACGCGCTCGCTCAGCACTATAACGGCAACTTGAAAGCCATTCGTACGGAAGCGGCTTCGCTTGAGCAGATCTTCCTCACCCTGACGAAAGACTAATATGAACTTCACACCGATACTCGCGCTCATGGCGCGTGAAGTGAAACGCTTTCAAAAAATTTGGTTGGATACGGTGGTTAGTCCCATCATGTCGATGGTATTGTTCCTCGCGGTGTTCGGTTTGGTCTCCGGCGGACGTGAAATCGACGGCATTCCGTATCTTGCGTTCGTGTATATGGGTCTCATCACCATGACCATGGTGAATGCCAGCTTCTCAAATCCGGCGTTTGCGCTCGTGATTGCAAAGAATGTCGGCAACTTCATGGACTTGCAGATTACGCCGGTGCCGGCTTGGGGCGTGGGCATTGCGTACGCATTGGCCGCCAGTATTCGTGCTGTTGCGACGATGTGTGTGGCGTTGCTTGCCACGATTTGGTTTGTACCGATTTCCGGCATCGCTCATCCGTTGCTGCTTGTCGCTGCGATTCTGTTGATCGGTTTTACCTTTGGTATGTTGGGTGTGTTCTTCGGAATGTATGCCAAGAATTTTGAGGCGCTGACTTTTGTGACGACCTTCGTCATTCAGCCGATGATTTTCTTGGCCGGTACGTTCTATCCGATCTCGCAGTTGCCTGGCATCTGGTCAAAAGTCTCATTGTTCAACCCGATGCATCATGCGGTGAACTTGATGCGCTATTCCGTTACCGGATTTGGCGATTCAAATCCGATGGTTTCGTTGAGCGTAATGATCGCGCTCATGGTCATCGTGTTCTTCCCGATGCAGTGGATTACGAAAAAGAGTCTTAAAGCTTAATCTAACCTTTATGTACCAAATCTACGGATCAAAACAGAGTGGAAGCGCCTCACGTTGCTATTGGGCGGCGGCAGAAGCGGGGATTGAATTGCAGAATGTTCCGTTGGATTTTTCAAAACAGGAACACAAGGCCGAGGCGTATCTCAAATTGAATCCGAACGGTAAGATCCCGACCCTGGTGGATGGTGACGTGGTCGTGTGGGAATCCATGGCGATTGTGAGTTACATTGCTGAGAAGCATAAGCCGGAATTGTTCGGTGAAAATAATCCCGCTTCGCATGCGCATCTGTCGCAGTGGAGCTATTGGTCGATCGCGCATCTTCAGAAAGCTCTTGAGCCTTTGTATATGCAGAAATGGGTTGGTCCGCTTTCAGCAGAGGCGTTGGAAGCTGCGAAAGCTGATTCATCCAAGTGGCTTGCGATTCTCGACAAGCACATGGCTGGTCGCGACTTCGTGGTTGGATTAACGTTTACGATCGCTGATATCAATGTCGGATCCGTCGTGATGTCAGGCAAGGATCATCTTGATTTGAGCGCCTTTCCGAATGTGGATCGCTGGATCAAGGCACTGGTTGAGCGTCCGGCATACAAGCAAGCTACCAGCTAATGGACATCGAGATTCGGCGCCGCGCATTTCAGCGCAGTCTCCGTCTCACCGTAAAACCGGGCGGGCACGTGGTTGTCACTGCAGGCAAACTCGTGCCCGTTTCTGTTATCAAAGCGTTTATCCATCGTCAGCATGAGTGGATTGAGCGCGCGGTTGCGAAACAAAAAGATCGACCGGTGAGTATTCTTAAGTATCAGGACGTTGCCGAATACAAGCGCATGAAAAAACAGGCACTCAAGCTTGTTGAAGAGCGCTTGGGACATTTCAATCAAGCGTATCAATTTAGTTGGAAGCGTATCTCCATTCGTAATCAAAAAAGCCAATGGGGGAGTTGCTCCAAATCCGGAACGCTTTCATTCAACTACAAGCTCGCCATTGTTCCGCCTGAGCTTGCTGACTATGTGATCGTTCACGAGTTGTGTCACGTGAAGGAAATGAATCACGGTCGACGCTTTTGGGACCTGGTATCAAAAACCGTTCCCGATTGGCGGGAACGGCGTTTGAAACTGAGGAGGCTTTAGGTGTGGATTTTTACCTGGCGACCACCGGTGCTCGGAGCAGCCGGCTTATTGTTTGACCACTTGCGGTCGTCCTGGCGAGCGCTGGTGCGGCTGTAGGAACTGCCACCGCTGCGCTGGCCGTAAGACTTTTGACCGTAGCTCTTCTGGCCATAGCTCTTTTCAAAGCGCTTAGGACCATTGTCATAGGCCGGAGCATCAAAGCTCATCGGCGGCTTCGGACGGGCTGCGGGCAAGTCCTTCGGAACGGACACCGGAATCTGACCGCGAATCAAACGTTCAATCTGCTTCACATCCATCTTCTGATCAAAACCGGCGAAGGAGATGGCGTGACCGGCAGAACCGGCGCGACCCGTACGACCAATGCGGTGTACGTAGTCATCAGCGGCATCCGGAAGATCGTAGTTGATGACCAGCTCGATGCCCTTCACATCAATACCGCGAGCGGCAATGTCGGTGGCAACCAAGACGCGGAATTCACCGCTCTTGAAACCATCAAGCGCACGACGACGCTGAGCAAGGGAACGATCCGAGTGAATCTCGGCGGCATTCACGCCCATGGCGCGCACGTTGCGGCAGATTTTCGTTGCTCCATGCTTGGTGCGCGAGAAGACGAGCACCGTGCCCTTCCAATCGTTCAAAAGCTTTTCAAGCAAACGCGGCTTTTCATCGCGCGAGACGAAGTAGACTTCCTGCGTGACGCGTTCGGCTGCCGTACCGGCGGTGGCAATTTCCACGCGCGTCGGCGTTTTCATGTAGCTGTTGGCCATGCCGATAATTTCTTGCGGCATCGTGGCCGAGAACAACATGGTCTGGCGATCCTTGGGAACCGTCTGCAAAATGCGACGGATCTGCGGTTCAAAGCCCATGTCCAACATGCGATCAGCTTCGTCGAGCACGAGCACCTTCACATTCGACAAATCAACCGAGCGACGTTCAAGGTGATCGTTCAAACGGCCGGGAGTCGCCACAATAATATGTGGCTTCTGATGCAGGGCCTTGTTTTGGTGGTACATCGAAGCGCCGCCGATCAAACAGGCGGTACGCAAACCAATCGACTTACCGATTTTCTGAAGGGTTTCATCAACCTGAAGCGCGAGTTCGCGCGTCGGAAGAATGACCAAGCCGCGGCCCTTGAGGGCGGAAATGCGCTGGATCATCGGAATACCGAAGGCCAACGTTTTGCCAGTACCGGTTTGGGCGATACCAACAACGTCCTGACCCTGAAGTGCGACCGGAATGGCCTGCATTTGAATCGGGGTTGGAACAGTATAATTGCCCTTATCGAGGGCCTCTAACAATTTCGGAGCAATGCCAAGGCCATAAAAGCCCGGCGTATTGGGAGTGGTGGACATGTGTGATTTCTATCGCGCAACGCGCATCTTGCATCGTCCGAAGACGATCAAATGATGGCGGTTACGCGATACGGGAGACGACAAGCGACTGAGTCCCTGAATCACGCAACAAAGCACGGATTGAATAAGTTCCCGTAGTATAGCGGAATTCTTCCTCATTGTCAAGCGTTCTATGCTATACTTAGCCCATGAACAATAAGACATTGCAGCTCGCCTTTCTCTTTTTGAGTCTCGCTGGCATCGCTGTTTTGACCTTTGTGGTCCTTTCGCCCTTCCTGACCGTCCTGGTTGTGGCGGCAATGGCCGCGGTCGTGACCCAGCCGTTCAATACCTGGCTCGCCAAACGCATGGGCGGGCGACGAGCCATCTCTTCGCTTTTGACCGTCATCGCTTTCGTGGCGTTGATCCTGACGCCGGTCAGCTTTATTGCGACTCAGGTTTTTTCTGAAGCTGTCGACGTATATGCGGACGTAACAGCGAACCGCTCCGACTATCTGCATACCATCGAAGGGGTAGTGCGCGAGCCTCTGCAGCGGTTCCTGCCGAATTTTGAGCTCGAATCCGAGCGTTATGTGCAGCGCGGTTTGGAAATTGTGACTTCAAATCTCGGACGCGTGCTCTCTGGCACGGTCGAAGTGCTTGTGGACCTCTTCCTGTTCTTGATCGCCTTCTACTATTTCTTGAAAGACGGCCCCCGCTTTTCGCATAAATTGATGGCGCTTAGTCCTTTGTCCGACCGCTACGATCAAGAAGTCTTTGATCGTATGGTGGTCGCCATTGATTCCATGGTTCGCGGTCAATTGTTTGTTGCCGTTATCCAGGGTTTTCTTACGGGTATTGGTTTTGCTTTTTTCGGTGTACCGAGTCCGGCCTTGTGGGGAAGCTTGGCGGCTTTGTGTGCGTTGATTCCGGGTATTGGTACAAGTATCGTCATCATTCCGGCGATCATCTATTTGTTTGCCACCGGTCATACGTGGCAAGGAGGCGGTTTGATTTTGTGGGGCGGTGTCGCAGTCGGTCTTATTGATAACTTGCTTGGTCCAACCCTGATTGGTCGCGGCGCAAAAATCCATCCGCTCTTCGTTTTGTTCGCGGTGTTGGGTGGTATCGCGTTCTACGGACCGATGGGTTTCCTGCTTGGTCCGCTTACGCTGAGCTTGTTGTTTGCTTTGCTTGATATTTATCGTCTCCTGGTCCTCAAAGAGCAGCCAATTCTTACCGCAGGGAAATAAGCAATCCTTCAATTTCGGTATAGGGGATGGCAACGGTGAGCGTTCCGGCTACATATGGCGCGAGCTCATATGCGTTCCAGTAAAACACCGCACCTTCGGGCGTCAGATAAAAGTTATTCTCGAGCGTGATGGGCTCTTTTTGGAGCTGATCTTTGACTTCGTCGAACAGCGCGTCGCTCCATTCGTTCAACAAACCTTCGGTCACTTTTTTCTGAAGCACCAGTTTTTTATCTTCCGGTACGATGTCTTTCAATAAGATCTGTCTGCCTTGCGGAACGGTGAGGGTCAGGCCTTCGATGCCGTACATCCCATGCGCGCCGCCGGTGTAGGAATAAAAATCCTTCGTCAGACTCAGCATCCCGCCCTGCTGGAGGTGAACCGTGTATCCAAGTTCCTCGCTGTAGTTAAATTCCTCCTCGGCCACATCTTCACGGCAGTCCTTTATATATTGATTTGCCACCTCTTCTAAGTCATAGAGTCCGTCTGCCGTGGGTGTGGCGTATCCGGAAAGGAAGGAGCGCTCAAGCAGTTTGTTCGCCGGCTCGAGGGTGCGATACAGGTTTTCGTCACGACCTGATGACGGTTCAAGCATCGGATAGGCGAGCTCGAAAATGCAGCGTTCGATTCCTTTTTCATCGTTCCAGCTTTTGTTCACTGTGCGGGTCATGACGCCGGCCGGAAACGGGCTCGCATTCGCGACCGGGGCCGGTGGTTTCAGGACGTCACTTGCCTGGGGGCGGGAGCAGCCCGCTCCTGTCAAAACCAGGATTCCGACTGTGGCGATGAGGCGTTTCTGCATATGGCGGCATCATACATGCATGGCCGAAAAAGAAAAAAGAAGCCACTCAGGGCTTCAAGAACTTGATGTAGATGCCGGGCCCGTATGGGCTCGAGCTCTGTATCTTTCTGCGGAACTTGCGCAGGGCTTTCTGCGTGACTTCGCGCATCGCGCGTCCTGAAGTCCCGTAGACGATGTTCACGCGTTCGATGCCGGGCTCTGCGAAGCTCTCGCTCAAGAACTCTTCCAGCGCGTACTCGGCTTCGATGACATCCTTGCCATGAAGGTCGAGCTTCGGCATGTCTTCCTCGATCGAGCGCTGTGGCAGCCCCTCGTGTCGGATGCTTTTTCCTCGGCCTTTCATAGGTCCTCCGTAGGTGCTCCACGAATACCTTAAACAGGCTCGCGTGTCAATGGGATTTGGGCGTGCTAGCATCTTCGCATGTCAAAGAAGAAGATGATGAGCTTGGCTAGTACATTTCTCGCCGCCTTGTTGTTCGTGATTTTGTTTCGGTTGGAAGAACCTTCAAAAGCCGACGTGGCTCCTCCCCCTGCCCCCTCCTCAATAGAGGAGGGGATAAAAGGGGAGGAGGCGACGAGTACAAATGCTTTGGCTATTCGTGCGGTTGATGGCGATACGATCGAAGTAAAGATCGACGGCGAAAAGGATAATGTAAAAGTGCGTTTGTTGGGGGTGAATACGCCTGAGTCGGTTGATCCTCGTCGTCCGGTGGAGTGTTTTGGAAAAGAAGCTTCAAAGCACACGGCGAGTTTGGTGGATGGAAAGCGCGTGCGACTTGAAGCAGATCCTCAGGCTGATGAGGTGGACCGTTATGGTCGCCTGCTGCGAAATATTATCTTGGAAGATGGAACCGATTTGAATGCGGCGTTGGTGCGAGATGGCTATGCGCATGCCTATCTTGATTTCCCCTTGAACAAACAACGCAAAGTTGAATTAAAGCGTTTGGAAACCGAGGCGATGGCTGCTCAAGTTGGTCTGTGGAACCCCTTGACTTGTAGCGCAAATTAAGGCACGGTCGGGCCGGTACATCGAAAGGAGGTGACCGTTGGAAAAGCGCAAATTCGTCTGTCACGATCTCGACGGAGCATTCCATCGCGGCACCGGCTCAGGCGAGTCCCTGGGTGCATGTGTCGCGCACGAATGCGTCAAGCGGGGCTTGGCTCCAAAGGACGTGTTCGCGCACACCGACCGGGCCCGCGAAGCGCACGACCACCGTCGCGCGCCGTATCACGAGTATGCGTCCGCGCATACGCACGCGCTCGAGCACGGATTCTTCCGCGGCCTCAAGGCGGCGGATGTCCATGCGATCGCGGCTCAGGTCGCGTTGCATGAGCAGTACCGCACCTACGTTTTGCCGCGTGAGATCTTCCTCGCTGCCAAGAAGCTCAACCGCTGCACGATCCTGATCAGTGGATCGTACTACGGCGTAGTCGAGCCCATCGGTAAGGCCTGGGGCTTCGATCACGTGTACGGCACGGAGCTCGCGGTGGACGACGAGGGTAAGTACTTCGGTACGCCTGATCGCACCACCGTTCATGCGCGCAGCAAGGGCGAGCTGCTGGCGAGCATCGTCGAGAGGGAGAACCTCACGTACGAAGGCTCCGTCGTCGTCGGCGACACCATCAACGACGCGTCGATGCTCAAGCTCGCGGATCATCAGATCCTCTTCAATCCCGACGAAGCACTGCTGAAGGCGTTCGAAGGAAGGCCGAAGGCGTGGCTCGCGGTGGAGAGGCGACTGATCTATACCTCGTCTCTGCAGGAGGATGCGCCGCGTGTGCACAATCTGCTGCCGCCCGACATGATGCGTCTCGTCGGCGAATCCCTGCGCAAGCTGGGCGTTCACCTCAAGCGCCTGTGACCCTAACCGGGTCTTTTTTTGTTGGTTGCATCCCGATTGCTCCATATATAAGGTCTGGCTATATGGATCTATCCGTAAAACAAGGCTTGCCATTTGGTCAGACCTGCGACCTCTTGGTTTTGCCTGTAACCAAAGGCACCAAGTTTCAAAAGTGGCTTGATCCAAAGCTTGCCGCCCAGATAGAAGCTGATGGCTTTGAAGGCAATCTTGGTGAATGGTTGTGTTTGCCGTCTTACGGTTTGATGAAGGCGAAGAAGATTGCATTGCTCGGAACAGGGGAGCGAGCGGCGCTTGATTTGGATATGTTGCGTCGCGTTGGAGGCATCCTTGCCAAGCGAAGCCGCGAAGCGCGCGCGAAAAGCGTCACGACTTCGTTAATGGGTGTGAATTTCGGTGACCTGTCTTTACGCGAAGGTGTGGAGGCGTTTATCGAGGGCGTGTTGCTCGCTTCGTACGGATATCATGCGTATCACAAGAAGCATGCGGATCGTCATGCAAAATCTTCGCTCAAGTCTTTGACCGTGTTCGAAGAACGTAAGGCGTCGCTCGCGACCTATGAAAAAGCGTTCTATGAAGCCGCCGTGTTGTGCGAAGCGACATGCCTCACGCGTGATTTGGTGAACACGCCGTCACAGGACATGTATCCGTTGCGCATGGCTGAGATTGCTAAAGACATCGCGTCTTCTTCAAAACAGATTAGCGTGAAGATTTTGGATCGCGATCGCATGGCGCGCCTGAAAATGGATGCGGCGCTATCTGTTGCCCGCGGTTCATTGCATGATCCGGTTGGCGTGCATCTTGTCTACAAACCCAAAGGCAAAGCAAAAAAACGTATTGCGGTTGTCGGCAAAGCCGTCACATTTGATTCCGGCGGCCTTTCACTCAAGCCGGCTGACGGCATGATGACGATGAAGATGGATATGGCCGGCGGTGCGGCCGTGCTCGGTCTCTTCAAAGCCCTGCCTTCATTGCTTCCGGATGTGGAGGTGCACGGCATCTTTCTTGCTGTTGAGAATATGCCGTCGGGAAATGCGTATCGTCCCGGTGATGTGGTACGCGCGATGAACGGGGTGACAATCGAAATCTTGAACACGGACGCCGAAGGTCGCGTTGTGCTTGCTGATGCGTTGTCGTACGCAGCGACACTGGAACCGGATGCGATTGTTGATCTCGCGACGCTTACGGGTGCGTGTGTTGTTGCGCTTGGCGAAGAGTTGGCGGGCGTGATGGGGAATGATCGTCGCTTGATTGAGAAGCTAGAAGCGGCTGCTCGTGCATCTGGTGATGTGATTTGGGAATTGCCAATGCCGCATTCGTACGAAGAACACGTGAAGTCACGCATCGCAGAAATTAAGAATATCGGCGCCAAAGGACAGGCGGGCGCGATTGCCGGCGCGATGTTCCTCAAGCACTTCATTCCCGAGAAAACGCCATGGGCGCATCTAGATATTGCGGGCCCGGCCTATGCGGAACGAGAGATGCGCGCAGATCAGCCGCCGGGCGGAACGGGCTTTGGTGTGCGACTTTTAATGAGATATCTACAGGGTCTTTAACTGAAACGTGATAGACTTTCTCTATATGAACGTGAAAGTCTATTCCACTCCGACCTGTCCGTATTGCAAGTTGACGAAAGATTTCTTGAAAGAGAAAGGTGTCAGCTTCGACGACATTGATGTGTCCGCTGATTCTCAGGCGGCGCAGGAGATGGTAAAGCTCTCTGGTCAAATGGGTGTGCCAGTTATCGACGTCGACGGTCACGTCATCGTCGGCTGGAACAAGAGCTTGCTCGAAGATGCGCTTGCCGGATCAAAAAAGAAAGTCGCCGCGTAAGAAAAAAGACTCCCGCGCGGGAGTCTTTTTTTGTTTAGGCTTTGCCGAGTGTCTTGCCACCGTGAACCCACGATGCCGGACACAGCTCGCCTGTCTGCAGCCCTTCCAATACGCGCAAGGTTTCCGTCACCGAGCGACCAACGCCGTTGTCGTGATACAGCGCATAGCGCAACACGCCGTCCGGGTCGATGATAAATGTTCCACGCAAGGCCGTTCCTTTTTCCGCGATCAAAACATTGTAGGCGCGGCTGACTTCATGCGTCATGTCAGAAAGTAGGGGATACGAGATCGCGCCGAGCTTTCCTTCGCACCATGCTTTGTGCGAGTGGCAGGAGTCGGTAGAGCAACCCAAAACTTCGGCATTCAATTTCTTGAAAGCGTCGCCATTGGTTGAGAACTCCGTAATTTCCGTCGGACAAATGAACGTGAAATCTAACGGATAGAAGAACAATACGAGCCACTTACCCTTGTAGTCGCCGAGTGAATAGTTTTTGAACGAACCGTCCGGGGCATACCCTTCCATGGTGAACGCGGGAGCGGGTTTGCTGACCTGCGCGATTGTGAGTGTTTGGTTTTCCATAGCAGAGAAACGATAGGCGATGCGCAGCGCTTTGCAAAGGGTCTTTTTGATTGACGGGAGTGGTGTTTTTATGGTGCGATATAAGTCATGTCCGATATTGCTTCGCGCGTCCCGCCGGCTCCGTTACCGGACCGTGCCTGGAATGGGCGCTCCTGGTGGTTGTCCTGCTGTGCGGGCTGCGCGTTCATTCTCATTGTTATCGTTGCGACCGTTTTCCTCCTTGGTGGCTGGTTCGCGAAGTCCGGTCCGAAGTGGATGCGAGGTCTTTATAACAATAATAATCGTCCCGTTTGACGAACGTCTTCCCGACAGGGAAGATGGCCCCCATTCCCGTATGCGAACACGTTTTCTGGTGATCCCTGCGCTTTTTCTGCTGGCAACGGCCGGTTTTGGTTGTTCAGGGACCGATTGGCCTTTTGGAAGCACCACTTCCACTGGAGGCTTTATCAGTTCAACATCCACGGCCGTAGAAGCGGCCGAAGCGATCCAGTTCATTCCCGGCGACACATTTGAAGTGCGTCAAACCGTATTTGGTTTCGGTGCCTTTTTGCCGGATTTGTTGAAGACGGATGAGGGGATTCGCTATGTCACCGTGTTGCGTTTTGCGCCGACGCATGTTGCCGAGTTGCAATGGAATGTGATCGCCACACGCGAGACGGATGCATCCAAGCGCGCACGTGCTCGATACGAACGGGATCTTGAAGAGAATCCGCGAGGCATCGGTGAATCCGTGATTCCTCCGCCGAATGTCGTCACCGAACGCGTCACGACCACCGGTACCTTGTTGGGTATCAATCTCCGCACGTCTCACACGGCATTGCTTCCGGTCTATTGGAAAGAGGGACGCTACGATGTGGTTGGCGAACGCACGGCGATCTGGCTTTCGGACGATGCGTTTCTCGAGCTCGTGAAAACGCGTCGCACGATTCTCAATCTCGGTATTTTTGATGAAGCTGTGAATCAGGCGGCAAAGAATATTACCGGCTTGAAGGATGCCTACGCGCGTTTGCGCAATACGGCTGCGGAGGAAGGGAAGTTTAAAGACCTGACGCAGTTGGAGGCAGATCCGGAGTTCATCGAATGGCCTCTTGATGTAAACGGGGAGCGCCGAATTGTTTCTGCGATTCGTGCCCGTAACTGGTTTGGTGAAGTGATTGTACTCAACAACCGCCAGAACCCAATGATTCTGAAGGTGACCTTGAATCCGGCGGCCGTTGCGACAGATGCCATCAATGGGGAAGGAGATGTGGTGGAAAAATTGTTTGGCTACGAAGTGAAGAACATTCGTCTGAACCGTCCGTAAGAAAAAAAATGACCCTCGGGCGGGGTCATTTTTTGTTTTTGCTCATGATGGCTTCGTGTCCGAGCTCACATAGCATCGGATTCAAACGCTGATAGTAGAGCTGGTCGCGAATCCCTCGCAAGCGCTCGATGCGTTTCATGGCAGCCTGGACTTCCGGTTCGAGCTTTACTTCGATGCCACGATCAGGCCACGTGCGTTTTTGTTTCTTGTCTTTGTAGAGCTTGAGAAAGCTCTTCCATTCACGCACAAAGACTTTTTCGACGAAATCAGTTGATTGTTCTACACGGTCATTTTTGCAATCCATTGTGCCGACCTCTTCCATCACATGCTGCCATCCATCTACGTCGGCATGTTCCTCTAATTTTAGTCCGACTTGTGACTCAAATGGATTCGGCATCTCCGCTTCATGTCCCAGAGCTTCGTTGAGGAATTCTTGCGCTTCTTTTTTCGCGATCTCCGGGTTGATGGGTTTATGCGTCATCCAGCTCGCCGATCGTACGAGGGCGCGCAGCATGTTTTTACCGTTCTCGCGTTTTTCCGACTTCGCTAATTCCAGGGCGTCGATCAGTAGCGGCTCAAGATCCCAAATATTCATGAACCATCCATGGGTACGCACCGCATCCCAGGTAATGCGTTTGGGCATGTCGGGGGTAAGCGTGGGTTTGATTTTGATAGGCGCTTGTTTCAGAAATTCAACGAGCAGATCTCTCAAGTCGGCAAAACGCTCGACCTTTTTGAGTTTTAGGCCAATAGCCTTTTCCTCTTCCGCCATCGGATCCTTTTTTTCGATCCAGGCATTCATCATGCCCTGTCGTTCTGGTCGGGGATTCATAGGGTAAAGCGCTGTGGCCACTTTGGATCTACTTTTACTTCCAATTCTAGAAAACATTTTGCTCCGGTCGCCGCTTCAATTTCTTTGCGCGCTTCCATGCCGATGCGTTTGATCATGCTTGCTTTCGCACCGATCACCATTTTTTTATAGCGTTCGTCGGTGGTCCAAACAGTGGCGATGACATGACGACTTCCGTCATCACGCTGTTCGATTTCTTCCACCTCAACCTTGATTGAATACGGAAGTTCTTTTTCAAGCGCGAGGAAGCATTTTTCGCGGATGATTTCTTCCAACCATTCCTTATGTCCAAGGTCGGTGAGTTGTTGTTCGGGATAAAATGCCTCGCCTTCGGGCATAAGCGCAAAAATCGTATCGACCAGGCGATTCAGATCGTGGCGTTTGAGAGCGGAGATTTCCAATGTTGCACGCTGACCCACATCCGCATTTCGCATCTCTTCAAGTGCGGGGCGGTCCATTTCAGGCAAATCGCTTTTATTGATAACGGCAATAATCGGAACACTCAGCTTGCGCAACAGTTTGCGCAGATCTTCTTCCTCGTTTCCGGCGGGACGTGTCGGATCCATCACGTAAATCACGACATCGATACCCTCCAGCTGCTCGCGAACGATCGAATTGAGCTTTTGCGAAAGCTCATCACGCTTTCCAAGAAAAATGCCCGGCGTGTCGACGAATACGATTTGTCCGCGCTTGTCATGCACAATGCCGCGCATGGGTTTGCGCGTCGTTTGCGGTTTGGGAGTGACGATCGCTACCTTGGTTCCCACCAAGGCATTTAAAAGCGAAGATTTACCCACATTTGAGCGCCCTGCCAGGACGACGAAGCCGGATTTCATGGGGTTATTGTAGCACGAGCGTAGCGATTACCTCGACGTGTGGCGTTTGTGGGAAGAGATCCAGGGCTTGCACCGATTCGACGCGATAAACGGTCTTCAACTGCTTCAATTCGTCCACCAAGCGATGGAAGTTACAGGAGACATATACGATCTTCGGCGGTTTGTTGGCGATCAATGCTTGAACGGCTTTGGGATGAAGCCCGGCGCGCGGCGGATCAATAATTACGGCATCCGGGTTTTCCGCAGACCAATCAAGCGCTTCTGTAGGACCAGCGCCCCAGCGCGTTTTGTCAGCGACGCCATTCGCTTCGGCATTTATCTTTGCTAATTCAATTGCAGGTGCATCGAGCTCATGTCCGTACACTTCAAGACCCCGCTTTGCTGCAGCAATGCCAAAGAATCCAAGACCGCAATATAAGTCCAAGATGCGACCCGTTTTTGGTAATGCTTCCAATACACGCGTCTGTAATTTGCCGGCCATGTTGCTATTGGTCTGGAAAAACGAGTTCGGATGAATCGTGTAGGTGATTCCATTCACTTCTTCTTGCAGATATTCGACACCGTGTAACAACTCAAGTGTCTTACCTTGCGAGACGTCTGTAATTTCCGGATTTTCGGCAAGATACAAAGAGGTCGCAAAAGGGGAGAGGCGGTTCGTGATTTCCGCTCGCATCTTCTCATCAAAATGTTTCAAATCATGAATCACCAAGCTGATCATGCGTTGCTTGGTATTTTTTCCAAGGCGAATCACGCAGTAGCGCACATCGCCTGTATATTTTTTTGCATCCCATGGTTCGAGTTTCAAATCTTTCATCAAATCGCGAACGGTTTGCAAGATAGTTGGCGTCTCCTTGTCCAAGAGCAAACACGTCGAAAGATCGAGATAGCGATTCCATGATCCGTACTCTTTTAATCCGAGTTCGCCTTTCCAGCCGACCACATAATCCATGCGGTTGCGGTAATAAAACGTTTCATCCGAAGGCGTGACTTCGGCAATGCGTTCTTCATGTCCGGCAGCTTCGAAGGCGCGATTGATCATCTCCCTCTTCATTCGCAACTGCGCATCGTAAGAAAGATGCTGCCACAAACAACCGCCACATACGCCCGCATGCGGACAGGGCGCATCAGTACGGTTGGCAGAGGGTTTTACGACTTTTGTGAGTTTGCCGATGCGCGTGCCGCTATCGCGCTTCAAAAATGTCGCCTCAACTTCATCACCGGGACCAGTAAAGGGAATGACATAATTTTCAAATGTCCCTCGACCTTTATTGTCGAGGCCGGTAACCGTCCCTTTGATTGGGTCGCCGAATTTCATAACGCAGTAAGAAGTAGCATTAACAAGCAACTTAGGCAAAAAAATAGACCCGAGATGGGTCAGAAGGGGTCGGCCATGCGAGCCGCGAGCTCCTTGTCGTGGATGATCATCACGACCTGCGCAGGGCTGGGCTCGTTGGGCGCGTGCGCCGGCGGGTGGAGATGATCCTCCGGGACCGTGGGCACCAGCGAGTCGCGCTGGAGCTCGCCGGCCCTGTAGCCGCACATGTAGGTCGGATCGTCGGGGTGAGCCGGCCCGTTCCCCAGGCGCGCCTGGTTGCGTGCACTTTCCCAGATCTGGATGGCCACCGGGCTGCCGTAGGGGCACTCGTCGAGGCAGGCCTTGGGCGGTTGGTGGCAGTAGAAGCACCCTGACTTGGTTTCGTTCACGAAATCTTCTCCCTTCCCTGTACGAGATGTACGGGGACTGGATCATAGCCAAAATATGGCATATTGTCAATGCCTATGAGGGAATTACATCTGATCGCGCATGACATCCGTTCCCTCGAAAATGTGGGGGCTTTGTTCCGTACAGCCGACTCTCTGGGCGTCTCCAAGCTTTGGTTAAGCGGATATACGGCGGCTCCGCCTGATCCGCGTATTACCAAGGTGGCCTTGGGTGCAGATAAATCCGTGCCCTTTGAGGCGATTCAGGACATTTCCGAGGTCTTTTCTATGCTTGATAAGGAGGGAATTCCGGTTTATGCCCTCGAACTGACCAAAGATGCCATAGATTTGGCCAAATTTAATGCTCCGGATCGCATGGCTTTGCTGCTTGGAACCGAGACAACCGGTATTCCACCGTCCTTGCTTGAGAAGTGTGATGGGGCGATCAAGATCACTCAAAAAGGCATCAAAGAGTCGTTGAACGTTGCAATTGCCGCGGCCATTGCTTCGTGGAGCATCCTGAACTCGACAAAAAGCTGATTTTTTGCTAAGGTTGGTGCATGAAGGTATCCATCATCATCCCCGCCAAGAACGAGGAAAAGGTGCTGCCCAATCTCCTGAAAACCATTCAGGAGCAAACGTTTCGTGATTTCGAAGTGATTGTGGCAGACGCAAAGTCCACAGATCGAACGCGTGAGATCGCGGCATCTTTTGGCGCGCGCGTGGTTGAGGGTGGAATGCCTGGTCCGGGACGTAATTTGGGTGCGGCCGCGTCGGAGGGTGAGATTTTGTTTTTTGTTGATGCGGATGTTGAGTTGCCGTCGCCGAATTATTTGGGTGAAGTGATTGCGGAATTTGAACAGGTCGGTGCGGACATCGCTTCTTGCGTGTTGAATCCCATGACGGATAAGGTGCTCGATCGTTTTGGCCATGCCGTGTACAACACGTACACGTTACTCACCGAGCGCGTGCGTCCGCATGCGCCGGGATCGTGCATTATCGTACGTCGTCATGCGCATGAGCATGTTGGCGGGTTCAACGAGCGTGTGGTTTTTGCCGAGGACATGGAATATTCGCAGCGCATTGCCCGCGCCGGTTTCCGTTTTCGTATGTTGCGTTCGCAGCCGATCAATGTCTCCGTGCGCCGTCTCGATAAGGACGGTCGTTGGGCGATTGCCGGAAAATATCTCTACAGCGAGGCCTACATGATGATCAAAGGTCCGATCATGGATGAAACGCCGTTCGAATACGAGTTTGCGAATTTCGAAAAGGACACACAGAATTAAGCCATGCCGATTACGCGACGCATTCCCGTGTGCAAAACGGGTCAGGTAGCCATCGGCTGCACACATACTTTCACCTTTGGTCCGTCGGCCAAGGGTCTTGTTTATAATGATGGGGGGACTCTCCGTGCGTATGTTAATCGCTGTACGCACATGGGTGGTCCATTGGAACTATGCGGCCCTGAAAAATTACGTTGTCGCTGGCATCAGGCCGAGTTTGATCCGAAAACGGGTGCCGCCATCCGTGGTGAGGCTCCGGCGGGTACATTTTTGAAGCAGATTGAACTCGTCTGTGAAGGTGATACTATTTTTGCATTACTGGAACTCCCTGACGATCCTTTTGCATGATTTCTTTTTTCAAAAAGTTTTGGAATGGGGAGACGGATGGCCTGACCGCCGCCGCCTTGATTGTCGGCGCCTCATCCTTGGCTTCGCGTGTTTTGGGTATTTGGCGCGATCGCGTTCTCGCTTCGACGTTCGGCGCCGGTGACGTGTTGGATGCGTATTATGCCGCTTTTCGATTGCCGGATACGGTTTACAACTTGGTGATTCTTGGCGCTTTGTCAGCTGGATTTATTCCGGTTTTTACCGAGTGGCTTGAGCGAAAGGGGAAGCCTGAAGCGTTTAAGTTGGCATCGCAGGTTATTTCTACCGTGGGCGTCATCATGGCGATTGCGAGTGGTGTGATCGCTCTCTTTGCGCCATGGATTGTGCCGATGCTTGCACCGGGCTTTTCTCCGGAAAAACTTGAGCTTACGGTTTCATTGACGCGCGTGATGGCTTTGTCGCCATTCTTTCTCGGTTTGTCTGCTGTGCTGGGCGGCGTTCTCCAGTCGCTGCGTATGTACGCTGGATATGCGATGGCGCCGGTGCTTTATAACTTGGGCATCATTGTCGGTGTGTGGCTGTTGGTTCCGGTGATGGGTCCTGTCGGTTTGGCATGGGGTGTTGTGTTGGGCGCCGCCTCTCATTTCTTGATTCAGCTTTTACAGGCGATCAATATCGGATTCAATCGCGTCTCATGGCCGACGCTGCGTAGCGAGGGCGTGCGCCGCATCCTGACCTTGATGGCGCCGCGTGCCGCAGGGCTTGGCGTTTCGCAAATCAATTTGATTGTTTTGTTGGCACTCGCAACGACGATTGAAACGGGTGCGGTCGCGGTTTTTAACCTGGCAAACAACCTACAGAGTTTTCCCATTGGTTTGATCGGCATATCATTTGCGATCGCGGCCTTTCCTGCTTTGTCTCGCGCTTCAGGAGCAAAGGACGAGAAGGGTTACAAAGAGGCTCTTGCATCTGCTGCAAAAAAGATTTTGTTTTTTACGATTCCCGCTACCGCGCTTTTTATTCTGTTGCGCGCGCAAATCGTGCGTATTGTGTTAGGCGATGGATTGTTTAATTGGACTGACACCATCCGTACGGCGGATATGCTCGGATGGTTTGCACTTTCGATCGCGGTTCAGTCGTTGATTCCGTTGTATGCACGTGCGTTCTACGCGGTCCAAGATACACGTACGCCACTCGTCATTGGTATCTTTTCTGAAGTATTGAATTTGAGTCTCGCCCTTTTCCTGAGCCGTTATTTTGGCATTGTTGGTTTGGCGATGGCATTGTCGGCCGCGGCGTTTCTCCAATTTGTGTTGCTGTATCTGTTTTTGCGTCGCAAGCGCGGATCTTTGGGTGGAGTCGGATTGTTTGCATCGGTGGGACGCGCCCTTCTTGCGACTGCCGTCATGTGCCTCATCGCGTATCCATTACGTCAATGGATCGGAACTATTTATCCGTTGCGTATGTTCTGGCAGGTGGCGTTGCAATTTGTGCTTGCGGCGTCGGCGGGCGGTATCGCGTATCTGGTTGCTTCGTGGATGCTCAAGTCTCCCGAATTTGCAGAGTTCTCTCAGGTGGTTGAAAAACGCTTGTGGCGCCGCGCCACAGTGAAGGAGACATCCGAAGGTGCTAGTGGTATGACGCAAATGCGCTAGGGTTGCCAATTTTGCTTTTTCCCGCTATTTTCCGCTTGTCATGGAACAGTCCCGCATCCGAAATTTCTGCATTATTGCCCACATTGATCACGGCAAGAGCACGCTGTCTGATCGTCTTTTGGAAATCACGAATACGGTGGAGAAGCGCAAGATGAAAGAGCAGTTGCTCGATACCATGGATTTGGAGCGTGAGCGTGGTATTACCATCAAACTGCAGCCCGCACGCATGACTTACAAGGCCAAGGATGGCGTCGAATACGAACTGAACCTGATCGATACGCCGGGTCACGTCGATTTCACCTACGAGGTCTCACGTTCACTTGCTGCCGTCGAAGGTGCGGTGTTATTGGTGGATTCGACGCAGGGCGTGCAAGCACAGACCATCGCCAACCTGTATCTGGCGATTGAGCAGAACCTCACTATCATTCCGGTCTTGAATAAGATTGACTTACCGAACTCGGATGTCGAGCGTCGTGCAGCTGAGTTGATGCAGCTCATCGGTTGTAAGCGCGAGGAGATCTTGCATGCGTCCGGAAAAACGGGAGAAGGTGTTCAAGAAATTTTGGAACGTATCGTAAAAGAAGTTCCGCCACCGCAAGGGGATGCGAAGAAACCGTTCCGTGCTCTTATTTTCGATTCCAAGTACGACGACTATCAGGGCGTGGTTGCGTATGTGCGTTGCGTGGACGGTGCGCTCAATAAAAATGAGAAGATCGAGTTTAAAGCCACCGGTGTGCAGGGGGTTGCGTTGGAGCTTGGTTGTTTGAAGCCGCAGCATGAAGCAAATGAGCGCATGCAAACGGGGGATATCGGCTATCTCGTGACGGGGCTCAAAGATATTAGCGGCGTGCGTGTGGGTGACACGATCGCGACAGCGGCTTTGGCGGGGGAGACCGAACCATTGCCAGGCTATAAGGAAGTCCGTCCGATGGTGTATGCGGGCGTATTCCCGCAAGAGGGGAATGAATACGAAAAGTTGCGCGATGCCATTCTCAAATTGAAGTTGAGCGATTCATCCCTTACATTCGAGCCCGAGCACTCGACGGCGTTGGGATTCGGCTTCCGTGTCGGTTTGCTCGGCATGTTGCATTTGGAAATCATGCAGGAACGTTTGTCACGTGAATTCGGCATGGATGTGGTGATTACGACCCCGAGCGTGGGTTACGAAGTAAAACGCACGAATGGTGAAGAAAAACTCATCAAGTCGCCGGGCGAATTCCCGGATGCGTCCGTTATCGATGTGACGCGCGAGCCATGGGCCAAGGTCGACATTCTTTGTCCGAAAGAATATCTCGGTAACGTGATGGCTTTGGTGCAGGATCGTCGCGGTATCTATAAGAATACGGAATATATCGACATCACACGCGCATTGCTGCATTACGAGATGCCGCTGGCTTCGGTGATTGTTGATTTCTACGACAAGCTTAAGGGTGTTACGGCTGGTTACGCATCGATGAACTATGACTTCCTAGATTATCGCGACTCACAAGTCGTGCGTCTTGATATTCTCGTAGCCGAAGAGCCGGTCGAAGCGCTCGCGACTCTGTTGCATGAGAGCGAAGCGTATCGTCGCGGCAAGGAAATCGTGGAGACGCTCAAAGAAGAATTGCCGAAGCAGCAGTTCGTGGTGAAGTTGCAGGCTTCTATTGGCGCGAAAGTGATTGCGGCTGAGCGCATTCAGGCCTTCCGTAAGGATGTGTTGGCGAAGATGTCTGGTGGTGACTACTCACGTAAGTCAAAGCTGCTTCAAAAGCAAAAGAAGGGTAAACTGCGTATGTTGGAGCATGGCAAAGGTTCGGTTGAAATTCCGCCTGACGCTTTCATTAAAGTTCTTCGCCGCGGCTAACCATATGATTTCTCGCAAGACACAAACCACCATTATGCGCGTCGTTGCGGTGTTCATGATTTTTGCGACCATTTTGTTCCTGCTTGGTCCTTTGGCCTACGGATTCTAAGAATTGACTTTTTGTTTAGTATCGGCCAATCTTCGGCCGGGCCTTTTAACATTGGAGGTTACGCGTGAATCAGCACATCGTTCAGAAACTCCGGTCGCTATCCGACCGCATGAGCATGGCCGGCGTCATTCTTCTGGGAACGCTCCCGGAGCGCCTGTTCACGCTCGTCTTCGGTGAGCTGCGGCTGCATGTCCCGCCGACGCCGAAGGGCGTCGCCGCCTTCGCGATGTTCTGCACGAATCCGGCTTACCAGCTGGGTCCGGCCTTTCTCGAGCAGCTCTTCAGCCTGCGTACGACGCGCGAAGAGCTCGCTAGAGAAGAACGTGGCGACGGCACGAACGAGTACGTTGTTCTGTGGCGGTCGATGGATCAGGACGAGGAATCGATTTCGCTGGGCGAGTGGATGCACGAGCACGGCTATCGCCGCCGAGATCGGTTGAGGGCGGAGATACGAAAACGACTCGTCGACCAGCTCGCGGATGATATGCAGGCCAGGCCTCCGTCGATGATCAGCTCGCCGAGCGGTCCCTCATACGAGGATTCTGCAAGGCAGCGCATCGCCGAGACCTACAGCGACAACGATCTCGAGGGGATCGGTACGATCTACGAGCGATTGCTTGATGGTTCGGGTCTCGTGCCCGACGCGAAGCTCGCGGACGATCTCCTCGACCAGGCGCGTGCAGAGTACAGGGCGGCGAAGGAGCCGGCTTCATGAGCGATGATCCCTTCTCCGTCTTCCGCCGCAAGGCGCGCGAGGCCGGGATCGTCGTCGATCATCACCGGTTCACTGAGCCGATGTGGTCGTTCATGCCGTTCGGCAAAGCGATAGCGATCAGACCGGGCTACGACAAGGCCAAGGAGATCATCGACTTCGCAGCGCTGTGCGGTGTCGATCTGATGCGCGGTCTCGAGTGGCACTACGCACTCATCAGTATGCTTCAGCGCGATCCACTGCAGACGATCCGTTGGACGCCCTTTGAGCCTGTCGAGGGCCCTGGGGCGAATGTTGCGAAACAGGCGTTCGGATACAGAGCCTTGCGTGAGGCTGATGTCGGCCCGGGGCCGCAGAACATTTTGTTCCGCGACTGGTACGAGGAAGGGCTGACGCCCTATCTGTGATCCCTTTCGGGATCTTTTTTTAACCCTTGACCGCCCCTTCCGATCCCGCATCTGGCACGGGATCATGGGGATCCATGAATAAGCGTTGGAGAGTTGCCGATCCCTGTCCCGTGGATTTTGCGGGAGCGCTTGGAGTTCCGCCGATGATGGGTCAGCTCCTTTGGAATCGTGGAATCAAAACGAAAGAGGAGGCGCAGGCATTTTTGAAACCGGATTGGGAAACGCATATTCATGATGGAGCGCAATTCCGTCATATGAATGCAGCGGTGGCTCGCGTATTTGATGCCGTGAAAAAGAAAGAATTGATTACCGTTCACGGCGACTATGATGCAGATGGTGTTACGGGTTCTGCGCTTATCATTAACGTGTTACGCGAGCTGAGGGCGAATGTTGATTTCTATATTCCGCATCGCGATAAAGAAGGGTATGGGCTGCATCGTGACACGGTACCGAAGCTCAAAGAACGCGGAACGGGATTGATCATCACGGTTGATTGCGGAATTGCGTGTGTCGATGAAATTGCGCTCGCAAAAACCGATGGCATCGACACGGTAGTGGTCGATCATCATCAATTTGGCGAAGTTGTTCCAGATGGTCATCTCATCCACCCGGGTTTACCGGAAGAAACCTATCCTTTTAAGTCCCTGGCGGCCGTTGGTGTTTCGTACAAATTCGCCTGCGCTTTGTTGATTGAAGCTCGTGTTCGTGGTTTTGATATTCGCGAAGGGTGGGAAAAATGGTTGTTGGATTTTGTCGCCATCGCCACCGTGACTGACATGGTGCCATTGGTTGGGGAGAATCGTGTTTTGGAAACGTATGGACTCAGCGTTCTCAATAAAACGAAGCGACCGGGATTTTTAGCGCTATTCGAGCAAGCGGGGATTGAACCGGGATCAATTACTTCCGAAACCGTTGGATTCGGTATTGGTCCGCGCATCAATGCGGCAGGGCGTATGGATCATGCGTCGCTCGCGCTTCGTTTAATGCTGTCAGAGTCCATGGATGAAGCGCGTTTGATCGCCAAGGAGCTCGAAACCTGTAATCGAGAACGTCAAAATGCGACGCGCAAGATGATGGTGGAGGCTGAAGAGATGTTGGAAGACGGAAGTGGAAATAAGGGCAAAGCTATTGTCCTTTGGAAGGAGAACTGGTCTCCGGCTTTGGTCGGATTGGTGGCCGGGCGTTTCGCGGACAAGCTGGCGCGTCCTGTGCTTGCTGTCGGTTTTCATGAAACGCATTGGATTGGTTCCGGACGCTCTATCCCTACCTATAATATTACCGATGCGGTGAAGACCGCGGGCGAGGGGATCCTTACGCGTTCCGGTGGACATGCACAGGCGTGCGGTTTTTCTTTGACTGATACTGAAAAACTCCCGACATTTCGTGATCGTCTGTTGGAGCATGCGGCCGGCATTCCTGACGACGAGATGATTCCGCAGCTAGAGATTGATGCCGAGATTCCGCTTTCCGCCCTTACGATGGATGCGGCAGAGACGATCAATCAGATGGAGCCGTTTGGGATGGGAAATAAGCAGCCGATTTTTGTGAGTCGCAAGTGCCGCGTTCTTTCTGCCGACACCATGGGAGCCACCAAGAATCATCTGCGTTTGCAATTGTTGGATGAGACCGGTCGCGCCGTTAAAGCTGTGGCGTTTAAGATGGGCGAGCGTGTTGGCGAAGCGCCGATGGGTTCGAATGTCGATGTTGTGTATACGATGTCCATCAACGAATGGAACGGTCGACGCAATGCCGAGGCTCGTGTGATAGACTTCCGGGCATGCATCTAACCGTTCGTACTGATGGTGGCGCACGCGGAAATCCGGGACCGGCGGGTATTGGCGTTGTGATCGAAGATGAGAAAGGAAAGGTTTTGGAAGAGCACGCTAAGTTTCTCGGAGTAAAGACAAATAACCAGGCCGAATACGAAGCGGCGATTCTTGCGTTGCAGCGGGCGAAAAAGTTGGGTGCTGATTCCGTAAAGGCGTATGCCGACAGTGAGCTTTTGGTGAAGCAGGCGATGGGTATCTACAAAGTGAAGCACGAGAATATCAAGCCGTTACATGCCCAGTTGAAGGCGCTGATGTTACAGATCGGACATGTGAAATTCGAGCACGTTCGCCGTGAGAAAAATACCCACGCCGACGAGCTTTCGAATAAAGCCATGGACGAGGGCATGTCGTGATATACTAAGCTACGACCTTATGGGCTTTTTTTCCAAATCTCCTGCGCCAAGCAGTTATCTCGGTATCGACATCGGTTTTGGCGGTGTGAAATTGGTTGAATTGAAGAATGAGAAAGGCCGCGCACGTCTCGTCACGTATGCCTATGCCAACCTCCCCGCTGACAGCTTGGACAAGTCTCTCATAAACGATATTCCCGGAACCGCGGCCCTTATCAAGCAGATGGTTTCCAAATCACGCGCAACGGCCAAGCGTACTATTTCCGCGTTGCCGATTTCTTCCGTCTTCTCGTCGATCTTAAATGTCCCGTCGGGCAACGATAAGGAATTGAAAGAAGCAGTAGAGCTTCAGGCTAAGAAACTGATTCCTATGCCGCTTGAGGAAGTGGCACTGGATACCAAGATCATCGACAAGGTCGAGAAGAGCCCGGCGGGTGGAAAGCCCACAACGCGTGTCTTGGTGACCGCTGCTCCGAAGACACTTGTTTCAAAGTACGTAGAAATTTTTAAACAAGCAGGACTTGAATTGGTTTCGCTTGAGACCGAGGCATTTGCCGAGATCCGTGCGCTTATCGGAAAGGATCGTTCAACAATCATGGTGATCGATATCGGTTCACTGCGTACGAATATCATGGTGGTGGAAGCCGGCATTCCGTTTATCACTCGTTCGATTGCGACCGGTGGCAACTCCATCACGGCAACCATCGCGCGTACGCTTGGCATTCCGATGGAACAGGCTGAAAGCATGAAGCGTGACATCAAATCCATGCAGGCGTTTGCGCCGACAGGTGATTTGAATCCGATTTTGTCCGTGCTCGTGAAATCCATTCTCGATGAGATTCGTTACTCATTCAATTTGTATCAGGGTCAAGAAAGCGGGGGAGCGCCGAAGCGCATTGAGAAAATTATTTTGACCGGAGGTTCGGCGTTGTTGCCCCGTTTACCGGAATTCCTTACGCAGCAGATGAATGTAAACACCTACCTTGGAAATCCTTGGGCGCGTGTTGTTTATCCGCCGGATATTCGTCCGTTGTTGGAAGAGCTTGGCCCTCGTTTTGCCGTTACCATCGGCTGCGCCATGCGCGATATCGAATAAATATGGAGATGCTCACGTCTCCCGGCTTGGCGTGGTGGATGGTCCGGCGTGAGGCCGATCGTTTTGGCGCGCATCATGTGCGATTGGTTCCTACGGGTGGTCGTGTTGAGGTTTTGTTGGATGCCGGTCACGCCAAAGATCTTCCGCCTATCGCCGACATGGTGATGCCGGTGCTTGCTATGCGCTTGAAACGCATGGGTTCGCGTTCCGGATGGCATCTGGATGTTCATCAAGCCGGCTTTGCGCCGGCCATCCATCTTATTCGTCGTCGTTCTGATACGCGTTTGTCTCATCCATCGGATTGGTCCGAGGCGTATCAGAATTTTCGTGATCAGCCCGAGGGCCTTCTCGTTCTTATCCGTCCGGATGCGTATTTGGTTCGTCACGGATTGACGCGCATTCCTCAGGTTGACCAGGCAGAGGCCTGGCGTGGTCGCGACGGTTCATCCCCGGAATTGTATGACGCAGATCAGGAGGACGGCCGTGAATTAGCATTGCACGCCGCGCTCGCCGGGCGTTCGGCCATTGCGATCAGCTCAAAAGATGACGGTTGGTGGCAGCCGCTGGGCGACTGTGTCAAGGTGAGGGTGTTGCGCGCCCAACGCACGCCGCATGGCTTGGCTTGGGACGTCACTTGATATGAGCTTGGCGAAAACCGTGCTCCACGCGGAGGACGACAAGATGTATGCCGGAATCATTCGAAAGGCGCTTGAGGCCGATGGTTTTCACGTTGTGCATGTGTTGAACGGCGAAGAGCTGTTGCGTCGTGCGGTCATGGACAAGCCCGACGTGATTTTGCTCGACATTGGGTTACCAAACAAAGACGGGTTCGAAGTCTTGCAGGATTTGAAAGCGGATGAAGCAACTCGTGACATTCCTGTTTTGATGCTGACACGACTCTCGTCAAGAGAAGATGTGAAGCCGTGTTATGAACACGGCTGTGCGGAATATCTGATCAAGACACAACATTCGCCCGAAGATGTTTCCCAGCATGTACGCCGCGTCCTGCGTTTGAAGAACGGGTTCTCCAAAATTGAAGCGTTGATCGTATTTGGTGTCATTCTGCTGATGGGCGGATTGTTGTTTTGGCAGCTCACGCATCCGCGTCCGCCGGTCGAGATGCCTTCAATCCCCAACGAAGTCGAATTGGAGCCGTAAGCCGCGACTGCTATACTATCGACATATGATGTTACGACGTGGATTCACCTTGCTTGAGGCCTTGATTGTCATCGCGGTTTTTGGTCTCTTGGCCACCTTGGCGGCGCTTTCCCTGAATAGCGCGCGAGCCAGTTTGCGCGATGCGCAGCGTCTCTCCGATATCAGCTGGATGCGTGCGGGTTTGAGTCAGTACTGGTTGGAAAAAGCAACGTATCCGGAATCTGCCGGTTTGATGATGGGCCAGGGTGGGGCATTGAAGTTTAGCGCTGCGGGTTTTGTTGATCTTGCCGACCCGACGACGCCCGTCTATCTGGACCATATCCCAACCGGACCCAAGTCAGGCGAATTCTACCGCTATCGTGGCAGCGCAAATGGCTATTCCATTCGTTTTCAGACCGAAACCAAGACCGATCTTGGTCCTGCAGACGTGTATTTTGCTCACGCATCGGGGATTGATAAGGAAGATACGGACAAATGATCTGGGTATTCATCGGAGCATTGATCGCATTAGCCGTTTTTGATGCGCGAAAAAAATTATTACCGATTGAGCCGATCATCGCTTTATTGCTGATCGGCTTGTTTTGGAATGCGTTTTATCTACGTGGTGCGGATGCGTTGCTAGGGGTAACGATTGGTGGCGTCTTTTTTGGAGTTCAATGGCTGATATCGCGCGGGAAATGGGTGGGGAGCGGGGATATCTGGCTCGGTTCCATGATTGGCGCGTGGTTAGGTTGGTATGGGATACTAGTGACTCTGTATATGGCTTATGTTCTTGGTGGGATTATTGCTCTAACCTTACTCCTTATGCATATCTGGAAACGCGGTCAGCGCATCCCTTTTGCCCCATTTCTTGCTCTTGGGGCCGTGGTTGCGACTTTGTTTTTCTCGTCTTCAATTCCACCTGCGCAGGCAGTTCAGGTTAAGTGCTCGGCACCGATTCTTAAGCCGATTCGCGGTCCGCAGCATCCGGACGTCTACCTGGTCACCGAATGGTGCAATTTGTTACCTATCAAGAACCCAGATATTTACTTTTCGCATTTCCATTCCTGGTCAGAGGTTGTTTTTTTGGAGAACGATGTGATCTCGCGGATTCCGATGGCCGGAACTTTTTTACCCTGGGGTCCTTATCGCAGCTATCCTGACCGTTCTTTGGTGAAGATCACGACCGATCCTAATGTTTATTTGAAAGTGGGAAACACGATTTATCCGTTTGTGAGTGAAAAGGCGTTCTTGGATTCCGGCTTTCGTTTCAACCAAGTTGAGGACGTGATTGGTGTTGTGTTGAAGCAATGGTCTCGTGGCCATGACATTCGTACTCCGAACGATTTGCCCTACGTCACGCCAGCCCCAGCCCCAGCCCCAGCACCAACGCCTGTTCCGACCCCTACCCCTGCACCGGCTCCTACGCCCACTCCAGCCCCAGCCCCGACTCCGACTCCGGCGCCATCTGGTCCGTATAGCCTTGGAACATTGCCCTCGGGTTTTCAGATCGCTTGGCCAACAGCTCCGAATACGAATCGCCAAGTGAGCGTTTCCACGGCTGATCAGTTTAATGCTGCTGCAGCCATAGCCGGTTCCAGGATCACCATCGCTCAATCGTTTAGCGGGGACTTGAATGTCTCAGCTTCGGATATAGACGTAGTTGCGGCTTCGGGTGTTCAGCTTGGTCGCTTGGTGGTGAATCGCGGCGTGCGTCGTATCCGTTTCACGGGCGGTCAGTTTAGTCAGATAGAGGTTCAGTCGCCGATGGTGTATTGGCCGACGCAAATGACTGATCCTAATTTGTTTATCGAAGATGTGATGTTTGATGGTGTGAGTGTGGTCACGCCGCGTACGGGCTCCGAACAGCTTATTGCATTCAATATCCAAGGCCGCCGCATCGCGATTGTTAGAAGTGCGACATCGGCCTGGGCTTACTCGGTTTGGTCTGGTGCGAGCTCATCGCTTCCGAGTGAAGATATCATTCTTGCCGGAAACACCTTTGTCTCCGATGGCGGCGAGGCTACGGTACGCTTGGTGAATGTGCGACGAAGTGTCACGGTGGAGAATCGCATGACCAACGGAACGCCGAGTATGGAGAATTCAAAACATAATTATCGAGTGCATGGTATTTCAACCGATGCATATGCGGCGCGTAATGTTCTTGTTCACTCTGGAACCATGAATGGCACCATGGAAGGGGACCAAATTACGCGTATGTGGTTCATCGACAACACCTTCTATCAGTTGCGTCCTGATCTCTTCAATATGGATTTAGCACGCATCTCGAATCTGACCGCGTATGGTAATACGGCTTATTCGAACCTGCACACCTGTTATGCTTGTTCAGGTGTTGCTGGTAGTTGGGATGTGCGTGAAAACGGCCTGCTTCCATACCGCACCGCCCCCTAGTATCATGTGCCAATGAACAAAAGCGAGGCTAAACAGCGCATCGCAAAGCTGCGTGAGGAAATCAACCGCTATCGTTATGAGCAGCACGTGCTCGATAACCTCTCAATCAGCGAGGCGGCTCTAGATGCGCTTAAACACGAGCTCTACAAACTCGAACAGGAGCATCCGGAATTGATTACGAAGGACTCACCGACACAGCGTGTCGCGGGTAAGGCGGCCGAGGGCTTCAAGAAGGTGACTCATGTCGTCCCCATGCTTTCGATTGAGGACGTCTTTTCTCGTGAAGAGGCTGATGCATGGTTGGAACGTGCCAAGAAATTGGAACCGAATGCCAAATTCGATTTTTTTGCCGAGATCAAGATGGATGGTCTGGCCGTTTCTTTGGTGTACGAAGACGGTATCTTTGTGGAGGGGTCGACGCGTGGCGATGGTCGCGTGGGTGAGGACGTGACGCAGAACCTCCGGACGATTGAGGCTATCCCTCTCACGCTTCGCAAAAAGGTTCCCGGTCGTGTCGAAATCCGCGGCGAGGTCTTCATGACCAAGAAACAGTTGGAGGAGATCAACAAGAAGCAGAAAAAATTGGGATTGGAGACGTATGCGAACCCGCGCAACACGGCCGCAGGCACGATTCGTCAGCTCGATTCAAGTTTGGTCGCTGAGCGAAAACTATCCTTCTACGGTTATGCGTTGATTGCCGATCTCGGAACAGAGACGCATGAACAAGCGCATAAGATGATTCAGGAGCTTGGCGTGCCCCAAAACCCACATAATCGCCATTGCAAGAATTTAGACGAGGTTGAGCGCTTTCATGCCGAGATGGGAAAGAAGCGCGAGAAGCTTGGATATTGGTTGGACGGTGTAGTAGTGAACGTGAATAGCGATCGTTTGTTCGAGCGTTTGGGCGTGGTCGGAAAGACGCCGCGCGGTTCCATTGCTTGGAAATTCCCGGCAGAGCAGGGCACCACCATTGTGCGTGCAATTGAAGTGAATGTAGGACGCACGGGCACACTGACTCCGGTCGCCGTTATGGATCCTGTGTTGTTGCAAGGAACAACCGTGACACATGCCACCCTTCACAACGAAGACGAGATTCGTCGTTTGGGTTTGAAGATCGGGGATACTGTTATCGTAGAAAAGGCAGGAGACATCATCCCTAAGATTATTCAGGTTTTGCCGAAATTACGTACGGGAAAGGAAAAAGAGTTCCACATGCCAAAAAAGTGTCCGATGTGTGGTTCTCCGGTTGAGCGTAAGAGCGGGGAAGTGGCGCTGATGTGTACGAACCGTAATTGCTTTGCGCAACAACTGGCGAAGTTGATTTACGTTGTGAACGCCTTCGACATGCGAGGTTTGGGAGAAAAGATTGCCGAGCAATTGCTTCAGAAGGGCTTGGTGCATGAGCCGTCAGACATTTTCAAGCTTGAGCCGGGGGATTTTCTTCAGCTTGAGGGTTTTGCCGATGTTTCATCAAAGAAGCTTCACAAAGAAATCCAAGATCATCGTGAAATTAGTCTGGAGCGATTCATCAACGGACTTGGGATGCGTCATGTGGGAGAAGAGACGGCTCGCGATCTTGCGCGTCACTTTGGCAGCATTGATGCCTTGCGCGATGCGTCGATTGAAGATCTACAAAGCGTGAATGGCATTGGTGATGTGGTCGCAGAGTCTGTTGTTGCTTGGATGAAGGATGCGAGTAATAAGAAGGAGCTCGACCACCTTCTTAAAGAGGTGAAAGTGAAGCACGCGCCACGCGCCGCGCAGAACGGGCCGTTAAGCGGAACGAGCTGGGTGATTACGGGTACGATGGAGGCGATGTCACGCGATGAGGCGAAGGACAAGATCCGCGCGCTTGGCGGTGATGTGAGCGAAAGCGTGTCCAAGAAAACGAGTTTCGTGGTTGTTGGTGAGAATCCAGGCTCGAAATATGAGAAAGCTCAAAAGCTTGGCGTGACAGTTCTTGACGAAAAAGAATTCCTGAAGAAGATCAAATAAAAAAGAGTCCCGATCGGGACTCTTTTTTATTTACTTCACCGCACCGGCTTCCTGAGCCATCTCGCGCAACATTGTGTACGGATAGGCGCCTTCGATCAGTTTGGCGTTGAAGAATGTGGCGGGCGTGCCTTGGATTCCGGCGGCTGTGCCAGATTCCACGTCGGCCTGTACGCGCGCAGCCATTTCGCCGGAGGCCATACAGCTATTGAATGCGTCGCGATTCAAGCCGATTTCAATGGCGTAGGTCGGATAGAGGTCCGAGCCAAGAGCCGTCTGATTATTGAAGAGCTTGTCGTGCATTTTCCAGAATCCATCGTTACCGCCGAGCTTCGCTGCGCATTCCGAGGCTTCAGCCGCCTTCTGCGCTTCCGGGTGAATGCTTGAAAGGGGGAAGTGGCGATAGACGAGACGTGTATCAAGTGGGAAATCGCTCAATAGTCTGATCAAGTCCGGTTGAATGCGCTGGCAGTACGGACACTGGAAATCCGAGTAGGTGATCATGGTTACGGTCGGATTCGGTGAGCCGATGGCATGATCGCGAGCGGCGTCGTAGGGAGGAATCGTTGCACCCGGTGCAACAAGCGTTACGCTTCCGTTCAGGTTTTGTTCACCGGAAGGAAGTTCGCGATTCAGCTGTCTCTCCGGATAGAGCAGCGCCTCCACCGCGTCTTGATCCATCGCATTCGCGGGGATTTCGATCGGCAACCCGGCATCCTTGAACATGTTCACGCCAAAAGCGACGGTCATCGTGCGCGAGCCGACGGTGCGACACGTTTCGCGTCTTGTGCGCGCGTCGAAGCTGCACTTCTTTTCCGGATCAACGAATCGCGCGCCCAGTTCAAAGCGTTCGATGCGGTTTTGTTGCACGTTCACGACAGCCACCATGCCGATTTTTGCGAGACGAGCGCGCGCTTCTGCGACGGTTTTGTTCAGAGCGACGAGCGCATCCGTACGGGCCTTGCCAGACTTCGGCAAATCCTTCAACGCTTCGCGATAGAGCGCATTGATGAACGCCGGGTTCACCATCAGGCGCATGCGCCAGAGATCTTCGTTTGATGCGTTCTTCGTGCGTGTTTCAACGCGCGTCACAAGCAGTGGCGGATATTTGGCGGCAATCAACTTCATCTTGTCCATCTCCTTGGTGTCGAGTTTTACGTTGAAGGCGGAGGTATCGGCCGGCTCCGGTGCATCGGTCACAATCCAGCGACCAACGAGTTCGGACAAGTCCATGTCACCCATGTCCTTGGCCCAGTCGAGCACGCTTTGAGGCGCCTGTTCGATTCGACCGTACGCTTTGCCGCCGGCCATCTTCCATTGAAGGGAAAGCGGACCATCCAGATGAATTGGCATGGTCTTATCTTCCACGTGGAGCTTTTCAATCACTAGGCGGCCTTCATTGTCGCCGATGGTTTTTCCGGCAGCCGGAATCAAGGAGCGTGCTTCCAGGCGCATGGCGAGGCTGCCTTTGGCTGAAGGACCGTCTTTCGCGGTCGCTTTTTGTTCCGCATCTACACGCAAGGTCATGTTGATGCGCTGCGCCTGATTTTTGCTTTCATTCATGAGTGCCAAGTTCACCGCCATTTGCGGCGAAGGCGTGGCGGCGAATGTCGGTAACGGAGCACCGAGCAAAAAGGGGAGCAGCGTAGCTGCAACCGAGCGGCGGACAAGGGGAAGTATTTGCATATGAGGCTGACAATAGCATAGGATTAGGGCTATGGCATTATCAAGAGACGAGGTGATGCGCTTGGCAGAACTGTCACGCCTTACGCTTACGGACGATGAGTTGGAGCGGATGGAGAAGACGCTCGATCCCGTTCTTGCGTATGTCGGACGCTTATCCAAGATCGATACGACCGGCATTCCCGAGACCGAAGCCGAGCCCGTGATGGCATCCAATTTGCGTGCCGATCGAGCCGTGCCGACTCCCAAGAAGGAGCGCGACGCCATTCTCGATAATTTCCCGGATCGCGCCGGTGATTTGTTGAAGGTGCCGGGCGTATTTGAAACTCCCAAAGGCTAACTATGCCGAATCTCATTGAGCACACATTAGCTTCGGCGGCGGTCGGCCTGGCATCAAAGGAATTTTCCTCGCATGAATTGACGAGCGAGTATTTGAAACAGATTCGCGGATTGAATCCTGCGATTCATGCATACCTTGAAACGTTTGAGGATATGGCGTTGGCGCAGGCCAAAGAATCTGACGCGCGACATGCAGCCGGAAAAGCGCTCGGCGTACTTGACGGCATTCCACTTGGCATCAAGGACAATATTCTAATACAAGGCCAGCGCGCCACAGCTGGTTCGCGTATTTTGGAAAATCATGTTGCCGTTTCCGATTCCACAGTCACGCGTTCGTTGAAAGGTGTCGGCGCCGTTTTTCTCGGCCGTACCAACATGGACGAATTTGCCATGGGCTCATCCACGGAGCGCAGCGCATTCGGCGTAACCAAGAATCCGCATGATGTAGAGCGCGTACCCGGCGGTTCATCTGGTGGTAGCGCGGCAGCTGTAGCTGGCGACATGTGTATTGCGGCTTTGGGATCGGATACGGGCGGTTCCATTCGTCAGCCTGCGTCTTTTTGTGGCGTGGTCGGTTTTAAGCCGAGCTATGGCCGCGTTTCACGCTCTGGATTGATCGCGATGGCTTCATCACTCGACCAAATCGGTCCTTTGACCAAAACGGTTGAGGATGCGGCATTGTTGACCTCGGCCATCATCGGCCTTGATCCGCAGGATCAGACGACTCACGATGCCGGACCGATTGAAGTCGAACTTCCGACGGATCTGAAGGGCAAGCGCATCGGTGTGCCGCGTCAGGCATGGGGAGATGGGATGTCGCCCGGTGTCCGCGCTCAGACGGAGAATGCGCTTTCAGTTTTGAAAGCGCTTGGTGCTGAGCTCGTCGAAGTTGATTTGCCATATGCCGATGAAGCATTGGCCGTGTATTACGTATTGATGCCTTGCGAAGTAATGGCGAACTTGGCACGTTTCGACGGCATTCGTTACGGCACTCGTGTTCCGGCAAATAATTTGATCGAAATGTACGGCGCCTCGCGTGGTCAGGGATTGGGAGAAGAGGCGCGTCGCCGTGTGATGCTTGGATCTTATGCGTTATCAAAAGGATATTATGATGCGTATTACCGCCAGGCGCGCAAAGTGCAGACATTGATTCGCCGCGCGTATCGCGAAGTCTTTTCCAAGGTCGATTTGTTGGTGACGCCGACGGCTCCGTCCATCGCCTTCAAGTTGGGAGAAAAGCTGAGCGATCCGCTGGCTATGTATTTGGAGGACGTGTTCACGGTTGGCGTGAACGTCGCGGGTTTGCCGGCCATCTCCGTTCCATGCGGATTGGATGATGGTATGCCGGTCGGTTTGCAGCTCATTGGTCCGCGTTTCGGCGATGCCGCCGTGCTGGATGCAGCGCATGCATTTGAAAAAGCGAACGCATGATTTTCCAAATCCTTTTTGACGCGTCACCGTCCGTCCAGCCTGTTGCTGCAAGCACCGGGAGTCTTGGGTTGTGGCCGGCGATTCTCATTTTGGGTTTGATCGCAATCATTATCCTCGGCGTTTTGTTTCAGAAAATCCTCAAGAGCTTGCGTCGGCCGGAATTGCATGGCCTTACACCGGAAAAGGTGCGCGAAACCTGGGCCGAAATTCAGAAAAACGCTGGTCATGGGACTATGGGCGCGAAGATGGCCGTCATCGAGGCTGATAAGTTGCTCGATGGCGTGATGCGTTCCATGCTGATCCCCGGCGATACGATGGGTGAGCGTTTGAAGACGGCGGAATACTCTTATCCGAATATCAGGAAGGTTTGGCCGGCGCACAAGCTGCGTAATCAGTTGGTGCATGACACGACATTTGAACTTTCGTCTTCCCAGGCCAGGCAGGCATTGGCGGGATTTGAAGCCGCGCTTAAGACGCTGAATATTTTATGATTCCGTACATCGAATCGCATACGATTTCGCTCGGATTCATCACGCTGCAGACCTGGGGAACACTGGTTGCGCTTGGATTTGCGCTTGGGACGTTTCTTGCTTGGAAGCGTGCAAAGCAGAAGGGTCTGCAAGCGGAGAAAGTTCTTGATCTCGCGTTTTGGATTTTTATCTCCGCGTTTGTTTTTGCCCGCGTGTTTCACGTCTTATTTTACGATCCCGCGCACTACCTCGCGAACCCACTCGATGCCATCAACCCATTTTTGCCTGGTTATGCCATGTTCGGCGGTTTTTTGGGCGCGGCACTCGCTTTCACGCTTTATACTCGTCGTTACGCATTGGATTGGATTGCCTATGCGGATGTTTTGATTTGGGGTTTGCCGTGGGGATGCGGAGTCGGTCGTATCGGTTGCTTCCTGATTCATGATCATCCTGGTACCTTGTCGAATTCGTTGCTCGCTGTGCGTTATCCGGATGGTCAAACGCGCCATGATCACGGGCTGTATCTTTCTTTGATTGGTTTTGCCACCGGTATTTTGTTCCTTATCTTGAATCGAAAGAATCGTCGCCCCGGATTCTGGATCGGTACGTATATGGTAATCGAAGGGATTACGCGCATCGTTTTGGATTTTTATCGTATCGCCGATGCGCGATATTTCGGCCTTACACCTACGCAATACGTGGCGATTCCTTTGTTATTGGCCGGCATTTGGTTGATGGTAGGACGTAGCGTGAAGCGCGTCGCGTGACGCGTGGTATAATCTCGACATGTACGATGTTCTTTTAGTCGGCGGAGGCCCGGCCGGCATGTCGGCCGCGATTTATTTTGCACGTCAAAAGCTCAACGTGGCGATGTTTACGGGTGATTTGGGTGGGCAAGTCGTTTGGTCATCGGATGTTGAGAATTATCTCGGACTTCATCAGCTCACGGGCGTACAATTAGTGCAGCGCTTTCAAAAGCATCTGCAAGAGTATCGCTCGCTCATCGACATTCATGAAAATGAAAGAGCTGCTTCAATTGGAAAAATACGAGGGGGGTTTCATGTGCAGACAAACAAGGGGAGCTATGAAGGTAAAGCTGTGCTGATTGCAAGCGGTGCAGCTCATCGTAAACTGGATGTTCCTGGTGAACGCGAACTGAGTGGTCGTGGTGTGACATATTGCGCGACCTGCGATGCGCCATTGTATAAGGGAAAGAGGGTTTTTGTGATCGGTGGGGGCAATTCGGCGATGGACGCCGCTCTGTTTGCCGAAAAATACGCGGCCGAGGTTCATCTGGTTACCATCAACAAAGAATTAATGGGAGACGCCGTGATGAAAAAGAATTGTTTGGGAAAATCGACGATTAACGTACATACGGAAACAAAGACATTGTCGTTCGAGGGGAGAATGAAGCTTGAACGCATCCGTTTTCAGGGTCCAAAAGGGGAGTTTGAAGAAAAAGCAGACGGAGCTTTCATCGAGGTTGGATTGATGCCAAATGCGGAGTTCATCGACTTTGTTGAGAAGGATCAATGGGGGCAAATCGTGGTGGACAAGCGCAACGCGACAAACGTGGAAGGGATTTATGCGGCGGGCGATGTCACAGATGTCACAGAAAAGCAGATTTCCGTTGCTGTGGGTGAGGGTTCCAAGGCTGCCTTATCGGTCATCAAGTACTTGCAGACGCATGCCTAGCCGTTTACCCTGGCTAGGCTTATGAATACCAATGAATCTTCGAATACAGGATTGATAGCGGGCGTGGTCGTTGTGGCGGCGCTTATTTTTGGAGGATTGGTGTGGGCCATTCTGTCCGCGCCTTCTTCCACGACTCCGTTCACCGGGAACGTGTCTTTTAATGATGAGGGTGCGCCGACGCTTGGGGCCAATGATGCCAAGGTCGTTGTGCAGATGTATAGCGATTTGCAGTGCCCGGCCTGCAAAGCGGCTGAACCGATCATCCGTCAGATCATCGGCATGTATAAGGATCGTGTGAAGTTCGTTTGGAAGGATTTTCCTTTGATGTCCATTCATCCGAATGCACGCAATGCAGCCAATGCCGCGCGTTGTGCGCAGGACCAGGGCAAATTTTGGGAAATGCATGATTTGTTGTTTGCGGAGCAGAGCTCATGGGCTAATGGGAACCCAACAGCGGCCTTTAAGGCCTATGCGACGCGACTTGGATTGGATGCGACGGCTTTTGACGCCTGTTACGGCGGTTTGAAGAAAGACGCCATCGTCATGGACGACGTACAGGAAGGAAATGGCAACGGTGTCACCGGTACGCCAACCATCTTCATCGGTAATACCCGTTTCGTGGGTGGGATCTCGCTGGATGAGTGGAAAGCGGCTCTTGACCGAGCGCTTGCCGCCGCCGAGAGCGGGACGTAGAATAGGCAAACTCATTCCGTATCTTCCTTCCAAGTCTGTATATGCAAAACAATAGCTTTTGGGATGGCGGAGCGAAGACCATGTTTTTTACGGGTCTTTTCCTCGGCATCGCTTTGACTTCGGTGATTGGGCTGGCATTCGCGTTCGGTTCCTTGATGAATGGCGGCTTGTTTGCCAGCGCGGCTAACGGCCCGACGGCATACGCGCCTGCTCAGCCGGCTGCTCAGCAGCAGGTTGCGGCTCCGGTGAAGCCGGTTGCGGGCATTGACCCGAAGGTGGATCACGTTAAAGGTCCGGCCAACGCCAAAGTGACCTTGATCGAATACTCAGACCTTCAGTGCCCGTACTGCTCGCGCCATGAACCGACGATCGCTCAGATCCTTGCGGCGTATCCGAAGGATGTGAAGTTGGTTTATCGCCACTTCCCGTTGTCGCAGATCCATCCGCAGGCACAGAAGGCTGCTGAAGCCACGGAGTGTGCTGCGAAGCTTGGTGGTGACGATGCATTCTGGAAGGCGAAGGATTTCTTGTTCGCCAATCAGTCCACCCTTGGTTCCGAATTGTATAAGACGATGGCAAGCAACCTTAAGCTGAACGTCGCTAATTTCACCTCCTGTCTCGATTCGGGTGAGATGGCCGCTCGTGTCGCTCGTGACTACGCTTCCGGCAATGACGCCGGTGTGGGTGGTACGCCTGCCACGTTCGTGAACGGTGCCTTCTTGGAAGGAGCTCAGCCGTTCGAAGTGTTCAAGGCTGAGATCGACGCTGCTCTCAAAAAGTAAGCATTAAAAACACCCCGCTCGGCGGGGTGTTTTTTTATTCCAGTCCTGCGGTCATCCAGAGCAGGGCGAGGCCGAGTATCAGGGCCAAGCCTTGCCATAGACGCGTCTTGAGATTCGGCTCTTCTTTAATCTCGGAGAACAGATTGGTGCAGGCCATGTAAATCATTCCACCGGCGGCCAATGGAATGGTGTAGGTCGTGAGGCCCGTCACATACGAAGCCAGGGCCCATGTTCCGATCACACCGATAAACATCGAGACCGACACGCCGAGATTCCAAAACAAGGCGCGCTTTTTGCTGAAACCTGCCGAGAGCAAAATACCGAAGTCGCTTAGCTCCTGTGGAATTTCGTGCAAGGCGATCGCGATGGCGGTACTCAAGCCAATGGCGGGACTTACGAGAAAAGCAGACATCACGGCCACGCCGTCGGTAAAGTTATGCAGAAAATCACCGATCAAATTGAGATAGCCGACGGGTTTGGTCGGGCATGAACCGTGGCCATGCGTTTCATCGTGCAGGCTGTGACCGGCGTGGCAGTGATAAATCCAAAATAATGAGTCCATGGCGAAGAAAGCGAGAATGCCGCCCAATACCCAGCTGAGGGCTGAGGGGAGTGTCTCAATCGATTCGGGAATCAGGTGGAAAAATGCATTGCCGAGCAAAGCGCCGGCCGCAAAAGCGACGACAGCCTTTTGTATAAGGGCCGTGCGTCGATGTTTCCAGGTCAAAGCGGCATAGCCGGCCAAAGAAAGCAGACTCATCACAAGCGCGCTTAGGAGAGCGGCTGGTAGGGCGGAAATAGACATATGTGTATAACTCTAGCCCATTACCCTTGCTTTTGCAACTGAGTTGCGTTAGTCTTCAAATATGAAGGGAAAATCGGCCGCCTGTTTGGATAAATTCGGAACGCGTTCAACCAAGACCAAGCGCGCGTTTTTGACGATTCTGGAGGCCGCTCAGAGCCCTTTAAGCGCGCCTGAGATTCAGCTTGCGGCAGAATCCGCCGGGCTCAATCCAAACAAAACCACGGTATATCGGTTTCTGGAGGCGGCAACCACGGCCGGTGAATTATCCGTGGTCGATTTCGGCGACGGCGTGAAGCGATACGAGCATACGCATGGGGCCCATCACCATCATGCCGTGTGTACGTCGTGTCGCGCTGTCACCGAAGTCACGATTGAGCCTCAGCTTGAGAAAGTGATGAATGAGGTTGCACGTCAAAGCGGCTTTTCTATTGAGCGGCATTTGGTGGAATTCTTCGGACGTTGCAAAGCGTGCATATAAAGACTATGCTTCCCGCCGTCCCAAATTGGATTTGGCGACAGAACCGACTTGAGGGGTGAAAGATGACTGAATCGCAGGAGTCGAAGGAGTACCGGTACGAACTCAAGCCCGACGCGCAGCTGCGCGATATCAAGGGTCTGCTCACGCTCCACTGTGTTGATCGCGTGGAGGGGGTGGCCGAGGGCAAGGAGTTCAAGGGCGTCGGGCGCGAGTGGCAGGCCTTTGGCCGGTCGGACGCGCGGCCGTTCGTCATTGTCTACGCGAGGGCGCCTATCGCCTTCGAGTTCCTCGAGCGGTATGCCGCTTCCGAGGCTAGCGCCGCCTGATCCCCGCTACGGGGGTATTTTTTTATTCTCGTTGACTTTTGTTTTTGTTCGGGCGTACCCTATAAGTCCTCGGACAAGGGTCTGAGGAGAGGGTAAAGGGCGAGAGATGGACATTCCGTTTCTAAAACCGGCTGCCGTCAAGCGGCCGCGTCCTCAGGACGATGGCGTCTTCCATCAGGCGGTCATTCACCGCTTCTCACGCGCAAATGGCATCTTCGCGATGCTGAGGCGCGAGCTCGAGAAGACCGGCGAGAGGCAGACTTCGAAGGAGGTCACGGCCACCTTCAAGAAGGACTGCTTGGAGGAGTTGTTCGATGCGATGGCTTCCGACGCCTATCACGCGTTCTTCGAGCGCGAGAATGGTGTCTGCTACCGTCTCGAGCCCACGGCGATTACTCCGGGAGGTGAGATCGAGCGTTGGACTCTCCATGCCATGTACGATGACGTGGTCGCGGACTGGGAGAAGAATTCCCTGACGCGCTTCGATCGTCGTGCCATGCAGCACGCGCTGCCGTTCGGCATTGGCGTGATCCAGGTCGCGCTCGCGAACTACGCGCGTGCAAAGCGCGAGAGCTCGGCCTATCAGCCGCAGCAGCTGCAGGAGAAGGAGGCTAAGAGTCTCCGCGCGATCATGATGTGCTATCCGTACCGGAGGCACCTCGAGACACAGCACCAGATCGTCTTCTCCTTCTTTCTTCCGTACGTTCTGCAGATGACGCGCGCCACGTCCCGTGGCGTTCCCATCGTGCCCATGCCCGTTGCCGAAGTCGGCGCCCAGCTTCGCCTGGAGCGCGGGGAACGGCTGCTCTCCTTGAGCTGATCATCAGCTCTTTTTTTATTCAGAGTAAAACGCTGGTGGCGATAGCGCCGTAGATCAACACACTTAACATATCCTGAATGATGGTGGTGATTGGCCCGGATCCCGCGGCCGGGTCGACATGTTCAAGTTGCGTTACTTCTGTGACGATGAGGGCAACGAGAGGGGAGATTCCAACCGCCAAGAACATGGCGGATGAAACAATGAGCGTAATCTCCATCGACCCAAACCAAAACCAGGTAATACCCGTTGCACCAAAAGCAGAAACTAGTCCGAGGAAAAAACCAACGGACGTTTCCTTCACTAGGTATTTGTGGAAGCTTGTTTTTCTTGATCTGAGATCTCGAGAAAAAATGCTTTGCGTTTGATTTCCGACTGCCGCCGCCATGTACACGATGAATGGGATAAAAAATGCGATACGGATATCTGCGGCGAGCACTTCCTCAAAACGCGATGTGACAAACGAGAGAAGAATGCCCAAGCACAAGCCGAGCAAGATGGACGGCAAGCGAATACGCACGAGGCGTTTTACGGAACTGGTGTCGTCATCAGCGTATTGGATGCGGCTCATACTAGGCGTCGAGGGCTTTTTTGAACGCGGCGACATTGGGAACCGGTTCTGGATCAATGCGATGCGCTTGCGCCAAACTAAGGCTGGTATAAGAGCCGAATTGGATAGCTTGCCATGTTTGAGCAAGCTTCGTCTTTGCATCCGGGCTTACGATGGCGGTCTGAATGCCGTTCTCTTCAAGAAGTTTTGCCGTGAGCGTGACGCGTTTTGTGTTTCGGGGGTGATAGAGATCCGACTGCAGAAGTACGGCTAGAACATGTCGTTTGGCCGAGCGGGGGAATGAGAGGCCTTCGAGAAAATGATGGTTAAGTTCCGGCAACGGCATGAAGGTTGAGAGATGTTTTGCGTTCTCATTTACCTGGTTATTCATGACATGCGCCGCACCGTATAGATGTTCGGCTGCCAGAAAGAGCGTGAAGCGTTGACGCATGCGCACGGCTAGTTCCTGTGCCGCCGGTTGGCTCGTCGTTTGCCGCAAGAACGTAGCCAAGCGATCCACTTCGCCCTCTTTCAAATCGAGAAAACCCAGTTTCGCGAGTGAGCCGATGAGCGTAAACGCGGACGAACCAATGGCCATGCGCGGTTGATTGGATGGATTCGTTTCAGCCCCGATTTTTAAGACAGGCCATCTGTGTTTGATGGCGAGCGCTTCGAGATCGCCGCCCGTTGTCAGAGCCAGACACATGGCTTTGCGTTTGAGAGCTTCTTTCGCGGTCGCGATCGTTTCTTCCGTTGTTCCTGAGTAGCTGGAGAGGATAATGAGCGAGTTCTTTCCGACATGTCCGGGGAGGCGATAATCACTTACGGTTTCAAATGGAACGCTCAATTCATCGCCGTAGAGCGATTTAATGAGATGCGCGCCAAGGGCTGATCCGCCCATACCCGAGACGACGACATTCGTCGCCTTGGAAAACGCGGAAGGAAAACGGGCTGCATGGGCAGCCCGCCAACCTTCCCGGATTTGTTCGGGCAGCGCCTCGATTGAGGCGAGAATGCCGCGTCCGGAAACCGATTTCATACTATTTCATTTTTGCGAGCGCGCGACGCGCGGCTTCGGTGGCTTGCGCCTGAAGGTTCTTGTTCGTCTTGTCTTGGACGTTGATGATCAGCCAGGCTTCACCGTTTAACACATTGAGCTGGGTCAAGCGGCCTCCGGACCAATAGGCCTTGTCGCCCAAGCCGCTCACATCAACAGCGTCCACGCCGGAGAGGCTCTTTGATTCGGCGCGCGCGTTCATGTAGACCTTGTCCGCTTCCGCTGCATTTGCCGCCTTACGCACGAGAAGACCGACCACTTTTACCTCAGCAGGATCTTCGGCCGGAGATGGATAGTTACAGCTTGAAACGGTCGTGTTCCCGTCATCCGACATGGCGCCATTGCGCATCGGGTCCAAGACCTTCACGCCGAGCACCGCTTCGGCATCGGCTTTGGTAAAGATCACACAGCTATCGAATTTCGGATTCATGATGGCAACAGGCGCTGCCGTATCAACCGGAGTGGCCGAGTTCCAGCAGCCGGCGCCAAGGAGCGCGAGCGCGGGAAGCGAGAGGAGGATTTTTTTCATAGGTGTTTTTTTGGTGTTAGCGCCAGGTGGCGAGAATCACTCCCATGACAAGCATGGAAACGAGGCGGTAGCCGGTATTAAGGAAGTACAGCTTCCAGGGTTTGTTGTTCCAGAGAACTTCATCGAGCTGGATCGGAGCCATGAAGCCAAGCCATGTCCAGCCGCCGGACACCAATCCACCAACGACTCCGTATGTCTTGGTATACGTTGTCGCGAATTCCGTGGTGTGTGCGAGCACATAAGCCATGACAAGCGAGCCAATGGTCATGATGATGTAGGTCTTGGTCATGCCTTCCTTTTTTGCCTTTTCGATATCGTCTTTGGAAAAGCCCATGAGTTTCATCCAGGGTTTGCCAAAGACGGGACCGTACCAGGCGAAACCGATAACGATTGACGCAATGGCGGCGACAAGCACCGCAAGGTAGTTGATAGGAATCATATGGGCCATAGGATACCATATGGCATATGTCTAAAGGAGTTCTTCCGCCCCCACTACCGCCAAACGCCCCAAAACCGGGTGAGCTGTATCGCCACTACAAAGGTGACTTATATAAGGTCGCCTTGCTCGCTGACCACTCCAATGATGATGAGTGGATGGTTGTCTACGAGCCTCAATACGAAAATCCGGATGCGCCTTACTTCACGCGTCCCTTGCGCGAGTGGATGGAAGATGTGGAATGGGAAGGGAAGACCGTGAAGCGATTTACAAAGCAATAAATCGGACAACACAAAACCGCCCTTGCAGGCGGTTTTGA
>CAZQSK010000005.1:0-64861 GCA_964596245.1 uncultured Gammaproteobacteria bacterium
TGCATCCACCTCGCAGCTGTATGTTGGAGGATCGCTGGTGTGTTTGGCGACGGGAACCAACTGTGCGGCGACGGCTGGTGCGCAAACGCTCGCACAAGTAACAGCGCTTGGCGCAACGGCAACAACCACGGTGTCCCTGTTTGGAGGACTTGTGAGTGCAAGCACTACCGTGACGAGTACGTTCACGGTGCTTGGTGATACTTCGTTGCAGAATGTTGTCGCTGCGAACGCTACGTTCACGAGTGTGAGCACCACGAATGTCTATGCCTCCGGTGTTGTCTCAACCACCCAGCTCTTCGTGAACGGACGCACCGTTTGTCTGAGCACCGGCACGAATTGTCCTGCATATCTCTTGATCGAGTCCGACACCCTCGCGACTGTCACGGGTCGCGGGGCTTCGACGACACTCACGCTTGGCCTCTTCGGCGGCTTTGTCGCAGCCTCATCGACAGTAACGAGTACGTTTACTGTTCTCGGCAGCACTTCGCTTCAAAACACAACAGCAACGACTCTTTTTTCTCCACTCGCTTCTTTCACAGCAGCGACGGCGACGGCATTTGCATCAACATTTGCGTCATCCTCGCAGCTCTATGTAGCCGGTCAGCTTGTGTGTCTTGCGAACGGCACGAACTGTACCGCTTCAGGCTCCGGAACTTCGACGAACTTCTGGGTCTGGAATGGCACGATCGACTTGTTGCGCATGATGACAAGCACGACCGACCTCGTGCTCGGCAGTCAGGTCACGACGACTGGAGCAACTGCGTACTTTGACCTGTCCGGTGCCACAAAGGGAACTTCTACTATTTACTTTGGGCACGGGACCAACACGAACGTCGTGATCGGCGGTACATCAACGACGCAAACAGGAACATTGAGCAACTTCCTGTTGGATGGAAACGATTTATTTGTACGTGGCAATATCGGGTCAGTCACTTCGGTATATACCAACGCGGCATTCGTAGCAGGCGATGGCATTAACTTCCTTGATTACAACGGACAAACAATTGGCGTCGGTCCTACCTATTATCAAAATGGATTGATCCGACAAAACGGTACCCTGTTTATCGTCGCGGATGCAGACGAGGCGAATGCGGTTGGAGGAAACATTTATCTCAACGCCGGAAATGGAAAGGAAACACTCCCGAACGCGGGTGCTATTCAGTTTACCGCTGGAACAGCTGGATTTGGCGGAGCGGGCGGCGGTATCTATATCTTGGGCGGACAAAGCGCGACAACAAGCGCCAGCAACGGTGGCGAAGTGCAGGTAATTGGAGGAACCGGCGACTCTAACGGTGGCGCGGGTGATCTGATTTTGGCCGGTGGTGAAGCATCTTCCGGTCTTGCAGGAGATGTAAATATTCGAGGCGGTGTATCAGCCGTAGATAACCGTTCCGGCTCGATCTATCTCAGACCCGGTACGACGGACAATGTCTCGGCAACAAGTGCTTCAGCGACGTTCGTTTTGATTGAATCAAGCGCGGATCATGATGGCGCGCCTCCTTCATTACGATTCCAAGAACTTACCTCGATCGGCACCAACTACGTTGGATTCCGTGCGGCGACGAGTATCACAGGAAACACCATCTGGACCTTGCCTGATACATCTGGCGTCTCCGGATCTGCCATGATCCTTGATACGAGCAATCGTCTTTCTTTCCAGACAGTTTGTCTTGCAAGTGGAGTCAATTGTCCTGCAGGAATAGGCACGCCGTCCTTGGCTCAAGTGACGAATATTGGAGCATCTGCCACAAATACATTACAGCTCTTTGCTGGCTTCCTTTCTTCGTCGTCTACCGTGACGAGTACGTTCACGGTGCTTGGGAATACGTCTCTTCAAAACGCGAGTGCAACGACCCTCTTCTCACCGCTCGCTTCTTTCACGGCAGCGACCGCAACCACATTCGCGGCCGGATCGGCTTCAACTTCACAACTCCGCGTCGCGGGTCAGCTCGTGTGTCTTGCGAATGGCACCAACTGTACGGCGAGTGGCTCCGGCACTTCGACAAACTTCTGGGTCTGGAATGGCACAAGCGACTATCTCCGCATGATGACAAGTACGACCGACCTCGTGCTCGGTGCTCAGGCGACTACAACCGGCGCTACGGCATATTTTGACTTAGCGGGCGCGACTCGCGGCTCTTCAACGGTATTCTTTGGTTTTGGGACAAGTACCGATGTGGTAATCGGTGGTACGAGCACGACGGAAATCTATCTGCACGAATTCTTTAATCTGAATGGAAGCGGTTTGTTCGTAAACCAAAATATCGGAAGCGCTTCGAGCGTCTATTCGAACGGAGCATTCGTAGCAGCCGGCCAGATGTTCTCAGGCGTAGAAACGTATTACGGCAATGGCTTCATTGGTCGAAGAGAGGGTGCGCTTGATATCACAACAACCGGTATTTCGGTGCAACCAAGCATCAACATCTTGGCCGGACCGCGAGCTTCGGGCTCGGGAGGCGACATCACCCTCCGAGCAGGAAATGGAAATGGCGGTTCCCCGGGAGGAAACATCTATCTCACCCCTGGCGATTCCCTTGGTCAGCCAGGACATATCTACATCACGCCGACAAGCACATCGAATCAGCCCGAGCTTCGCTTTGTATCCATCGGTGGCGGTCAGGTCGGTCTTTCTGCCCCAAATACCGCTGCCATTGCTGCCTTTGTCCTTCCGTCTGTATCTGGCGCATCCAATACGGTGATGGCGACCAATGGGTCAGGCGGATTGTCCTTCATCAGCGTTTGTTTGACGGATGGAACCAGCTGTCCGGCGTCAGCGAGCAACGACACACTCGCTACCGTAACTGCACGCGGAGCAACCGCTACTTCAACCGTGCGTCTGTATGGAGGATTGACGAGTGCCAGCACAACCGTGACTTCAACCCTCACCGTATTGGGCGGGACCTCGCTGCAAACCGCAACAGCAACCAATCTTTATGTGACGGGTAGCGCATCAACCACCGCCTTGACTGTCTCATACGGTACAACCGGTACTCCAGCCATCCGCTTCAGCGGTGATGAAAACACGGGCTTCGTCCGAAGCGCGACTGACACAATTGGAATTGTTACCTCATCTACTATTAATACGGTCTTCGGAGAGGGTGGGGTGACGACAACAAATATCGCGGCAACGAACGGTGCGATTTTCAATGTTTCCACCACCGTCCTCACCGTCACTGGTCAGCTCGTCTGTTTGGCCAACGGCACGAACTGTCCGGCAGGAACTGGAACGCCGACATTGGCCCAAGTTACGAACCAAGGCGCTTCAGCGACTAACACGCTTCAACTCTTTGCCGGCTTCCTCTCATCGTCTTCCACGGTGACATCAACCTTCACGGTCCTTGGAAACACCTCACTCCAGAACGTGACGGGTGCAAATGCGACGTTTACCAATGCGACGACGACGAATCTCTTTAGTTCGGCTGCGAGCTTCACAAACGCAACAGCCACGACGCTCGCCGCGTCCTACACATCAACCTCTCAACTCTATGTCGCCGGCCAACTCGTCTGTCTCGCGAACGGTACCAACTGTGTCGCCAACGGTGGTTCCGGTACCTCTACGAACCATTGGGTCTGGAATGGCACGATCGATTTGTTGCGCATGATGACGAGCACGACTGACCTCGTTCTTGGAAGCCAGGTCACGACAACCGGAGCAGCTGCATACTTTGACCTGTCTGGTGGTACCAAGGGCACGTCAACTATCTATCTTGGCCACGGTACAAACACCAACGTGGTGATTGGTGGTACATCAACCACAAATACGGGATTGAATAGCCTGTTCGTCATGAATGGAAATGATCTGTTCGTGAATGGCAACATCGGCTCAGTCTCATCCGTCTATACGAACGGTGCATTTGTGGCCGGTCCTGGATCTACTCATTATGGAAATGGCTTCATCACCAAGAATGATGCGGGACCTCTCGCGCTTTCGTCCGTCAGCGGCACGACTCTGAATACCTCGCTTGAAGGAGCGTATAACGCCACGTCACCCCTAACTCTCGAGGCAACGATCCCGGCTTCTGACGACCCGCGCTTTGTCAGAATCCAGGGCGACTACGCCTACATCGTGAACTCGGGAACGGTTCCGACCCAGCTCCAAATTGTTGATATTTCAAATCCGAGGACGCCTTCAACGACTGCCCAGCTGTGGTTGCCTGGTTCATCCGAGTGGAATGATATCGATGTGAGCGGCAACTACGTCTATTACACCGACTACGGCGGAGGCAACTTCAACGTGATCGATGTCAGCAGCCCTGATAGGCCCTTCATCGTATCGACGAGCACGCTCACCCCTTCGGCGATCGGTGGCGTGCGCGTGAGCGGCAATTACGCGTATCTTAGCAGCTACTCAGCGGGTGAAATAATGGTGTTAGACATCTCGAATCGAGCAAATCCGGTCCAGATCGCCACCGTCGGTGGAGCGAGCGCGATCTGGCACATGGATATTCAAGGGGATTATCTCTACTCCATGGTGTGGAGTGGAAGCACGCTCTACGTACACGACATTTCAGATCCGAAGAATCCGCTCTTGCTTTCGTCAAGAACTCTCTCCGCCACGATTGGATCTTATTCGCGAATCGAAGTTGAGGGGGGCTATGCCTATATTTTCTCATCCAACGGAGACAACCTCGCCATCGTTGATGTTCATGATCCGGTGAATCCAAAGGAGATGTACGCAGCCACAGTCGCAGGCGTGACGAGCTTCCGTGACTTCTCGGTAAATGGTCGATATCTCTATGGTGTTGAAAACGCAAACCCGGCGATTCTCCATGTGATCGACGTTCAAGATAGAAACAATCCGATTCTTGTCCGCTCCTTCCCGGTCGCGGGACACATTTCTGCATCCGGTATCGATGTGTCAGGACGTCACGCGGTTGTTTTGGACGGGGGCGGCGACCAACTCAGTGTGGTAGAACTCGGCGGCATTGAGGCGACATCGCTTCTTGCTCACAGTGCAGAGCTTGGACAGCTTAATGTGACCGGACGCGCGTCATTCCAGAACACACTGTCGGTTCTTTCGAGCATCTCTGTCGGGGCGGGCGGGCTGCAGAGCGTTGGATCTCTTTCTGTGTATGCAAGTAATACCACCTCCACCTTCCTTGGAGCCGTCTCTACGTCGCGACTGATAGTGAATGGTCGATCCGTATGTCTCTCGAGTGGGACGAACTGTCCCACGACGGAAACGCTCGCGACCGTGACTGCGCGTGGAGCAACCGCTACTTCAACCGTTCGCTTCTATGGAGGATTGACGAGCGCTAGTACGACCGTGACTTCAACGTTCACGGTACTTGGAGGAACATCGCTGCAATTCGTGACCGCCACGAACGTCACAACAACGAACATCTCGGCATCTGGAACAGTCTCTTCAACAAGATTCTCAGCGAGCATCGGCACAGTGGCCGCGCCTGCGTTCAGCTTCGCTGGAAGCGGTGACGCAGATACCGGCTTTGCACAGACCCTCGGCGCCGGCACGCTCAGCTTCGTGCTCGATGGAGCCGTGGGCTCATACTTCACCTATACAGGCTCTGGTGCAAACGGTCTGCTACGTGTTGGAGATGGTGCGAGCAATTTGCCGTCATACTCCTTCATGAACGATACCGATACCGGTCTTGCATCGTCCGGTACTAATAAGTTGGCGCTTATCGCCGGCGGCGTGAAGACCCTTGAAATTGGTCCCAATGGCGCGACAACGACGAACGTCACCAGCACAAACCTCTTCGTCTCAGGTGTGGTCTCGACCACCAGCCTATTCGTGAACGGTTTCCAGGCGTGTCTCTCGAACGGCTCCAACTGTCCCGCCTCCTCCGCATCGCTTCAGACGGCATATGACACAGGCCGCACCGTCACTACGACCGCTTCCTCAACTCCGATTCTGGTTCGCGTCCCGATGAATGCCCTTGATGCGGGACTTGGTACCGCTGTCATTGGCACAAGTAGTAATAACGGTGTGACGCTTGGTCGTGCCAATATCAACACGGAAACGAGCTTTGTCGCATTTGGAGAGGTGAACAACATTCTTGGCGCTTCAAGTGCGCTCGCATTCTATGACCATACGAATTATGCCTTTGCGATCAAACTATTTGGTCAGGGAGGCATCGCAAATGATCAAGCAACCTTCTCATTGAACGATCTTGATCGTACGGGCTCGGCAGATAGTGCAGCCGCCGGCTTTGATAACCAGTCCTCCAACTCATCCACGGCTGTTCTTACGCTTCGTGGGGGATCGAACAGAATGGTTCAGCATGTAGGCAACGGCTCGCCTGAAGGGAGTATATACGCCGCCCGTGGGAGTATCTTCTTTAATGCGGGAACGGCGGCGACAGGCACCCAGGCCTACCTGAAGACGAATAGCAATGGGGTGAATGGCTGGATTGGCATTGCCACGACGGACATGACACAGCAGGCCCTCGCACAGGTGACGGCTTTGGGTAGCTCAGCTACGGCGACATTGAACCTCTATGGTGGATTTGTGGCGGCGTCATCAACCGTGACGAGCACGTTCACGGTGGTTGGATTAACCACGCTTGGCAATGTGACTGCGACGAATGTGACGTCGAGCAACCTCAAACTCGGTGACAAGCTGCGCTTCACAGGCACGGCCATTGATGCGGACAGCATTGATGCGAGCACAGGCAACTTTGATGTGAATGCGACTGCGGGTAAGATCAACCTTTCCGCAAGTGATTCGATGACCTTGGATTCTACGGCAAGCACGATTAGCATAAGCGCGAATGGATTGGTGAGCATCTCATCTAACACAAGCGGCGTCACCCTTAATCCTGCCGACGGCTCCGTCATTACGCTTGGCAGCAGCGCGGACTTCATCAGCTTCGGTGGCCAGGTAAACTCGAGCATCATCCCATCGTCAGATCTGCTGTTCAGCCTGGGCTCAGCTTCGCTTCGCTGGAACGGCTACTTTGGAAACGTAACCGCGACCAACGTCACGACGACAAACTTCTTTGCTACGAATGCTTCAACGACAAACCTTATAGCAGGAACCGTGACGACATCCGAACTCATTCTTGAGCAAGCCGATCTTGTCGAGGTCGGGTCTTTCACTCCTGCAAGTACTACTCAACAAATTGCTTATAGCGGCCGCTATGCATACGTAAGTACTGGCGGAGGATTCATCGAGGTCATCGATGTTGCTGATCCAACTCGTCCGACTTCTACGACGCGTATTCCTACTACTGCCACCGTCGGTATCACCCGTATCCAAGTGGTTGGGAAATACCTGTACGTTGGTACTCGTACGCCTGACCAGTTGCGTGTCTACGACATCTCTAAACCGAATGCACCGATCCTCATTCGGGTGCACCCAATCAGCAACGGAACTGGTGATGAAGGCCTCGAAATCTCAGGTCGGTATGCTTACGTCCTTGGCATTCAACATTTTAATGTCATCGATATCGGCAATGCCACCAGCCCGCTAGGCTCAGCTGTCGCCAACTTCGCGACTGGTACGTCGCTGGGCGCGCTTCAGGTCGAAGGTAACTACGCCTATATCGGACATGCCGCAGGCATGACCATTCTTGATATTTCGAATCCGACCTCACCAAGCACGACTGGCTACTTCCAAGGCGGGTCAATTACCGAACTCGAAATCAACGGACGCTATGCATACTTGGCCGATGGAACCGGATCCCTTATCCGTATCGTAGACCTCAAAGATCCGACCCTTCCGACTCAAGTCGGCTCAATCTCTACCGGTTCTGCGCCGAGCAGCCTCCGTCTAGCTGGAAAATATCTGTATGTAGGTGAAGCAACGGGCATATTCGGCATCCAAGTATTCGATGTCTCAAGCTCGACCAACCCGATCCTCAAAAAAAGCTTTACAACCGGTAACGTGACGGTGGATCTTGCCGTGAACGGCCGCTACCTCTATACCGCTCAGCAAACTAACGGGTTCCGTGTGATCGATACACAGGGCATAGATTCTCCATCAGCAAATATCGGAAGCTTAAATGTAGGCGCCTTGAGCGTGGATATGGATGCAGTGCTAGGTCACTCACTCAATGTTCGTGGAAGCGTGAGCATCGGCAGCGGCCTACTCTCAAATGGCCCCATCGGTGTCTTCGCTTCAAGCTCTAACCCTGCCGCTTCTTTCGTGAATGCCACCGGCTCAGCCAGCTCATGGGGCGCCTACGCAAACCGATTGCTCGTAGGCAACAGCCCAAGCGCCACGGGAACCGCCAACTGGAATATGGTGCTTTCCTACACGACAAGCGCTAGTAACGGCGGCCTGTGTATCGACGATACAAACACGGCAAACACTTGTCCGTCCGCCGCTGGCGGAGCGAGCATCGCGGCCGATGGACCGATCACGGCCGATCGTTTCGACTTGGCAGAAATGTATTCCATGTCCGGTGCGGCGGAAGCGGGGGACTTGCTGATGCTTGATTCGGCGGCAAGCTCGACTGTCAAAATCTCGGACGGCACGCCGTACAACTCACGCGTGATCGGTATCGTTTCCAGCGCTCCGGGTTTCATTCTCGGCTGGAGTGGCGATGTACAGGTTGCGCTCACTGGTCGCGTTCCTGCCAAGGCCGCGATGACCAATGGCGTGATCCGCGTTGGTGATGCCCTCGTCTCATCAAACATCCCGGGCTACGTCATGAAGGCAACGAAGCCGGGCACCATCGTCGGTTACGCTCTCGGAGACCTGAATGCAACGGGCACGGTCGAAACATTCGTGTCTGTCGGTTATTGGGCCGGCAATGTTCTGACAACCGATGGCACTGACACACGCATCCAAGACAACTTGGTCATCGCTCCGACCTCTACCGCGACCGCTCTGAATCCGTTCGTAGATTCCTATGGCATCACCTTCCGCGGTAGCAGCTGGGATGCGAGCTCAACCTCGGCCGTAAATCGCGACTTCACCTTGCTTACGGATATCGTCTCTGCGACCACGTCATTCTTGAGCGCGCGCAGCGCCTCGGGCACGAATCTCTTTACCCTGGACGAAGCCGGTACCTTGCGCCTCACTGGTGACGTGGCGCTCATGGGCCGTATCTATCCGTCGGCGCGCGGCAGCTTCCAGGACGACTTCTACATCTATGTCGATGACAGCTCATCGACGAGCCAATACATCTCGACGAATGCTGATGGTTGGCAGGCTCAAACTAGCTACGACTTGGCTGAACGTTATTACTCAAATACCAAACTCGAAGCCGGTGATCTTGTGATGGCGAGCCGCGAGGGTAGCCTGGGCATTGAAAAGGCGAGTGGCGCGGCAACCATTCTCGGCGTTGTCTCAACCAAGCCGGGTTTCTTGCTTGGACGCAATGCCAGCAACACCTATCCGATCGCCCTCGCCGGTCGCGTACCGACCAAGGTCTCGAACGAAAACGGCGAAATCAAGATCGGTGATCAACTCGGACTCTCCTCGACGCCGGGCGTGGCCGCCAAGGCCGTGGCTCCTGGCCCGACCTTCGGTGTGGCGCTTGAAGATTATTCCGGCGGAACAGCTGGCACGATCGAAGTCTTCATCAAGTCGGGCGTTATTCTCGGCCCGGCCGCAGAGCCGGTGCTAACGCTCACCGCTCCATCAACCAACGAACATGAATATGAACGCAGCGGCTTGGCATTAATCGAAGCGGGCCTGAAGCGCGTACACGTCTCCTACCAAAGCATTGGCGCCTGGCCGAAGGTGCTCGTCACGCCGCAAGGCGAAGCCGAAGGCGGCTGGTGGACGGAAAACTACAGCGACCTCGGCTTTGACATCATCTTGAAACAGGAGCAGACGCATGATGTGACCTTCTCATGGGAAGTGAAGCCCGTGTCCGACGGGGACCAAATCTTCCGCTCGGACGGACAATACGGACTCCTAAATCCAACCACCGGACAACCCGCGGCAGGGTGGAGCACAGAAGAGGAGCCTGAACCGGAAGCTCCAAGCTCGACCGAGCCGATGGTCGAAACTCCGGAAGCTCCAAGCTCGACCGAGCCGATCGTAGAGACAGTAACATCAACCAGTACATCGGAATAAAAAAAGCCCACGCGTCAGCGGAGACTGCTGATGGCGTAGGCATAGAGAGGCTGGGCCGTGCATTGCTGCAACGGGACATGCCGAAGAATGTACTGATCGGGCTGCTTCTCCTCGAGGATGAGCAGCCCGATTTGATGCGTGGGCGATTCGTCTTCGAGCGAGATCCGCTGGCGGTACTTGCGCACCACCTGCAGATGCCCGGTGAACGGATCACTCCACAGCGGCTTCGGGCCGTCGCCGGTCTCCTCAAGCGTAAGGAGACGGTTGATCGGCTGACCATTCTCGCCGCGCATGCGGACGATCACGTTCAGCAATCCGTTCTTGCGCGCCCCCGAGAAACGCGAGGCGCCGAGGAAGGTCGCGCGCTCGGGCAGATGCGTGACGTAGTGCCACATCAACGGCCGGTCCGTCGCGAGAAGCGGGGCGTAGTACAGCTGGTCACACACCCCGTCCGGCGTCCGACGATAGGCGTAGACGCGGCTCCGCTGCGTATCGCATCCGATCACGCAGTACCCATCCTCGCCCTCAGGGGCGAGATCGACCCACCGCCCGTCGAAACAGGCGATCGTCCACTCGAGCTTGCCGACCAGCCGCTCCTGGTGGGAGCGCTGCTCGGGAACGGCTCTCATGTGCGCCTTGAGATACGTCTTCAGATCGCTGGGGCGATTCCGAAAGATCGACAGGCGTTCCGATCCAGTGATGAAGGTCGCTCTCCCGCAGGACAGGAACAGGCTGACCGTTGCCTCCTCCTCCCTTCTGGGGATAAGCAGGTCATTCACCACGGACTCCGAGGACTTCACCATTCGGACCTGTGCGTGGTCGCCCGCCACGCTCAGCCCCACATAGGCCAGTCGCTCGTTGTCGCGAGCCCGGAATTCGTCCGCCGCTTGCCCAAGCGGAATGACGCCCTCCGTGCCCAGTCGCATGTACGAAGTTCGATTCAACGTCTCCATCTGCACAATCGCACCTCTCCCTGTATGAGAACGAAGCCCGATAAAACATCCATCGGGGCTAGCACTCTATTTAAAATTTGCTGAACTGTCAAGGGTGCTTGCCGATGGCTTCGGCTTCCGATACCATCGGCCTGCCTAGGCGTGGTAGCCAAGTGGTAAGGCAGGAGTCTGCAAAACTCCTATGCGCGGGTTCAATTCCCGCCCACGCCTCCATACAAAAAGACCCCCGATCGGGGGTCTTTTTCGTTACCTTTATTTACCCAAGGCAATGGCTTGCACGCGCTTGGTAGCAGCACGAGCCTGCTTCATTTTTTCAGCGCGAGCACCCCACTGCGTCTTATTGTTGCCGTATTCTACGACCTCGATCGGAATGTTGCGCTTAACGCCGTAGGCGCGAGCCGTTTTGAGCTCCTTCGTCCAGACGTCCAAACGATAGGAATAACGAGCATTCATGCGGTCATGCACCGTAAAGATCTTGTCGCCGAACACGGTCGGCAAACGGACCTTGGTGCCGAACGGCAACACATTCGTGGCAACAACACCGTCGCCGACATCGGAACCGTCAGCCGTGATAAACGGGTCAGCGTCACATTCCTCGACACGCGAGGTGTAAGACGTCGAATCCATATAAATAGTCTTCAACGTCTTCGGGCGCTCAGCCTCAAGTTCCTTTTCCTCGCTATCAATCACGATTGCACCCGAGTCAGGGTGAACCGAGAGGTCCGTTACAATGGCAGGGCGGGGGATGGCATTCACAGCCGAGGCCACCGGAACAGCCGTCTGCGCCACGCCGAAAACGGCAGTCAACAAAGCGAGCAACGCCTTGCGGATATGGCTAGTAATACGGTTGTTGACGTAGTATGTCATAGCTGGGCATGTCATTTTGACTCAAAATCTTAGCAAAAATAAGCCATTTTGTCAAGGCTAAACATGAAAAATTACTTTAAGATTAGCCAAAAAACTTGGACGACTCTCAAGCCCTGGCTCAAGATCGGCCTTTGGGCATTTTTAGCGCTAACCATAGTGGGTTTTTTCGCTTTTACCTTGTTTGCCGCATGGGTTAGCCGCGACCTTCCGGATCCGAATGTTCTTAGCACTCGCGATGTTCCGCAATCAACCAAGATCTACGACAAAACGGGCACGCATCTTTTATATGAGATTCACGGCGATGAAAAACGCACACTGCTGAAATCTGAAGATATTCCGGATGTAGCCAAGTGGGCGACCCTCTCTTTGGAAGACCGCAGCTTCTATGAGCACCACGGCATTTACTGGAAGGGCTTGATCCGTGCCGTAGGCATGAGCGTGCTTCGCGGTCAGCGCATCCAAGGCACATCGACACTCACTCAGCAGCTCGTGCGTAATGCCATCATTAATAATGAGCGCAGTCTTGATCGTAAGTTGCGTGAGTTTATTTTGTCATTGCAAATCGAACAGAAATTTACGAAGGATCAAATCATCCAATTGTATTTGAACGAGATCCCGTACGGCTCAACCGTGTACGGACTTGAGTCAGCGAGCCAAACCTATTTTGGAAAGCACGCAAAAGAACTGACGCTCGACGAAGCGGCCTTGCTCGCCTCGATTCCGCAGCGCCCGACCTTCTACTCTCCCTACAGCGGCAAGGAAGAAAACTTGAAGCAGCTCGTAAATCGTCAGCACTACGCCATCGATATCATGGCGGAAAGCGGTTACATCACGAAGGAGGAGGCGACCGAAGCGAAAAATATCGACACGTTAAAAAAGATTAAGCCGCGAACACTCGGCGACATCAATGCGCCCCACTTTGTCATGGAGGTGCGTCGCCAGCTGGAAGAAACATATAGCGTAAAAACGGTAGGCGAAGGGGGATTGAGCGTCATCACGACGCTTGATTGGGACAAGCAAAAGATCGCCGAAGAGGAAGTAAAAAAAGGTGTCGAAGCCCGCGGCGCGCAGTTCAAATTCAACAATGCAGCACTCGTTTCCATCGACCCGAAAACCGGACATATCCTCGCCATGGTCGGATCAAAAGATTATTTCGATGAGTCCTTCGACGGGCAGGTAAATGTGACGCTGCGCCCTCGCCAGCCGGGCTCAAGTTTTAAGCCGATTGTCTACGCGGCTGGCTTTGCGCGCGGATATTTGCCGCAAACACAGCTCTGGGACGTGAACACCTCGTTCCCGACGGAAACAACTCGCTACGAACCGAAGAACTACGACTTGAAAGAGCGCGGCCCAATCAGCTTACGCCAAGCGCTTCAAGGCTCGCTGAACATTCCGGCTGTAAAAATGCTCTATCTCGTGGGCATTGGCCGGGCTTTGGATTTTGCTAAAGAGCTTGGCTATACCACGCTCGAAGACCGTAGCCGCTTTGGCTTGTCCCTTGTTTTGGGTGGCGGAGAAGTCTTGCCGCTTGAACATGCGGCCGCGTATGCCACCTTTGCAACCGAGGGTGAGTATCGTCCACCTGTCGCAGTACTCAAAGTGACGGATTCGAGCGGAAAAATTCTGGAAGAGTGGCAGCCACCTGAACCTCGTCGCGTGATGGACGCGCAGGTCGCGCGCACGCTGAGCGACGTCCTTTCGGACAACAATAGCCGCGCCTATGTATTCGGGACAAACAATAGCCTAACCCTTCCGGATCGTCCGGTTGCCGCAAAAACCGGAACCACCAACAACTACAAAGATGCTTGGACTGCCGGCTATATTCCGCAAATGGCCACCGTGGTTTGGGTTGGTAACACGCGAGGGGAAGAAATGAAGCGCGGCGCTGACGGTTCAATTATCGCTGCCCCGATTTGGCAGGCCTACATGAAACGGGCAACCAAGGGCATGCCGGTTGAACGCTTCAAGGCACCGAACCCGCCCCAAACCACCAAGCCGGCCCTGCTCGGCACCGCGTTCGAACAAAAAGTTCGCGTGAACAAGCTTACCGGCCTGCGCGCGACCAACCTCACGCCGCCGGAGCTGATTGAAGAACGCGCCGATCGCGAAGCGCATGACATCTTGTGGTACATCGACAAGGACGATCCTGCCGGCCCACCACCAGGAAACCCCGCAAGCGATCCGCAATTCTCCTCTTGGGAATCTGGCGTGCGCATCTGGGTAGAAAAAACCCAATGGAACGCGACAAGCACGGTCTCGGATGAATTTGATACGCAATTCACTGAAGAGACTCGTCCGCGCGTGACCATCTTGTATCCCACACCGAATGAGAACGTGGCCTCGCGCAAACTCCTGCTTCAGCTACGCGTCGAGGGCACTCGCCCAATCGCACGCGTTGAAGCATCGATTGATGGAATTCCCGTCGGTTCAAGTGACAGCGAGCCGTGGACGCTTGAGCTGCAAATCCCGAACCGCATTGAAAAAGGTTTCCGCACCCTTACCGTACGGGCCTTTGATAATCTCGGATTGCGCGGAGAGGCGACGCAAAATATTAATCTGACGGCCGAGCGCGAAAGCGCGCTCTCCGGGATTACGGTTCTTTCACCCCAGAATGATGACGTATGGTCACGTGCTAGCTTCCCGAAAAAAATCCAGGTAAACATCGAGGAGCCATCTCTCTATGACCGCGTCGACATCTACCTCATCGGAGGGGATGGACTGCGTCGCTTGGTCGGTTCGCAAATCGCGCCAACCGCCCCACTCATCGAGGTCAGCCTCCCTGCTGGGCCGCCCGTTGGCCGCCAATCCGTATTCATCGAAGCAAAACGAAAAGGGTCGGATGTGAAGGACGAAGCCCGCGTCTTCATCAATGTCACAGAATAACATGACACGCTCGCGCATCTTGGGCGCGGCCGCCCTATTCCTCCTCGCACTGGCCGGTGTCGGCTGCTCGGAACTCAGTCCTCTGACGCAAGAACGCGTGGCGGATGGGATTGACCGCATCACCGTGAACGCGACGACAACACAAGAGCAGCTTATTCTCTATCGTTTTGCCGCCGGACGTTTTGATTGGAGCGTCGAACACGCCTCAACTTCACGCACGGTTGCATCGTGGTTTGAACACCTTAACAAGCCCGTGGCGGTCGCAAACGGCGTCTATTTCAACGAAGATGGGATGCCGAGCGGCCTTCTCATTGATGATGGAATCCCAGTAGGAAGTCGTCGCTTTGATGATGATAAAAGCGGACTCATCACGCTCGGGGGCCAGCCATCCATCATCAACACACAAAACGAATATGCCCCAGCCCTGTTACCCGAGGCCGCGCAGAGCTTCCCCCTGTTACTCATAGACGGGAAAGCTCAGGTCAAAGTAGACACAGAAAAAAAAGCGCGCCGAACCTTCTTTGCAACGGATATTCGGGGGAATGCCTATCTGGGCATGGCACCGCTTGGCAGCTTGAGCCTATATGAGCTTTCAAACCTGCTCGCAAAAAGCGGGTTGGATCTTGATCGCGCCATCAATCTCGATGGCGGGCCATCAACCGGAATCGCGGTTCAGACGGAAAACGGACTACAGCTGGAAAACAGCATGAGCGAAATTCCGAACGTCATCATTGTTCGCAGGAAATAAAAAAGATCCCCAGCACATGGGGATCTTTTTCTTACTGACGAATCGGCATCACCACGTAGCGATAGCCCTCGCCTTCTTTTGGCGTAACGACAACCGGATTCATGCCATCAATCATGCGCAAAACAATTTTATCGCCGCCCATGGAAGCGAGTCCGTCGGAAATATAGCGGTAGTTGATGGTCACTTTGTTCGCATCGCCCTCCATGTCGACCTTCAGCGTGGTCGCGTGCGCCCCTGTGCCGCTGTCTGACGAAGAAACCTTCAAGTTACCACCGCCGAACTCCAAATGGACATCAAACAGTCCCTGGCGCGAAAACAAGGCTGCAGCGCGGATCGCTTTGGAAAGTTCGGTGCGGGTTAGCGTTCCTGTTGTGCGGAACTGGGTGGGGATGATCTGTCGATAGTCGGGAAAAGAGGCCTCGATCAAACGTGAAATCAGCTCAACATTGCCGTAGGTTAGCACCATTTGGCTATCGGTCATGCTCCATTCCACGGCCTCGGGCATCCCCACGTCATCCTTGTAAGCAGCTAAGATGCGGGCGATCTCAAGCATAGCCTTGGCCGGGACAATACACTTAGCCTCCGTACTCGCGCTGCCCGGCTCAAGCTCAACCACGCGCTCGGCCAAACGATATGAGTCGGTCGCCGCCATGATCACCTTGTTTGAGTGCTCGTGTTGGAAGACGCATGACACGCCACCAAGCTCCGGACGTGATTCGGAACCGGAGACGGCAAATGCAACTTGTCCGATCGCGTTGCGAAGCGACTCGGCCTTCAAGCGATAACCCCCTTCTTTTGCCAAACGCGGAATGAGCGGATACTCAGACGATGGCATTCCTCGAACACTCGTCGACGATCCATCCGCGCGAACCTCCAAACTGTCGCCGTTCAAAACCAGTTCCACCTTGCCGGACGGAAGGAGTGCGACATAATCCTGAAGAAGCTTGGCAGGAACCGTAAACTCTCCTGGCTGCTCAACGCGACCGCGCACCATGGCAGATACCGCCATCTCTAAATTCGTCGTGGAAAGTTTCAAGCCACCGTTCTCGGTCTTGAGCAAGACATTACCCAAGATCGGGAGGTTGGCGTTCTTCCCAGAGATGTGGCTGACCAGGGACAATCCCTGCAAGAGATTCTCTTGAGTACAGGCGAAGTTCATATACCGAGCCTCATCTTGGATGTTCGTCTTCCTTCCGTCAAACGGGTTCTCGGGTCGGGTATTTTTTCACTCATTAGTATTAGTTAGGTTATATATAAGTATATGAACGGTGGTGACTATGAGTGCTGTGGATACTGAGGATAAATGGCTTTTTGCGCCAAGCCAAAGCCCGCAACGGCCGCTTTCTATCCACTCGTATCAAGGTATAACCTGGGCCGCGCCTATGGATGAAAATAGCGCCCCCTTTAGAGGCGCTATTTTGTACTCATCTAGTCCCAAGCTTCCCCAAAGGTTTATCCCAGCTCATCCACAGACTTGTCCCCAGCGATCTTAGACCCGCATCTCTCCGTTCGAATAAAGTTTTTCTCGAATGATGGTGAGGTCACGTCGCAGCTGCTCATCTTGTTTGAGAAGATCGCCGATTTTTTCGCAGGCGTGCATCGCGGTGGTGTGATCTCGACCCCCGACCTGGTCCCCGATCGAGGGATAGGAGCACTTAGCTTCTTCGCGCAGCAAGAACATCGCGACCTGTCTTGGGAATGCGAGACGACGCTCGCGACTCTTGCCCAGAATTTCATCCATGGAGATGTCGTAGTAGAGCGTGACCGTCTCCAAGAGCACGCGCGGAGTAATGTTTCGCTTGGTGAGCGTCGGCGAGAAGCTTTGCAAAATCGGTTGGATGGTTTGCAAAGACGGCAGCAAGTTTTTGAATTGATGATACGCAACAATTTTGTTGAGCGCGCCTTCGAGTTCGCGGATGTTGCTTTGGATGGCTCCGGCGATCGCGTGGAGAATTTCGGTCGAGAGAGGATAGTTCTTCTCGCGAGCTTTGGCCTGGAGGATGGCGACGCGGGTTTCGAAATCCGCCTTGGAGATGTCCGCCATCATGCCCCATTCGAAACGGGACTGAAGGCGGCTTTCCAGGTTCGGAATGTCCTTGGGCGGACGGTCGGATGTCATCACCAGCTGCTTATTGCCCTGGTGAAGGTGATTAAAGGTATGGAAAAACTCTTCTTGGGTGCCCTCGCGGCCAGCCAAGAACTGAATATCGTCGACCAAAAGCAAGTCAACCAAGCGATATTTGTCTTTAAAGTCGTTTCCGTGGCCGCTCCGTACCGCTTGAATGAATTCATTGGTGAATTTCTCACAGGTAACGTAACGAACCTTCAAATTTGGGTTGTTTTGCAGCGCATGATGGCCGATCGCCTGTAAGAGATGGGTTTTACCCATACCAGCGCTTCCATAGAGAAACAGTGGATTGTGGACAACGCCGGGCTTGGTTGCGACCGCGGTGGATGCTGCATGAGCCAACTCGTTATTTTTTCCCACAACAAACGAAACAAATTGATAGCGAGGGTTCAGTCCAAGGTCTGCGCTCGCCGGGGTTTGCGTGGGGATAAATGCTGTGGAATTCGGGGGAGCGTAGCTGACATTCTGTGCCTCCGGTTGCTGGCCTGCCTGCTTTTCTGCGACGTGGTCGAGCGGAAGGACGGTCGTATTCTTCACTTCAACACGGTAAATCACTTCACGAATCGGCAAATTAGATGCATTACGCAACGCTTTGACGATTTGGTCGTGATATTTTTTCTCCATCCACGCTTTTGTGAAGGTATTGGGCACTGAAACAACCGCACGACTACCTTCCGCTTCACTGAGAAAGGTATTTTTGAACCAGGTCGTGAAGTTTGCCTTGGAGAGCGTGAGCTCCAACTCTCCGAGCGCGGCCTGCCAAAGAGCTTGAGTGTCCATAATCGAGTCGATCTTTCCAAGCACGCATACGCCTGTCAAACACTGTGGAGAAACAGTGGATAGTATGGGATAAAACCCCACACTCTTGCCAAACGCTTAGATTTCCTGTAATCTATCTAGCGAAACTATATGGCTACAAAGCGAACCTATCAACCGAAAAAGCGCCGTCGCGCCAAAGTTCACGGCTTTTTGAAGCGTCAGAAGTCCAAGAACGGTCGCGAAGTACTCGCCCGTCGCCGTCGCAAAGGCCGCAAGGTCTCCGCGATCAAGACCAAGGTGAAGCGCTCCCGCCGCTAAACGCGGTAAGATAAGGCGAGGGAAACCTCGCCTTTCTGTTATCTCTATGTTGCCCAAAGCCGACCGCCTCCGCCGCGCCAAGGATTTTGCCCTCCTGTCCCAAAAAGGACGGGTGGTCTATTCGCCGTTCTTCGCCTTACGTCTGCGCCCGGCTTCGGCGACCAAGGTCGGCTTTGTGACCTCGTCCAAGATTTTCAAAACGGCGGTGAAGCGCAATCGTGGAAAACGTCGCATGCGCGAAGTGTTGCGTTTGATGAAAACCGATTGGCCGAAGGGTTTTGATTTGCTTTTTATTTTGAAGATCGAGGTGCTCGACGCGCAATTTGCGGAATTACAATCTGCAGTCGTGCGCGCATTTGAAAAAATTCCGGAAGCCATGAGCAAGCCGGCGCAACCACGAAAAAATATCAAAGCGCGTCGCAAGACGTCGGTTGTATTTAAAGAGAAAGGGTAATCCTATGCGACGCATCGGCATGTTTCTTGTCCGCGTCTATCAAAAGACGCTTTCGCCCGATCATGGACCGCTATCGCGCATCTTGCCGTATAAGACCTGCAAGTTTCATCCGACTTGTTCCGAATATACGTACACCGCGATCGAACGGTTCGGACTTTTGAAAGGTTCGTGGATGGGAGTGAAGCGCATCGGACGGTGCCATCCGTGGAGTCTCGGGGGAGTCGATCACGTCCCGGAGCGTCATCTGTCATAAGTGCAGCAAAGCCCCGTTTTATGGATATACGAATAATGTATACAACGTATGTCCATGATGTCCCGGCTGGTTATCAGCCAAGTCTCAAAACATCTGTGGCTGTACCGCTGGTTCATCAATGCCCAGCTGAACGGCTAACAGTTTCACAAACGCCTCCCGACTGAGCGGGAGGCGTATTGTTTTCTTTTTATTTGTGAGCCCGTTTACGATTTCAATCTCCTTTCTGGAGACCGAACAGGTCTTGGCGAGCAACTCGACGAGCGCTTGATTTGCCTTGCCATCAACCGGCGGCGCGGCAAGCTTGATTTTCAAACTACCGTCAGCCATCCAGCCGACGATTTCCGTTTTTGAAGAATTGGGAACGACGCGAACGGTCAACATTATTTTATACACTGCTTCTTCAACCAATCGAGCGTTTTGCGATTGCGCATCTGAATGCTCATGTACTCGCGATAGTCCGGAGAGATTACGCGCTCGCGCGTTTCCGTGTCCGTCTCTTTCAAGCTCGCGAGAATGCGATCGGTCTCGGCATCGAGCTCGTCGTCGCTGACTGTGACTTTCTCCTGCATCGCAAAATTCTTGATGAGGACGGCAGTACGGATGCGGCGGATGGCCTGCTGGGTGAAGTCGAGCTTGAGCTCGTCCTTGGTCTTCTTGATCTGCTGAAGGTAGGTCGGCATGTCCATTCCCTGGTCTTCGAGGCCGGTTTCGAGCTCCAACATCATGCGTCGCACCTCTTCGTTGATCAAAAGGTCAGGAATTTCGCCAAAGCTAGCGGCATCAGTGAGTTTTTCCAACATTTCGATCTCGGCGGCCTCACTAGAGCGGGAGTCCATCTCAGCCTGCATGTTTTCCTTCAATTTGGCACGAAGCTGAGCGAGATTCTCCAAGCCGACGATCTTAGCGAATTCGTCATCGACTTTCGGCAGCTGAAGCTCGAACACTTCGGCTGCTTTGACCTTGAAGTCGACATTCTGACCGGCCAAGTGTTTCTGGAAGTGCTCCTTCGGGAACGGGAGGGTGAACATTTTTTCGTCCCCCGGTTTCATGCCGACGAGCTGATCAGCCAAACCCGGAATGTAGTTCGGCTCATTCAAGTACACGCGATACCCATTTCCATTGCCGCCTTCAAGGGCGACCTTGTCTTTGGTCATCTCCATGTCCACGATCACCATGTCATCCAATGTGGCGGCGCGATCAACCGGAGTTTCGACGCGGCGCATTTTACGCATTTCATCCAACGCTTCTTCGACCATGGCATCATTCGCTTCCTTTTTCTTGGCATCGATCTTACAAGCGGCCAAATCCGGCATCTTGGTGACTTCCGGCGTGATCGGGGAGATGGTCGAAAAGACCAAAGGCTGACCCGGGGTCATCTTATCGATATTGACGGACGGGGAGCCAACCGTGTCGATCTTGTCCGTCAAAACAGCCTTCACATAAGCCGAACGCACAATGCGTTCCAAAGCCGTTTCAAGAATTTTCATCTCGCCGTAGTTGCGAGCGGCGTCTTCGTAGGTGACGTGACCAGGTCGAAAACCCGGAAGCGGGTTCGCGGTGCTGAGCTCTTTTACGGCTTCCTCGCGTGCAGCGCGGGTTTCATCCCAGGGGATTTCGAATTCCAGTTTGACTTCGCCCTTGGGGAGACGTGTGAGTTTATGCATAGAATTAGCCGAGAATAGGCGTATTTAGCAATTTCGTCAACCCTTGCCATGTTGGGCTTTTTCCTTTATTCTCCGCAGGAATTATGGCACTCCAAATCGGCATTGTCGGTCTTCCGAACGTGGGTAAGTCCACGCTTTTTTCGGCCATCACCAAAAAGCAGGTGGATTGTGCCAACTACCCCTTCTGCACCATCGACCCGAATGTGGGCGTGGTTGAAGTTCCGGATGAGCGCCTCGCCGTGCTCGCCAAGATCAGCAACACAAAGAAAATCATTCCGACCGTGATCGAGTTCGTCGACATCGCCGGCTTGGTAAAGGGCGCTTCCGAAGGCCAAGGCTTGGGCAACAAGTTCCTTGCGAACATTCGTGAGACGGACGCCATCGCTCAGGTGGTGCGCGCGTTTGATGATTCAAATATTTTGCACGTGGATGGTTCCGTGAATCCGGTACGTGATGCAGATACCATCAACACCGAGCTCGCATTGGCTGATATGGATGTTCTCGCCAAGCGTTCTTCGACGATCGAGAAACAAATGAAGAGCGGCAAGACGAAAGAGCTCGAAGCTGAGTTCGCGGCAGTCGCAAAAGCCATCGCGTCTTTGAATGCCGGCACCATGCTTCGCGATGTTGAATGGACCGAAGACGAACGTTTTGCCTTGCGTGTGTTGCAATTGCTCACGATGAAGCCGATGCTTTATGTCGTGAACGTCAGCGAGGCTCAGCTTGGTGATGGAACGTGGAAAGAGCGCGTGAAAGATTTGAAAGGTCGCATCGTGCCTGTCTGTGTGAAGATGGAAGCCGACCTTTCATCCATGCCTGAAGCGGAAAAGAAAGAATATCTTGAGATGGCCAACCAAACCGAATCCGGTTTGGAGCGTTTGATTAAGGAAGCCTACGACGTGCTCGGTTTGATTACCTTCCTCACCACCGGTGAAGTCGAAACGCGCGCGTGGACCACGGTGAAAGGCTCGACCGCGCCGCAAGCCGCCGGCCGCATCCACACAGATTTTGAAAAGAATTTCATCCGCGCAGAAATCACGCCGTACAAGGATTTCGTCGAATGCGGCAGCGAAGCCGCCTGTCGTGAGAAGGGGAAGACGCGTATCGAAGGGAAAGATTACGTCATGCAGGACGGAGACGTTTGCTATTTCCGTATCGGAGCATAAGAATGGGTGGGCTATGAAGGTTGCAGTCATCGGAACTGGATATGTCGGCCTTGTGTCGGGCGCTTGCTTGGCCGAGCTTGGCCACAAAGTGTCTTGTGTAGACGTTGATCCGGCCAAAATCGAGAAGCTGCGCCAAGGCGTGATGCCGATTTACGAACCGGGCCTCGAAGAGCTGGTGAAGCGCAATGTGGCGAATGGTCGCCTCGCATTTACTACCGATTACACACAGGCCGTACCGGATGCCGAGTTCATTTCCATTGCCGTCGGAACTCCATCAGCCGAAGACGGCTCGGCCGACATGCAATATGTGTTTGCCGCCGCAGAAATGATCGGCAAGCATTTGAAGCGCTACACCGTTGTTGCTGACAAGAGCACGGTGCCTGTCGGAACAGCCGAGCGCGTGACGGAAATCATCAAGAGCGTGTACGCCGGAGAGTTTGATGTGATTTCCAATCCGGAAATTCTGCGCGAAGGACATGCCGTGTCCGATTTCATGAATCCGACGCGCATTATCATCGGTTCGCCGTCCGAGCGCGCCACTCAAGCCGCACTTAAGCTCTACACCTATCTTGTTTGTCCCAAGCTTGTGATGTCGCAACGTTCTGCTGAGCTCACGAAGTACGCAGCCAATGCGTTTCTCGCGACCAAGATCAGCTTTATCAATGAGATCGCGCATCTCGCTGAAGAACTTGGCGCCGATGTTGAAGAAGTCGCCGCCGGAATCGGTTCTGATCCGCGCATTGGAAAAGATTTTTTGCGTGCAGGCCTCGGATGGGGAGGCTCATGCTTCCCGAAAGACGTTCGCGCCATTCGTCACAAGGCGTCGAGTGTTGGATTGGAGATGCCGATCGTTGCCGCCGCGCTTGAGATGAACGCCAAGGCAAAATCGCGCGTGGTTTCGCGTATCGAAAAAGCGCTCGGAGGCTTGTCCGGAAAGAAAATCGCTTTGTTGGGTCTTTCATTCAAGAACAACACCGACGACACGCGCGAATCAGCGGCTATCGAACTGCTCAAGCATTTCTTAAATGCCGGTGCGCAGGTTTCTGCTTATGATCCGGCCGCAGCTTTGTATGACAAAGAGCTCGAGACGCGCTTTGCACGCGTACCGTCCGCGCTGGATGCTGTGCGCGACGCTGACGCCCTGATTCTTGCCACCGAATGGGACGAGTTCCGCAGCTTGGATGTGCCGGCTATCAAATCAGCCATGAAGGGGAGCGTGATCATGGATGCCCGTAACCTGCTTGATCCGGATCAGGCTCGCAAAAATGGCTTTACCTACCTCTCCATCGGCCGCCCCTAGGCGGCCTTTGCGTTTTATGGAACGTGGTATGTCATGCGCGTTGCGCGCTGGCTTTGTCTTGGATTTTTGGCAGGCGTGGCGATCCATTCGTTACGGCCTCATCTTGAATTCGATCCTTTGCTTCTTGGAATAGCGGCCAGCGCCTCGATTCTTGGAGTCTTGTTTCGTCGTTATCTATTAATATGTTGTTTTGTTTTTGCGTGCGCACTCGGCATGGCGCGCTTTGAGATGATTCGCTCTTCGCTTTCGCCAAGTATCGCGCCATTCAATCCTGAGGGCTTTGTGAAATCATGGGAGAAACCGGACGCCCAAGATGCGTTCTCGGTTTGGATTATGGGCCAACGCTCTTTTCTCACGGCTAGAATCCAAACCGCTTTGCCAGGCGATGAAGGGCAGCTCTTGGCTGGGATGTTGTATGGGGAGCGTGGATTATCTAAGCAAAGAAAAGACGGATTTAAACGAGCAGGGCTTACGCATCTGATCGCCGTCTCAGGCTCGAACGTCACCATCATCGTGGTCTTTGTCTCGCGACTGCTTGTCTTGTTGAAACGAGACAAACGGGAATCATTCATGTGGCTAACGGTCGGACTTATGTCCTTTGTATTATTTGTTTTGCCACAAGCGCCGGTTGTTCGTGCTGCCATCATGGGTTGGTTATTTGCTTTGGCTCCGCTTGTTGGACGCATAGCGCACCCGTGGCATGTATTGAGATTGGCGGCTGTCGCTTACATCGCATGGCAACCGACGGCTTTATTATTCGAACCATCATTCGCTTTATCTTTTCTCGCGACGATCGGTCTTATGGTGTGGGGGAGTTGGTTGGATGAAGTGCTTGAAGCGAGAATCCCTTCGGCCGTATTGCGAGAAGCGGTTACATCGACCTTCGGCGCAACGCTCCTCACCACGCCCTACACTATGTGGGCCTTTGGTCAGGCGAGTGCACTTGGGTTGGTCGCGAATCTTGTTGCTGTGCCACTCGTGCCTTGGGCCATGGCGCTTGGGTTCATCTTGCTCGTACTGCCCATAGCGCCCGTCGCGCTCGCAGCCAAAGGGTTCTTATATATCATATTATTTACCGCTGACGCTGCCGCCAGCCTGGGGCTTGGATACTGGAAAGAGGTCATTGTTTCGTCGGGGTTCATGCTTGGCTGTTATTTTAATATCTGGCTTATCCACAGATTTTTGTCAGGCAAGACGCCTTTGTCGAATGTCTCGGACAGAATGATCAGGCTGTTACGCGGACCATTTTCTGCCCAGGAAGACTAGGCTGTTTTGCCCTGTTCGCATCAACAAACAAATATTTTTGACGGCGTTTCTGCATGCCGTAGCGTGGAAAGCAGGTCGAGAGACCTTGGACAGAACGGTTGTACGCACGGATCACAGGTTGGTGGTGGCGCCCGAACAGAAACGATTCGGGAATGGGCCACCGCTTCGCGGAATGTTCTGCGGGGCGCCATAAGGCATACGGAAATCCGTCCGACAGCGACGCGTGGAAGCTTGGTTGGCCGGGGAATAATCTGCCTTCGACACGAAATCGAAGCGGACGCCGCCGGAACATCGAGCTTGGACTGATCGAGCTTGTCTCGCCGCAGACCTCTCACGTCGTGCCGCTCTGTGATCCACGCAAATCTGGACGGGCGCTTCCGACCAAGCGCCCGTCCATGATCGGCCTTCGCTCCCGCGTCCAGAACTAGTAGTGGATGCGGTCGGCGGAGGTCAGATCGAATGGTTCGATCGGTTGTCCGCTCCTTGTTGGAGGTCGTCATGCTACGTTTGTTCATTCACATCGTGTTCGCGTGTCTGATGTTCGCCTGCGCCAGCGGTGGCCCGGGTCCCCGCAGCCACGCGCGTCGTACCGATGCAGGCCCCGTCGCATTCGATGCAGCGGCTCCGCTTCCGCGTGATGCCGGATCTCTTCCGCCGGTTCTCACGGATGCGGCCCCACCGCCGATCTTCGTCGATGCGGGTTTGCTGCTCATGCCTCGGGACGCGGGATCGCGTACGGATGCACGGGTGTCGCCCGTGACTCCGGCTCGCGAGACCTGCGACGGCCTCGACGAGGATCTCGATGGCCGCATCGACGAAGACTTCCTGTGTCCCATGGGACATGTGGGGGAGATCTGCGTCACGAGTTGCGGAGCCGCCGGGTTCCGCGTGTGCGCAGCGCCAAGTTGCTCGTGGAGCGAGGCGTGTCTGCCCTTCGACGAGTCCTGCGACACCATCGACAACGATTGTGATGGTGTCGTGGACGAAGGCTGCGCACCCGCAGAACATCGACTTCGTATCGCACTCAGCGCATCGATGCGTTCGGCATGTCCTGCGGGCTGGCGCATTCGGTTGTGGCTTTCGAGCCCGCCCGAAGAGTCCATCCGTGGGGCCGCGCTCGAGCGATCGATCCCCGAGGGCCATGGTCCTTGGAGCTCGATCACTCTGTGGTGTGACGAGCGCAGGCCCGAATGGCAAACCTGGGACTCGGCCGACCGAACCGCCTTGGGAAGCGGAGCCTTCGACGAGCTTTCGCTCGATGGAGTCGACCTTCGTGGTTCCACGAGCCTCTGCGAGGACCCGGAATCCCCGGGCTCGGGCTATCGTCCCATCATCATGTGGGATCCGATCCGTCGGGGGAGCTGTCCGCCGTAGCGATTTTCTGGGCTCCGCGTCTCACGGAGCCCTCTTTTATTCAGCCAAGAAAGTTATCCACTTCACATGTGGAAACGTGACCTATAAGGTATCGAACATAAATAGAACACTACCCCTATGGCAAAGAAAAATGCTGACGTTCAGGACGGTCGTCGTGTCGCCGTACAAAGCGCTATCGATCAAATCAAAGAAAAGTTCGGCGAAGGCTCGATCATGAAGTTGGGCGAGGCCCGCAAGATGCAGGTCGACGCCATTCCGACCGGTTGTTTGTCCCTCGACCTCGCGCTCGGCGTCTTTGGTGTGCCGCGTGGACGTATTGTGGAGATCTACGGCCCGGAAGCTTCCGGTAAAACGACATTGGCGCAGCACATTATTGCCGAAGCGCAGAAGGCCGGTGGCATCGCCGCCTTCGTCGATGCAGAACATGCACTTGATCCAGACTACGCGCGCAAAATCGGCGTCGATGTCGACAACATGTTGATCTCGCAGCCTGATACGGGTGAACAAGCTCTGGATATCGTGGAAACGCTTGTGCGTTCAAATGCGGTGGATGTGATCGTCGTCGACTCCGTGGCCGCGCTTACGCCAAAAGCGGAAATCGAAGGCGAAATGGGCGATCAGCACATGGGTTTGCAGGCGCGTTTGATGAGCCAGGCGCTGCGTAAGCTCACCGGCATCGTCTCGCGCTCGCGCACGGTCGTGATTTTCATCAACCAGATTCGTTTGAAGATCGGTGTCGTATTCGGCAATCCGGAAACAACCACCGGTGGCACGGCTTTGAAGTTCTACTCATCCCAGCGCATCGAAGTGCGCCGCAGCGCCCAGATTAAGATGGGGGAGAAGATTATCGGCAACCGTGTAAAGACCAAGATCGTGAAGAACAAGGTGGCAGCTCCGTTCCGCACCTGTGAATTCGACATCATGTATAACGAGGGCATTTCTGTACCGGGCGACTTGCTTGATACGGGCACTGAACTCGGTGTTGTGACCAAGTCCGGCAATTCCTACTCCTTTGGCGCTGAGAAATTAGGCGTCGGTCGTGAGAATGCCAAGCTCGCGCTTAAGGAGCGCCCGGCTCTCATGAAAGAGATCCGTGAAAAGTCTTTGGCGGCCTGGCAGGAGCGCGAGAATGAGGGCAATACAGCGGCAAAATCAGATGAGGATGCCCCAGAAGATGACGGAACGTCGTCGGAAGCATAGAATAGGGCCATTCCCATGGGCCGTCGCAAGAAATCGTCATTTGATTTGACCCTGGAGCCTGAAACACGAAAAGGCGTCGCCGTTGTATTTCTCTTCGGCGCCGCTTTTTTGCTTCTCCTGTCGTTTTTCGACATGGCCGGTTCATTCGGCCAGGCCCTAAATGAGGGCGTGTCGTATGTATTTGGCTGGGACAAGCTCGTAATCCCGTTCTTGTTGCTGGCTTGGGCCTATCACGTGCTCGCTCCCGAGCGTTTACCGCTGCGTTTCACCAACATGTTGGGGTTTTTGTTCTTTTTCCTGTCGCTAAACCCGCTTGTACACGTTGTCACCTTCCCGTTGAATGCTCCAGTTGCGGATGCGGCTTTACGCATGGCCGGTGGGAAACTCGGTGAGACCGTTGGCGTTGCCTTTGTGCAGATGCTCGGCATGCCCGGGAGCATCATCGTCTTCGTCGCACTGCTCGTGATGTCGCTTTTGCTCATGTTCAATGCGACGTTGCGTCAAGTCTTGTTTGTGTTTGATCTGGCTTGGAAGGGTGTGGCCATGTTTTTCAAAGCGCTGTGGTCTCCTATTCGTAAATGGATGGACGTGCGTTCACGTTCCAAAAATGAAACCGGTTTGAAGCCTCTGGATGAAGAGACAGAAGAGGAGGAAGAATCGGAGGATGGTGAGGAGGAAGAGGGGGGCGAAGAGGGGGAGGAAGAAGACGAGGAGGGAGAAGAGGAGGAAGGCGACGAAGACGGAGCTCCGGCCCCGCGTGCCAAGCCGCGTAAGCGCTATCCGCGCATCGAAATTCCGTTGGATTTGCTTGATCGTCGTGATGACAAACCAACATCCGGTGACATCGTGCACAACCGCGAAGTGATTCGTCGCACGCTGGAGAACTTCGGTATCGTGGTTGAGATGGCTGAGGTGGCCGTCGGTCCTACCGTCACACAATTTGCCTTTAAGCCGGCCGAAGGTATCAAGCTCTCACGTATCACTGGTTTGAATAACGACCTCGCGCTCGCTTTGGCTGCGCATCCGATTCGTATCGAAGCGCCGATTCCGGGTAAGTCCTTGGTCGGCGTTGAAGTTCCGAACAAATCGGTGGCCACGGTTGGTGTGCGCGAGATGCTTGAGGCGCGCGAATTCCGTGAACGTAAAGGTCCGCTCGCTTTCATCCTTGGTAAAGATGTCTCCGGCAAAGCGTGGACCGCTGATCTCACCAAGATGCCGCACTTGCTGGTGGCCGGTGCAACCGGTTCGGGTAAGTCCGTGGGATTGAATACGATCATCATGTCGTATCTGTACACGCTTGGACCTGATGACGTGAAGTTCATCATGGTTGACCCGAAGCGTGTCGAATTGCAGGTGTATAACGGCATTCCGCACTTGATTACGCCGGTCATCACCAAGGTTCCGGAAACCGTGAATGCGCTCAAGTGGGCTTTGCGCGAAATGGACCGTCGTCTCGATTTGTTGGGCTCGATGAATTCCAAGGATATCGGTAGCTACAACTCGCGCGTGCAGGAACGTTTGCCGTACATCGTCATCATTATTGATGAAATGGCCGACTTGATGGCTTCTTCCGCATCCGAAGTCGAAGGTCCGATCGTGCGTTTGGCGCAGATGTCGCGCGCTGTTGGTATTCACTTGGTGCTTGCAACGCAGCGTCCGTCCGTCGATGTCATCACCGGTTTGATTAAGGCTAACGTCCCGGGGCGTATCGCATTCGCCGTCGCATCTGCCACGGATTCGCGCACCATTCTCGATCAGCAGGGTGCCGAAAAGTTGCTTGGTCGTGGTGACATGCTGGTGACCTCAAATGATATTCCAGTACCGAAGCGTTTGCAGGGGGCATTCGTCTCTGAAGCGGAAATCGGTCGCGTAGTCGACTACGTGAAATCCAAATACGATCCGCCGGAATATGATCCGGGCGTCGTGGAGCGTTCTTCCAATGGCCCGACGATTTTTGGCGATGGCGGCGGCGATCCGGAAGATTCTGATCCGCTTATTCCCGATGCGAAGGAAGAGATCATTCGTGCCGGCAAGGCCTCAGCCTCGCTTTTGCAGCGCCGTCTCAAGGTTGGATATGCGCGTGCTGCACGCTTGCTCGATTTGCTCGAGCAGGAAGGATTTATTGGTCCTGGCGATGGCGCCAAGCCGCGAGAAATCTTGAAAGCAGACTTCACGAAACAGATGGATCCGCTGACGGCCAACCGCAAGGCTATCCCGGCTGCGGAACCTGAGCCGGAAGAGGAAGAAGAGGAGGAGGAAGACGTCGAAATGGATGATGTAGACGCCGAAGCCGAAGAAGAGGCTGGCGAAGAAGAAGCAAAGTAGGTAAAAGGGAGGCATGGCCTTCGTCTCAAAGCGTGTACAGGCTGCAGGCCGTCTTGGCCCCGATCTGATTGATTTGCGTGAACGCGTAGGTTTGAGTATTTCCGAAGCCGCGCAACGCACAAAGATCGCGCCGTCCATTATTAAAGCCTTTGAAGAAGAAACGTGGAGCGAATTGCCGGATCAGGTGTATGCCGAACGCCTGCTGCGCTCCTACGTTTCTTTTTTTGGTGCCAACGACTCTTACTATCTTCACAAGTTTCGTGAATCACTGGAGGCGCGTGAAATTGTCCGTGATACATCGGTTTTGTTGCCGCGCGCCATGCGCATCGGTGCACATGAGCTGATCGTGACGCCGCGTGTTCTCGCGGCCCTTGCGTTCTTTGTTTTTACGCTCGGGCTGGGTGGCTATGTGTATGCGCAAGCGCGCGCGATGTCGGTGGCGCCTCCGCTTGAAATCGTTTCGCCATCTGACGGCCAACGCTTGGATGAACCGGCTATTTTAGTGACTGGACATACGGCCCCGGGCTCTTCCGTGACCGTGAATGGTGCCGCCGCCGTTGTCGGAGATGATGGGCGCTTTGAATATCGGATGAATGTACCGCGCGGTTCGACCGTGATTCGTATCGTGTCGCGCCGACGTCACGGAAATGAGTCGACCATCGCACGTCGCGTGATTTACGATCGTCCTCCGGCGGCGCAAGCATTGCACGAGTAAAAAAATAGACCGCGTATTAGCGGTCGGAGGGGCGGCGGGTCTTCTTGGAGACCAGTCGCATGAGGGTGCCCGGGTTGCTGGGCTTGCTGGGCAGATGATCTGCGATCCAGTTGAGCAGTGAGGGGGTCACTGCCAGGCCGAAGAGGGTGAGCAGGATGCCGGTGAGCATCATGCAGCATCCGGGGGCTGGGTGTCGCGGTCCTTCATCGACACGGGTGTCGGGGGCGGCGTGCTCGACAGCCTGCGCAGCAGCTGGAGCTCCTCCTCCGGGATCACCTGAGTCTTGGTGGTCGCGATCTCGTCGTCCGTAGACAACGAGGGTTTGGAACGTGCGATCTTGCGTTCGGTCACTGGTTCTCCCTTGTTCGCCGTCCGAAGACGGGCTATCAACGTACCATAAAGTCGTTATTTTGTCCAGTTTGCTGGACTTTTTTGGATTTGAAGACGCGCCCCGTGCTTTTTCCGAAGAATCTCGGATTGGCACGGGGCGCGGTCATTCAGGTGTCCGGCCAGTAGCGCTTGGCGAGCGCTTCCAGATCCGGGAGCATGGCCGTCGTGACGTCGAGCAGGTTCGAGAGGAACCCGTTCGTCAGCCAGATGGCGATGCCGACGCGATTCGGCTTGATGGTGACGAACCCGTCCTTGTCCGGCTTGTGGTCCGGAATGTCGGGCAGGCTCGCCATCCACAGCTCGATCGAGCCCTTCGCGTTTGTCCGCATCTGATAGTAGCGGGCGCGTCGGGGCGTGGTGTGCGGGGCGATGATGAGGGGGTGTTCCGGCGACTGCAGAGCCTCGATGAGGCGGCTCCAGCGGAAGTCGAAGCGGTTGACGCGTCTCCCGACGCGTGGGTGACCTTGCGGTCCGAGCGGGATCGGACGCATCGCGTACATGGACGGGGAGATCGGCTGATCACCCTCGCCCAGGTACTTGATGATGCTTCCGTCCGTACCCGGCGCGTGGCCACCTTGCAGGTAGCTCACGTACCGCTCGGCGAGCCCGTCGAGCTTGAGCTCGTACGGATCCTTCACGAGCTCTTCCTCGAAGAGGTCGAGCTCGATGATTGGATCCACCTCGCCCTCGCTGTTGAGAGCCGGAACGATCCAGACCTGATGCAGCCACATGGCTGCGAGCTCGTCCGTGGACCACGGCATGCGCAGTCGCGGAACCCACATCTGCTGTGCGAGGGCCCTGATGGCCCGCGCACGAGTCGTCTTCTTCTCGTCGTCGGCCATATGGCCTCCTTCTTGTTGATGAACGTTCGGGGACATCCGGACAAACCTGGAGGTCAACACTTAACACCAAAAGGTGGTTCGCGTTGGGCGAGAACCGCGTTAGGAGCGTCCAGCAAAAGCCGGAGACTGATCGCGGAGAGGATCGCCGGTCCTCCAAGTGTGTCGGGATGTCCGACTCGGAATCCAAGTTGCCTTGGGTGCCGAGGAGACACGAGCTCAGACCGAGTAGGTCCGAGCTCAAGAGTCTGAGTGGGAGGGGGGTTAGCCCTCTACGGGTTCGGTCTGGCGAATGGTGATCCATCCGCCGGTAACCGGAATGCGTGTGAAGTCGGTGATCGCGCGTTCGCTGGTACCCCAGTGAACCGGGATGGTCTGCACGTTGCTGACGCCGCCCGGAAGGATGTCCCAGCCGGAGACGGTCTCGAGAATCTCGACCGTCAGGTTCCGGCTGTCGCGCGCGACTTCAACGCGCAGGTCCCAGTGCATGCAGATCGACGAGGCGTACGACATGCGTACTTGCTCGTATCCTGCCGCGATGGTTCCTGCCGATCCGTCCGCGTGAACGCGAGACGAGAGCGTGGGCAGCTGGTGACGACTTCCGAGGAAGCCGCCCCACACGCCCGCCGTCGGGTCGCCGTGTCCGTAGTTCGGGTCGACCGTGAAGGTGACCCGGAGCGGAAGCACGCCGGTGGCGGCGCGTTCGCGATCGCTCATGTTGATCTCGTCGGCTTCGTGAGCCAGATGAGTCGCCGCGGCGCCGAAGTCGGCGCTGTAGGCTTGCCACAGGGTCACGAGCAGGAAGACGCTGATCGAGCGGTACAAGATCGTTCGCGGTCGCATGATGTTGACTCCCGCCCCGCATCGCTGCGGAGCATGAAATGTACAAACCCGTCTTGGTAGACGGTAGGGAGAGATTCCCGTTCTCGAGCATCAAGGGTTGATGACCGGGAACGGGTCAGGAACGCGTGACGAATCACGCGCTCCTGCCAGGTTAGTTGTTGTTGGTTGGGGGTTAGGCCGCGGCCGTGTCGACGTCGATCTCGATCTCATCGTTTCCGATGAGAACGGCGATCTCGCGATCGGTACGCGGGAGCGGGTTGTGGAGGAGGCTGTACGCCACGGCGGCGTCCAACTCCTCACGCGACGGGATCGGCTTGGCCTTGGGGGCCGTGCCGAGGATCGTGTCGTCGAGCAGACGCGTGAACGACTGCTCGAAGGACTGCTCGGCCTCGCGATCGAAGGACTGGATGTCCCAGATCAGGCCGCAGGCCGCATCGAGCTCGAGGCGGATCTCCTCGAGCTCGCGCTCGGCTTCGGCGATGAGGCCGAGCTTGGCGATCTCGAGCGCGGTCCGCTTGCGCGGCGTCTCGTCGAACGAGATCGGCAGAGTGCCGCAGCGCGAGCTGATCTCGTCGTATCCCATGGTGGGGAAGAGCGAAAGGTTCATGACTGACCTCGTGGTTCGGGGAAGAAACATCCGTATCATCCAGAGCGTTCACGGAAGAAGTACCGTGTCGCCCAAATCGATGATCGAGAGACTCAATCGGCGATTGGGGCGGACGTCGCAGGCAGGTTTGTATCCCGCGCCGCGACGTCCCAGGGGTATGTAGTTGAAGGTTCGGAATGTCCGGGTTGGTTGCCGTTTGGTGGGAATGGCGTTCGTGAGCCCCGTTGGGGTCTATCGAACCGCTCATCCGTTGTGGCAACACTGGTCCCTCATCATTCCGTTGCGGACCTACTCGGCCGCGACCGGCTCCGGCTGCGCCTTGCGGCGCGCGCTCGCCCGCTTCGGCTTCGCCGGCGCGGTGAGCTTGCGCAGCTCCGCCATGAGGCTCTCGAGCTTCTCCGTGGGGAGGCGCTCGAGGCTCGTCGGCGTGCGCGGGAGCTTGTCCTCGGTGACGCCGCGGTCCTTGAGGACGCGGCGCGTCGAGAGCAGGAGCTCGCGGTAGGTCTTCACAGCCTCCCGCTGCGCCGCCTGGCGGTCGAGCTTGCTCGCGAGCGCGCTCACCACGGGGGCGAGGCGCTTGCTCTTCTCGGCATCGGCCTCGAGGGCCGCCTGCGTGTCCGCCGCGGCCTTGGCCTCGGCGTCCGCCTTGTTGGCGTCCTCGCACTCCTGCGCGATGGCCGCGTAGCTCATGCCGAGGAACTGGAGCTCCTCGAGGCCGAGCTTGGTGAAGCCTTCGGGGAGCTTCACGCGATCCGCCTCCGCGACGCCGCGGGAGCGCTGCAGCGCGTACGCCCGCCGCTCCGCCTTGTGGGCGGCCTGGCGCGCGTCGTGCAGGATCTTGTCCTGCTGCTGCTTCGCGGCCTGAGCGACGACGTTGAGGTTGGTGATCGTGAGCATGGCACTCTCCTGGCTTGTCGTTTCGGTTTCGTTGGTTACGGGAACATCCCCGCAACGCCCATCTCGATGGCCGATCAAAAGTATCGGCGCCCGGGATGGGCGTGCGTGAGCACGCCCGTGTGAAGGTGCCCCGTCCGATATGATCAGACGGAAGGATGTAGGGACGAGGGAGAATGGCCGGCCGAAGCAAGACATTTCTCCGAAGGACAATTCAATTGGGATTGGCAGATTGCTCCGCCGTGCCCGACTTCGTTGTCCGCATCATCCGTTCCCATGTTCGGGTTCGGAATGATGTTCGCCCTCCACATCGCTCCATCCAACATTTTGGAGGCGGAAATGGTCCACCTGGCCCGAAGGCCCGCAGATCCGCACCAGCCTTGGTCGAACGATCCCAGTCGAAACCGAGTTCGAACGATTCAGGCTGGAGTTGAGACGTATTACTACGGCTCGTCCTCCTCCAAAATGTTGTATGCAGCGAACGGTTGAAAGATCAGCAGCAGAGTCCGATGGTTGGATCGGCCTCTTGTGCTGATCGGCGAGTGAGTTCACTCGCCGCCAGGGTTAGGGTTGAAGGTTCGGGGTGTAGTTGGTCAGGAGGCGAGGGCCTCCGGGGTCTCGTCGATCATCTCGGCGGCGCGCGCGTTGCGTGCGCGGGTGAGGCCCGCGAGCACACGCTTGGTCGCAGCGACGATCGTGGCGTAGGGGCGCTCCTCGTTGTGCATCGTGCACACGATGAGGATGGCCTCGGCGCGCTCCTTCTCCACGCCGCTGAGGCTCTCCACGGGGCGCTGCATGAGCTCCTCGCAGTTGAGCGCCGCGATGAGGTCCTCGGCGTTGATCGCCTTGAACTCCATCTCGGTGCACTTGCCCTGGCGGATCGATGCGTGCTCGAGAGCCTTCTCGAGCGTCTTCGTGAGCAGATCCTTCTTCTTCGACATTTCTCGGTACCTCGTGCTGTTGGATGTGGATGGTGCGTGATGCAGCGCTAGCGCCGCACCTTCTTCTTCCGGTTCGGGCGGCTGCTGACCGAGCTCGACCCGGTCATCACGTAGCGCGTGGACGGCTGCGCGATCTGACGATCGCGATCCTTCCGCATGCTCAGGGCCCGCTCCACGTCCTCGTCGGACGTGCAGTACGTACCACCGACCGTGATCAGGTTCTTCTGACTCATCTCTTCACCCCGAAAGGTGCTGGATCCCGGATTCCGCTCAGAACCACCTGAGACGGTTTCCAGAATCGAACGGGCTAGGATAACATAAAAAGAGGGTTTTGTCAAGGGTTGCAGGACAGCGTTATCTAGATTAAATGCGCTACAATTAGCGACAAATATAGATCATTGTTAAAATTGTCTAAAATTAGCCAACAGCAAATTGGCTTAGTTGAGCTATCAATGGGGATAAGAAGATTCAAGATTGGGTTCAAAAATAGCGGTTTTGGCTCAGATCAGCGTTTTTTGACAAAAGTGCCTCAGATTCGCATTCCCTTGACGCCACCTATATCTATTGTTAGAATCAGCCCACAACAGTGCGATTTGACAGATGCTTTCCGAGCATCTATCGGACGGTTTCCGGACAACCGATCCAACATGAGCGACCAAACCCACAATTGAAGCTCCTCCCGTAACCCCCGTTGGGAGGTGTTTTGATGTCTGAGTCGTTCCGTCATTCCACTGTCTTTTATCCATTTCAACCCTGCTGCGTTTCTGCTCGGTCACTGGCGCCATCGGCCGTCATGTCTCCGTTGCTAAGTCCCGTGCGGACGCAGAAAACAGGGTTCGCATCATCCCCATGTCAGCGATGCAATTCCGCCGCCAAGCTCCGAAAGAAGCTGAGCGACGCTATTTCACGGCCGCGCGCGACGCTATGGCGTTGCCCGACCTGATCGAGATCCAGAAGACCAGCTACCGCTGGTTCCTGGAAGAGGGTATCCGCGAGTTGCTTAAGGAGATTTCGCCGATCAAAGATTTTATCGGTCGTGATCTTGAATTGCACTTCGTCGATTATTATTTCGACGAACCGAAGTTCGACGAAAAAACGTCGAAGGGCAAGAACGTCAACTACGAATCGCCGTTGCGCGTGAAGTTGAAGTTGATCAATCGCCGCACGAAAGCGGAAAAGGAATCCGAAGTGTATCTCGGTGACCTTCCGCTCATGACCGATCGCGGTACGTTCATCGTGAACGGTATTGAGCGTGTCGTCGTGTCGCAGCTCGTGCGCTCGGCCGGTGCCTTTTTCACCGCCGAAGCCATGCATGGACGCCGCTACTACGGCGCGAAAATCATTCCGAACCGCGGTGCGTGGTTGGAATTCGAAACCGACGGCAACAACGTGTTGTGGGTGAAGATCGATCGCAAGCGCAAAGTCGCCGCGACCGCGCTTTTGCGTGCCTTCGGTATCGGTTCAAGCGAAGACATTTCCAAATTGTTCACCGATGTCGACGTGCATCCGATGAACAAGTACATCGAAGCCACCTTGGCCAAGGACATCTCCACCAATGAGGAGGAGGGCTACATCGAAGTCTATAAGCGCATCCGCCCGGGTGATCTTGCGACGTCTGATAACGCCAAGTCGTTGATCCATTCGATGTTCTTTAACTTCGATCGTTATGACCTGGGTCCGGTCGGTCGTTACAAGTTCAACAAGCGTTTCGGTTTGACCACCGAGCACGCGATTATTTCGCAAGAAGAGAATCGCATTCTCACTAAGGAAGACTTGATCCACATCTTGCGCGAGTTGATCCGCTTGAACGTGGCTCAGGAAGAACCGGATGACGTGGACCACTTGGGTAACCGTCGCGTGCGTGCCGTTGGCGAGCTCGTGCAGAGCCGTTTCCGCATCGGTCTCGCTCGTATGGAGCGCATCGTGAAGGATCGTATGTCCACGATGGACATCGACCAGCTCAACCCGGCGAAGCTCATCAACGCCCGCCCGGTGATCGGCGCGGTGCGTGAATTCTTCATGAGCTCGCAGTTGTCGCAGTTCATGGATCAGACCAACCCGTTGTCCGAGCTCGAACACAAGCGCCGTTTGTCCGCGATGGGTCCGGGGGGCCTCACGCGTGAACGCGCCGGCTTCGACGTTCGTGACGTGCATCGCACGCACTACGGCCGCATTTGTCCGATTGCTTCTCCGGAAGGTCCGAACATCGGTCTTGTGGGTCACTTGTCCTGTTACGCGCGCATCAACGACTACGGCTTCATCGAAGCTCCGTATCGTGCCGTGAAGAACTGGGCCAAGAACGACGGCAAGGACGCGGTGGGGGAGGTCTTGCGTGTCGATGTAACCGCCGGTGACGGCAAGGTCGTCGCCAAGGCAGGTGAAGAGGTTGATAAGAAGCTGGCCGAAAAGCTCGCCAAAGTTTCGATTGATAAATTGCCGGTAGTACCGAGCGTGTCCGGCGAGATCGTGTACCTCAACGCCTTCACCGAAGAGCGTGGGACAACGGCTCCGGCCACCACTCCGATCGGTCGCGATGGAAAATTCCTCGTCGAACGTGCTGCCGCTCGTAAGAACGGAGAGCCGACGGTCGTAGACGTGCATGAGATCGACTATGTCGACGTCTCTTCGAAGCACATTCTTTCCATTGGTACGTCGTTGATTCCGTTCGTCGAACACGACGACGGTCACCGCGCGCTCATGGGAACGAACATGCAACGTCAGGCCGTTCCGTGTGTGAAGCCGGATGCCCCGATTGTCGGTACCGGTGTTGAACGCCGCGTCGCCGTGGACTCGGGTCACGCCGTGATCGCATCTGAAGACAGCGTGGTCGTGTCCGTTTCCGGTAAGCACGTCGAATTACAGTCTTTGGAAGACAAGAAGATTCGCCGTTATGATCTCGTAAAATTCTCGCGCTCCAACCACTCCACGTGTTTGAATCAGCGCCCGGTTGTATCAAAGGGCCAGAAAGTATTTGCCGGCGAAGTACTCGTCGACGGTACGTCGTGTGAACGCGGTGAACTCGCTCTCGGTCAGAACTTGCTTTGCACGTTCTTGTCTTGGGATGGGTACAACTACGAAGACGCCATTATTCTGTCCGAGCGTCTCGTGCACGCCGATCGCTTCACCTCGATTCATATCGAGCATCATGTCATCGACGTGCGTGACACCAAGCTTGGTCCGGAAGCCGTGACGAGCGACATTCCGAACGTGTCCGAAGAAAAGCTTCGCAACCTCGATGAGCACGGGATCGTGCGCATTGGTGCCGAAGTGAAGTCGGGCGACATTCTCGTGGGTAAGATCACGCCGAAGGGTGAAACGGATTTGTCCGCCGAAGAAAAACTCTTGCGCGCCATTTTCGGTGAAAAGGCCCGCGACGTGCGCGACAGCTCGTTGTACCTCGAGCACGGTGAGAAGGGTAAGGTCATCGACGTCAAAACGTTCTCGCGCGATGCCGGCGACAAGCTGCAGCCGGGCGTCTTGAAGCAGATCGTCGTCACCGTTGCCGATCTTCGTAAGATTCAGGTGGGCGACAAGCTCGCCGGTCGTCACGGGAACAAGGGTGTTATTTCGAAGATCGTGCCTGTCGCTGACATGCCGTTCTTGGAAGATGGCACGCCGGTCGACATTATTTTGTCACCGCTCGGTGTCGTGTCACGTATGAACCTCGGCCAGATTCTCGAAACCCACTTGGGTCTCGCAGCCAACGCCTTGGGTTACATGGTGGCCACGCCTGTGTTCGACGGTGTTCCGGAAGACACGATTCGTGAAGAGTTGAAGAAGGCCGGCTTCCCGGAAGACGGCAAGATCGCGCTCTTCGATGGCCGTACCGGTGAACGCTACGACCACAATCCGACCGTGGGTTACATCTACATGTTGAAGTTGAACCACATGGTGGAAGACAAGATTCACCAGCGCTCCATTGGTCCGTACTCGCTCATCACGCAGCAGCCGTTGGGTGGTAAGGCACAGTTCGGTGGTCAGCGCTTCGGTGAAATGGAAGTGTGGGCTCTTGAAGCTTACGGCGCCGCTCACACGCTTCAGGAAATCCTTACGATTAAGTCGGACGACGTGCCTGGCCGTTCCAAGGCATACGAAGCGATCATCAAGGGCGAACCGATTCGCAAGGTCAACGTACCGGAATCCTTCCACGTGCTCGTGCGCGAATTGAAGGGTCTTGGTCTCGACGTTGAATTGTTGAAGGACGGCAAGCGTCTCGAAGAATCAACCCCGCGTCCGGAACATTTCCGCAATCGCCCGGCTCTGACGAATGCCGAAGACGATACGGAATGGGGTCCGCCGGCTGAACAATTCTAATCAACCTCACACGCAACCATTATGGCGTTTTTCCACACGGAGAACATCAAGTCCACGGACTTCGACTCCATCCGCCTCAAAGTCGCGTCACCTGAGGTGATTCGCGCTTGGTCCTACGGCGAAGTTACGAAGCCGGAAACGATCAACTACCGCACGCAGAAGCCGGAAAAGTCCGGTCTGTTTGCCGAAGAAATTTTCGGTCCGTCAAAAGACTGGGAATGTTATTGCGGCAAGTATAAGAAGATCCGCTTCAAGGGAATTATCTGTGACAAGTGTGGCGTCGAAGTGACGCACTCGCTTGTTCGCCGTGAGCGCATGGGCCACATCGAGTTGGCCGCGCCGGTGGCTCACATTTGGTTCTTGCGTTCCGTGCCGTCGAAGATCGGTACGGTGCTCGACATGTCCATCCAGTCGATGGAAAAGGTGATTTACTTCACCGCCTTCATCATCACGCATGTTGATGAGGACTTGCGCGTGCAGACCGTCGAGCAGGTACGCACGGAATATAAGGGTAAGAAGAAGGCCATCGAATCCGAATCCGAACGTGAGCGCGAGCGCATCCAGAAAACCTCGGAAGAGAAGAACTGGAAGAACGAGCAGCTTCAGAAGGAATTGGATAAGGCCGAAGGCAACAAGGAACGCCGCTTGAACGAACTTGAGGCTGATTTTGATCAGGCCGAGAAGGAGCTCAAGGACTTGAAGCCGATGAAGATCATCTCGGAAGCCGAGTACCATGATCTTTCATTGAAGTTCGGTCATCTCTTCGAAGCTCGCATCGGTGCCGAAGCTATTCTCGAATTGCTTCGCAAGATCGACGTCGAGGCCACGATGAAGGCTATTCAGGGCGAATTGAAGGGCGCCTCCGAAGCCAAGCATGACCGCTTGGTGCGCCGCTTGAAGCTCTTGAAGTCATTGCACGTCAACAAGCTTGATCCGACCTGGATGATCACGCAGGCCCTCCCGGTGATCCCGCCGGACTTGCGTCCGATGGTGGCTCTCGACGGTGGACGCTTTGCAACCTCCGACTTGAACGACCTCTATCGCCGCGTCATTAACCGCAACAACCGTTTGAAGCGTTTGATCGAGTTGCATGCTCCGGAAGTTATCGTGCGTAACGAAAAGCGCATGTTGCAGGAAGCCGTGGACTCGTTGATCGACAACAGCGCCCGCGCCTCCAAGACCGTGATCGCCGCAACCGGCAAAAAGCGCCAGTTAAAGTCGCTCGCCGACATCTTGAAGGGCAAGCAGGGACGCTTCCGACAGAACTTGCTCGGTAAGCGTATCGACTACTCCGGTCGTTCCGTGATCGTCGTTGGTCCGACGCTTGAGCTTCACCAGTGTGGTTTGCCGAAGACCATGGCGTTGGAACTCTTCAAGCCGTTTATCATCTCGGAACTCATCAAGCGTGAATTGGTTCACAACATTCGTTCCGCGAACCGCTACATCGAAGCCGACCATGCCGAAGTTTGGGACATTCTTGAACGCATTGCGGAAGACTCCGTCGTGCTCTTGAACCGCGCTCCGACGCTTCACCGTCTCGGTATTCAGGGGTTCCAGCCGAAGCTGATCGAAGGCAAGGCCATTCAGGTTCATCCGATGGTCTGTCCCGCCTTTAACGCCGACTTCGACGGTGACCAGATGGCCGTTCACATTCCGCTGACTGAGGAAGCCCGTTGGGAAGCCAAGAACTTGATGCTTTCCACCAAGAACTTGCTCAAGCCTGCTACCGGTTTCCCGGTGGCCAAACCGGACAAGGACATTGCTTGGGGTTGTTACTACATGACGAGCTTGGTCGAACCGAAAGAAGGTCCGGTCAAAGTGCTCGGCAGCTTGAAGGAAGCTTCCTATCTCTTCGAGATCGGCAAGCTCGCCATCAATGAAAAGATCAAAGCCCGCGTGAAGGAGGGTGGCCCGATTGTCGAAACGTCGGTCGGTCGTCTCATCTTGAACGAACTCTTCCCGAAGGAAATCGGCTTCCGCAACGAAGTCATCGGAACCAAGCAGCTCGGCGAAATCGTGCGTACCACGATCGAGTTGCGCGGCTTCGAGCGCACCGCGCGCTTCCTCGACGAAGTGAAGAACATGGGTTTCTACTACATCACCAAGTCCGGTTACAGCTACGGCATGGGTGACTTGCCGAAAGTCGCCAAGCACAAGCTGCTTGAGGAAGGTGAAGGTCGCACGCTTGAGATTGAAGAACAGTATAAGGAGGGATTGCTCACCAAGAAGGAGCGTTACAACCAAATCATCCGCACGTGGTCGGATGTGAAGGATCAGATTCAGAAGTTGTCGCGCGAATCGCTCGACAAGCAGGGCGCCGTGTTCTCGATGATTGACTCCGGAGCCCGTGGTTCCGTCGGTCAGCTGACGAACGTGGTCGGTATGAAGGGTCTTGTGTCCTCTCCGTCGGGTGAAATTATCGAGCTTCCGATTAAGTCCTCGCTGCGCGAAGGCTTGGACGTGCTCGAGTACTTCATCGCTTCGCACGGTGCGCGTAAGGGTTTGACCGACACCGCTCTGCGTACGGCCAACGCCGGTTACCTCACGCGTCGTCTCGTGGACGTGGCCCAGGACGTCATTATTCAGGTGGAGGATTGTGGCGACGCCGAGGGTGTGACGCTCACCGCTGCCGAGTGTGATGAAATCGGTGAACCGATTATGACGCGTTTGCTCGGTCGCTTCCTTGTGAAGGACTTGAAGGACGCGGAAACCAAGGAAACGTTGGTGAAGAAGGGCACGTTGATCAACGAAGATCAGGTACGCGATCTCGCCAAGCACAAGATTGACTCAGCCGTCGTGCGATCGGTGCTTACGTGTAAGCTCCCGCGCGGTCTGTGTCAGAAGTGCTACGGCTATGACCTCGCATACAACCAGCTCGTGAAAATGGGTACGGCTGTCGGTATCATGGCCGCCCAGTCGATCGGTGAACCGGGTACTCAGCTCACCATGCGTACCTTCCACTCCGGTGGTGTGGCCGCAGCCGACATTACGCAGGGTTTGCCGCGCGTCGAAGAATTGTTCGAAGCGCGCATGCCGAAGCGCAAGGCGTTGTTCGCCGAAGTGTCCGGTAAGGTGAAGTTGGTCGAAGGGGAGAAGCGCGTCATCCAGGCGCCGACCGGTGAAAAGGTTGTTGATTCGACCTCGTTGCGCGTCATTCATATTCACTACACGGGCGTGAAGGAAGATGAGTTCAGCTTCCTCAAGAAGGACCAGGTGAAGGTGGAAGACGGTCAGAAGGTGAAGGAGGGTCAGATGTTGATCATGCGCGCATCCGGCGAAGAGGTGATTGCCTCGCATCCGGGTACCGTGAAGGTCGATAAGAACTCGGTCACGCTCGTTTACAGCGCCCCGTCGGTGGTTGAGCAGGAGATCCCTGCCGGCTACTCGGTGCTCGTGAAGGACGGAGCCGAAGTCGAAGCCGGTGACGTGTTGACCGAAGGTCAGTACGACTTGCAGGAGTTGTTCCGCTTGAAGGGCCACGACGCCGTCATGCGCTATCTCTTGCGCGAAGTGCTCGCCATTTACGCGTCGCAGGGTCAGAAGCTTAACGCCAAGCACATCGAAGTGATCGTGCGTCAGATGTTCTCGCGCGTGTACGTGAAGGACGCGGGTGACACGGACTTGCTTCCGGGTCAGATCGTGGACCGCTACCGCGCCGAAGAAGACAACCGCCGCATCGAGGCGAAGGGTAAAGCCTTGCCGTCCACGTTCGCGCCGTTGTTCATGGGTATCACCAAGGTCGCGCTTTCAACCGAATCGTTCTTGTCCGCCGCTTCCTTTATGGAAACGGCCCGCGTGCTCATCAACGCCGCGGTCACGGGTAAGATCGACCGTCTCGAAGGCTTGAAGGAAAACGTGATCATTGGTCGTCTCACCCCGTCGGGTACCGGTTTCGGAGTTGATCTGAACGGACCGCAGGTGGAGGAAGGGCCGAAGATCAAGGAACGCGAAGAGCAGAAGGAAGAAGAAAAGTCCGAGGCCTAATGGCTAAACAAAAAGCTCCCTTCGGGGAGCTTTTTTGGTATGAAAAAAGAGCCAGTTGGCTCTTGTGAGGGTGCCTCTACATGCTCAGAGGGATATCGACGAGACCGACGATGAAGTAAACAAGATTGTACTTCCGTTCGTTGAGTGGCCTCGTTCGTGGTCCGTAGACCGCCAGTACGGAGTAGCCGTCTTTCTCGAGCCGCTCCTTGAGCGCGAGCGCACGCCCGACGAGAATGGGGAGTTTGGGCCAATTTATCCCCTCGATCATCCTTATCGGCTCGACCAAGCGCTTGTTGCTCGATCGTATGGTGCCGATCACATAGAAGAAGGATGTCCCATCCCTCATCTGTTTTCTCGCTTTGCGGTACCAGTACTCGACCCAGGTCGCATCGTCACCGGACCTATGTTGCCAGGGGTTTAGTTTCGTATCTGCTGCGATCTGATCTAGCACGCGACAGAATGTTTCGTGGGCCTGGTGCTTGCGCATCCTCACCTCCTCGCGCCCCTACTTAGCGCATGAAACATGGGTTTTGTCAATCCCTCGAGTATGAAAAAAGAGCCAGTTGGCTCTTGTGAGAACGCCTCACCAGGAGGCAATGATCTCCACCCACTCCTTGGGCTCACCATCCGGTGATCCCCAGAGCGGGGATTGGAGGTTCGGATGAACCACCGGCGCCTCATCCCGGAACATGCACTTGTTTGGGTCCGGAGCGAAGCGGCGGAACTGCTTCACCCCAAAACCGTTGATGACGAGGATGGGGGCAAGCATGAAAGCTTCGCCGCACAAGCTGTAGAACGCTGGGATGCCTTCGACTTCGACTGTGGTTTCGCACAGTGTGCGGTCGCGGCAGTCGATGCGGACGAACGAGGCGGCCCTCTGGTTGAGTTCAGCCGCAAGTCTAAAGCGCGGCTTCTGCTCATCGAGGAAGGTTTGTGCCGCATGAAGGGCGCTGAGTGAAGGCCTCCTCTCGACCCTTCGCTCATTTCTGCGAGCTACCCGCTCGCTGATCTCCATCAGCTCCCAAATGAACTGCTTGTCTATCATCGCTTCCTCCCCTTGCATCGTTACTTAGCCCAGAAAACAGGGATTTTGTCAACCCTTATGCTACGCTTTGGTCATGCGCGTATTGGGCATTGATCCAGGCTTTGATCGCACCGGTTGGGGCGTGATTGAAGACACCGGCGGCAAGCTTTTGTATGTGGCGTGCGGTTGCATTCAGACTTCGACGGACGATTCTTATCAAAAACGCTTGCAGGCCGTGCGCGACGGTATTCGGGATTTGATCGTCGAGCATGCGCCGCAGGCGGTTGCGATTGAGCAGCTCTTTTTCCAAACCAATGCCAAAACCGCCATCAAAGTCGGTATGGCCAGGGGAGTGGCTGTGCTTGCGATTGCTGATGCCGGGCTTCCGATCGTGGAGCCAACCCCCAATCAGGTGAAATCAGGAACCACAGGGCAGGGAAATGCCGACAAAAAGCAGGTCCAGGATATGGTCGTACGTCTCCTAAAATTGAAGGCCGTTCCCAAGCCCGATGACGCCGCCGATGCCCTGGCAATCGCTATCGTTGGCTCGACCATGCGCGGCCGGGCAAACCCTTGATTTTCTCTTGTAGGTTCTGCGGAAAATGGGTAGAATAGGCCCATTGAAAGACTCTGATTTCTTGGCTCTATTATGCAAATTTTCTGGCATGGATTCTCCTGCATCCGTATCGAGGCCTCGCATGGCGATAAAGATGCCGTTTTGGTGACCGATCCATACGCCTCGGACACGGGTTTGCGCTTCCCGCGCACACTCAAGCCGGACGTGGTCGCGCTTACGCATCAGGATCGTGACCAGTTCCCGATGGATGGATTTGAGAATGAGCCGTTTATCATCAATGATCCGGGTGAGTACGAAGTGAGCGGCATCTTTGCTTACGCGATTCCGGTGCGCTCGGGCGAAGAAAAGCACCCGCATCAAGTCATGTATCGTTTTGAGATCGAGGGAATGTCGATCGGCTTCCTTGGCAACCTGAAGCGCTCGCTGACGGATGAAGAAGTGGAGAAGTTGGGGAGTATCGATATTCTATTATTGCCCGTTGGCGGTGGAGATTCGATCACCGCCAAGCAGGCGGTCGAGATCATCAAGATCATTGAGCCGCGCATGGTCGTTCCGCTCGCGTATCATGTCGAAGGGATCAAGCAAGAGCTTGGGACCGCCGACGCCTTCTGCAAAGAGTTGGTCTGCAAGCGCGAAAACGCGAATAAGCTGAAGATTTTCAAGAAAGATTTGCCGGCCGAAGACCTTGTCGTCACCGTTCTCGAACGCGCCTAACCTTTATGCCACGCCTCGCTCCTACTCGCCGCCGCCGCGCCTTGAGCGCCGAGACGGCACCAGCTCCCGAAGCTGCTCCCGACAAGCAGACGCTTATCGAAGCGCATGCCAAAGAGTGGCGCAGTCATCATCCTGCGACTAAATTGCCGATTATTGTCGGCATCGTGGTCTGTACGGCACTGGTGATGACCGGCTGGGCCCTCACGACAGGTAGGGGACTTCTTGCTCCGGCGCGTCCCGACGCCGCATTTGCCGCCGTTTCCGATTCCGCATCCGTTTTCACCAAATAACCGATTATGCCCGAACAGCAGAACATGCCCCTCATTCCCGCGGGAGTGAAGCCGACCGCCTTGGTCGAGGAAATGCAGACCGCATTCCTTGATTACGCCATGAGCGTGATCGTGGATCGCGCCTTGCCTGACGTGCGCGACGGTTTGAAGCCGGTGCATCGTCGTATTTTGTACGCGATGTGGACGATCGGTTTGCGCGCCAATGCGAAATTCCGCAAATCAGCCAACGTGGTCGGTGAAGTGATGGCCAAGTATCATCCGCACGGTGACGCTGCCATCTATGATTCGATGGTTCGCATGGCGCAGGATTTTTCGATGCGCTACATGCTGGTCAAGGGCCAGGGAAACTTCGGTTCCGTCGACGGGGATGGCGCCGCCGCCATGCGTTATACGGAAGCCAAGCTTTCCGGCATCGCGGAAGAGCTCCTGTTCGACATCGATAAGAACACGGTTGATTTCCGTCCCAACTACGACGGTTCACACGATGAGCCTAAGGTCCTTCCTTCAAAAATTCCGAACCTGCTTTTGAACGGAACGCTCGGCATTGCCGTGGGCATGGCGACCAATATTCCGCCGCACAACCTAACGGAGGTATGTAACGGTATTTCCGCCTTGATTGAAGACCCGGATATTTCCATCGACGACCTCGTAAAGATTATTCCGGGTCCTGATTTTCCGACCGGCGGCATTATTTACGACAAGAATGAGATCAAGCAGGCATTCGCGACCGGTAAGGGCGGCATTGTGATGCGCGCGAAGACCGAAATCGTCGAAGAAAAATCTGGGAGCTTCCGCATCATCGTCGAAGAGTTGCCGTATCAGGTGAATAAGGCGCAGTTGTTGGAAAAGATTGCCGAGCTTGTTACGGAAAAGAAGATCGAAGGGATCCGCGACTTGCGTGACGAATCGAACAAGGACGGTATTCGTATTGTCGTTGAGCTCAAGAAGGACGCATATCCGAAAAAAGTCTTGAATCACCTGTTCAAGATGACGCAGTTGCAGGAAACCTTCCACGTGAACTCATTGTGTTTGGTGGATGGCATTCAGCCGCGCATTCTTACGCTCAAGAACTTGCTTGAGGAGTATGTGAAGCACCGCAAAGAAGTGGTGCGCCGCCGCACACAATACGAATTGGATCGTGCCAAGGAACGACTCCATATTTTGGAGGGTTTGCGTATCGCGCTTTTGAAGATCGACCAGATCATCGAGACCATCAAGAAGTCGAAAGACAAGGACGAAGCCAAGTCCAACTTGATGAGCAAGTTCAAACTGTCTGAGATCCAGTCTCAGGCGATCTTGGACATGCGTCTTCAGCAGCTCGCCAACCTTGAGCGCTTGAAGGTCGAGCAGGAATGGGAAGAAAAGAAGAAGCTCATTGACGAGCTCGAAGGTATTTTGGGCAGCGCAAAGAAAATTTTGAACATTATCAAGGGCGAGGTGGACGGGTTGCGTGAAAAGTTTGGCGACGAACGTCGCACCAAAATCGTGGCCGGTCCGGTCGGGGAGTTCTCGATGGAGGACTTGGTCCCGCAAGAAGACACGCTCGTGATGTTGACCCAAGACGGCTACATTAAGCGCTTGCCGCCGGACACGTTCAAGAGCCAGGGCCGCGGAGGCAAGGGTGTGATCGGCCTTGAAACCAAGGATGAAGACGCCGTGCGCACGATGTTCACAACGAACACGCATGCGGAGATTTTCTTCTTTACCTCGCGTGGTCGTGTGTTCCGTTTGCAGGCGTACGAAATTCCGCAGGCCTCGCGCACCTCAAAGGGCCAGGCCATTGTGAACTTCTTGCAGCTCGCGCCGGGCGAAAAAGTGTCGGTGACCTTGCCGAATGATCATCTTGAGGGCTCTAAGTACTTGGTGATGGTGACCTCGCAAGGCACGATCAAGAAATCGGCTTTGGACGAGTTCTCCAATGTGCGCCGTTCGGGTTTGATCGCTATCAATCTCCACGAATCTGATGAGTTGGTGTACGTGAAGCCGTCTACGGGTGGCGATGATATCTCGCTCGTGACGCTCGAGGGTCAAAGCATCCGTTTCAGCGAAGAAGACGTGCGTCCGATGGGCCGTACGGCGGCCGGTGTACGCGGCATCAAGCTCAAGAAAAAGAATGATCGCGTGGTCGGCATGGACGTCATCAATCCGAAGCTTGCAGACAAGGGCCAGCTCGAATTGTTTGTCATCACGGAGAACGGTATGGGCAAGCGCACAAACTTAAAGGAGTATAAGCAGCAGGGTCGTGGTGGCTCCGGTATCCGTACAGCCAAGGTTGGTGCGAAGACCGGCGGTGTGGTCGCTGCCTTCATCTCTAATGAGGATGATGAGCAGGACCTCGTCATGATTTCCAAAAAGGGAATTGTGGTGCGCACGCCGTTCAAGAGTGTGCCCTCGCTTGGTCGCGATACGCAGGGTGTGCGTCTGATGCGCTTCAAGGAAGACGGCGACAGCGTGAGTGGTGTGAGCTTCGTCTAAAGAAAATTAAGGATTAAAAAGAGCGGCCTTGATCCAGAGTGGATCGGGGCCGCGTTTGTTACGGGTAGATCAGATAGTGAGCGGCGATGCCGTTCGGACCGAAGTACTGCTCGCTGTAGAGCCGTACCGTCCCGAACGTCTCGTTCAGCATTCGCTCGAGCTCGACCTGGTGGTCGGAGATCGTCGCGATGTGCTCGTTGTACGTCTCGCCCGCGACGAGAATCGGCGCGATCAGGATGAACGCGCCTCTCTTGGGCTTGAGCATCTTGCGGATGCGCTTGAGCATGCCCGGCTTGTCCTTCATGAAGGCGAAGACGAGCTTCATCGTGATGAGATCGAATCGGCCTTTTGGCTGGAACCGCTCCACATCGGCGAGGCGGTACTCGATGAAGCCGACCTCGGCAACCGTCTTCTTGGCCTGCTCGATCGCGACGGGTGACATGTCGACCGCCGTGACGTCGAAGCCGAGGCGTGCGAGCTGGCGAGCGAAGTCACCAGTCCCGCAGCCGAGCTCGAGTGCCCTGGTGCCGTTCATACGGCCTTGCAGAGTCGCCTCATCATGCATCCGATGGAGGAGGAGGGTGCTGACGTTGGGGTAGTCGCGACCCTCCAGGTAGTTTACGTCCCAGTAACCTGGGGAATGATGTTCCATCTTGGACTCCCTGTGAGGTTGTTACGGTTCGCGCGCGATGCGCATGACCAGGTCTGACGCTTCGCGCCAGTTTTCATCTCCGATCAGTGTCCAAGCGAACGCTTCACGCATCGCCTGTCGACCAAGGTGGTCGCGTACCACGCAGAGCTGGAGCGTCTCCTCCGAGCGGATCTCGTCTGCGAAGTCGCACTCAGCCTCATACGCTTCCATCTCTGCAGCCAGGAAGTATCGGAGATATTCCTCTGTGATGTCCGCGGCTCCGCGAGGAGTGAAGGTCCACGCGGGAACCGTACCATCCAACGCTTGTCGGAGATGGATGTACTCGTGATAAATCACGAGTTGCTGGCGCTCGTGACGGCTTTCGTCGAGCAAGAGCGTCGGCGAGACTGACAGAGTCAGGAATGATCCATCCTCCGTCGTGAGAAGCATGGTTGATGCGAACAGTCCCAGATCTCCGGTCAGGGAATCCTGGAAGTTCAGCACGACCACCTCATCTTCGATCAGTCGGTTCAAATCCCGGCTGATCTCGATCCGCGGATGGGTCTGTATCAGCACACGCAGCGCCTCTTGGGCGCGAGCCATGTCTTGGTACGCAGGATCGGCGGCGATCGAGTCGGCCGTCCGATGATGGAGCCGAACGCGCGGTGCCGGATCGGGCCACGTCGTCGAGCTGTCGCTCGCGCAGAGCATGATCACGGCCACGATGGCCGCGAGAATCAGATTGAACGGGTGTTTCACGATTTCCTCCCTTGCGTGAAGCGTTGGTACATAAGCGGAAAAATGGCGCTTTGTCAATCCGTCCCGATCCCGTTAAGCTTGTTCCCATGATCGCTTCGTTACGCGGAAAAATCCTCGAAAAAGGGCCGAACTGGCTCTTGATGGAAGTCGGAGGCATCGGATATCGCTTGAAGGCCGCTCCGGCCGTTATTACGGGTGTGCATCAGGACCGCGAGACATTCTTATATACGTACCATCATGTTCGCGAAGATGCGGAAGAGTTGTTCGGCTTTCTCTCCATGGCCGATCTGGACTTGTTCGAGAGTCTGCTCGGCATTTCCGGCGTTGGTCCCAAGGTCGCGATGACCATCATGTCGGTAGGGTCCGCGGATCAGGTAAAGCGCGCCATCATGTCAGGGGACTTGGCGACCATGACTTCGGTCCCGGGCGTGGGCAAAAAGACGGCACAAAAAATCATTCTTGAATTAAAGGGTCAGCTGGTGGAGATGGACGGGTCATCCGGAGAGGACTCGGACGTTCTAGATGCATTGGTCGGTTTGGGTTACTCAACTCAACAAGCCAAAGACGTGCTTAAGCATGTAAAATCGGAAGATCCGGGGGAGCGTATCAAGGAAGCGCTCAAATTCCTCTCAAAGCCATGAGACTTATCGAAGCCAACGAACAAGTAATCTGGGACGATTTCGTCTCGGGCTTACCGTATGCGCAATTTACTCAGTCTTGGATCTGGGGAGAGCTTCAGCGCTCACTTGGTCGTGAGCCAAAGCGTTTTTTTATTCATGATGAAGCCGAAGCCGTTGGTGCAGTACAACTCATGTATCAGCGCCGTCCTTTGGTTGGGGGGTATTGGTTGGCCCCTCGCGGTCCCGTGATGCTCGCGTCGCTCATGACCGAAGAAAGTTTGAAAAACAGCATGACGCTTTTGGCGGATGCGACGTTGCCCAATAGTGTCTTCTTCCGTTTTGAGCCGCTGCTTTCCACCAAGCATCAGAATTTGATGCCAAAGGCTTTTCAGCGACAGCGTTCATACAATCCATCGACCACGGCTCTGCTTGATCTCACGCTTCCGGAAGAGGATTTGCTTGCGGCCATGCATCCGAAGACACGTTACAATATTAAAGTAGCAGAAAAGCACGGCGTCGCGGTGCGCGAAGATAAAAATATCGACACATTTCTTTCATTACAAAAAGACACGGCAGCACGCGACGAATTCATGCCGCAATCCGATGAGTATGTGCGAAAGCAATTCGATTTTCTGAGCGAACACGGCATGGCGAAGATTTTGGTCGCGGAAAAAGACGGTGAAGCGTTGGCCGCGAACTTTATGATCACGTATGGCGATACGTGTACCTATTTGTACGGCGCCTCTTCATCCAACATGCGCAATATGATGGCGCCATTTGCCTTGCATTGGGAAGCGATTCGTTGGGCGAAGGCGAGTGGGTTCTCCGTTTATGATTTTTGGGGCTGTAATCCGGAAGATTCAAATGCCGTTGATTTCAAGCCGCGCTGGGAAGGGATCACGCGTTTCAAAATCGGCTGGGGGAGTGATCGTATTTCGTTTGTTGGTACCTATGACGTTCCGAAAAAGCCTGGTATCTATAAGTTGTTGAAAATGTTGGGGAGGGTATAAAAAATCCGAGCTGAGCTCGGCTAGTAGGCCGCGGCCATCTCCTCAAGGATGGTCTGTGCGGCGGTGCGCGGGTCGAGCGCTTCGAGGATCGGGCGTCCGACGACGATGTGCCCGCCGCCGCGCTGCGCCTTGATCGCCATGCTCGGCGTCATCACGCGCTTCTGATCGCTGAGGGTACCGTCTGCCGGACGGATGCCAGGGGTGATCGGGATCAGTCCGAACCCCTTGCTCATGATCTCCTCCACTTCGAGCGGGGAGCAGACCACGTGCGAGACGCCTGCCTCGACCAGCATCTCGCACATGGCGAGGGTGGTCGCAAGCGGGCTGTTGCCGTAGATGCGGCGACACGCGCTGTTGTCGAGCGAGGTGAGCACGGTGACGCCGATCACGCGCGTCTTGCCAGCATGGTCGACCGCCGCCTTGAGCGAATCCGGCCCGCAGCCCGCCATGACGGTCACGCCCCAGACGTCGAGCGCCTCGACCCCCTTCATGGCGCCCTTGATGGTGTTGGGGATGTCGTTCAGCTTCAGATCGAGCATGATCTGCGCCGAGATGTTGGCCTGCCGGATCGTGTTCACGGCCCGGGGAGCCCCGATGTGCGTCACGAGCTCGAGGCCGATCTTCAGGTTGTTCGCCAGCCCTTCGAGGGTGCGGGCATGCCGCACGGCCCCTTCGATCGTTGGAACATCCAGGGCGACGATCAGGTCGTCCTGCGCTTCTACGAACCTTGTATTCATGGAACCTCCTTGCGGCCGCATTGGATCGGTTTTCGCGGTTTTTGTCAATACAAAACACCCTCCTGCGCGGAGGGTGTTTTGTAAAACGGTGATCCGTTTTTACTTATTTCTTCATCATCATGCTAGCGACTGAGAAGCGACCCGGACCCGTGAGGGCGAGCGCAACCGAGACGCCAAGCAAGACCAAGTCGACGTCAGCTGCCGGGAAGGCCATCTTCTTCACCATGAAGAGGGCGACCAACATGACGATGCTGAGCAAGATAGCAGCCGGGCGAACCAAGATACCTAGGATGAGGGCGAGACCGCCGACAAACTCGGTCAAAGCAACGACCCAGGCAAAGAACATCGGCATCGGGAAGCCGAGACCGCCGACCATACCGGCAAACATTTCAATACTCGGGTTGCCCGTGAGCTTACCCCAGCCATGAAGAACGAACACGATACCGGCGACGATGCGCAAAACGAGCAGGGCCTTGTCCTGCATGTCCTTACCCATCATTCCGTCGGTTTTGGAGAGCATTTGTTGCATAGTGCCTATAGAATAGCAGGAAATGCGTAATTTGGCAGTTTTGTCATGCTTTGGTTCGCCCCTCGTTCTTATGGTAAGAAAACATCATATGAACACCATTGTCCCTCGCTCGATGTGGCTGGTGCCACTCGCGACTCTCGCCCTGTTCGGCGCCGGCTGCTTCTCATCTGACCCAGCTCCGGTCGCGCCGCCTGCCACCCCTCCGACGAACCAGGTTCCGTCCCAGCCTTCAACGCCGACGCAACCGAATCCGACGACTCCGACGCCTACTCCGACCCCGGCCCCAAACCAGCCCTCGGGCCCGGTCACTCTTCCGACCATCGACGCGACATGGAAGACCTACACGAACAAGGCGGAGACCTTCTCATTCCAGTGGCCGACCAAGGGTCGCTTGGCTCCGACTTGGGAAGTCTCGTTGCCCTCCAAGCTCGACAACGGTTGTTTCAAAATGGCAGATTTCGGAGAGCCGATTGAGACCAAGCGTTTAACCGTTGGCTCGCAAGAGTTTTGCCACACCTCATATCGTGATGCAGGAATGTCGCAACGCTACTTCAGCGACTACTACGCGACCGTCATGAACGGTCAAAATGTCGTGATCGGTTTCGAAAAGCATCTCGTAGTAGGTGACGTGATCGGCGACGGTGCGTGTAAGGGCATGCTCGTGCTTCCGGGTTCAACCGAGAAGCCATGTCTCGAAGTGAAGCCTGATGCCTATCAGGCCCATCTCGATCAAATCGTGAATACTTTCCAAGTTCTCAAATAAGTAATCAGACCCGGCGTAAGCCGGGTCTTTTGTTGACGAGGGGAGCGTCCGGTCGCACCATAGAGCCCATGAACAAACAAACCACTATTGAGCAGGTAGTCGCTGCTCCGCGCGAACGTGTGTTTCGCGCCTTCATCGATCCTAAGGATGTGATGAGCTGGTTTTTCGCCAGCGAGGGTTGGACCACGCCGCATGCCGAGATCGATGCCCGCGAAGGTGGACGTTTCAGCATCGGTTTTCAATCACCGGATGGCCAGGGAAGCTTTGATTTCACCGGCACCTACACCGAACTGAAGGAGCCGGAACGCATTTCGTACATGATCGATAAAGATATTGCCGATACAAAAGATGAAGGCCGTCCAGTGACAACCATCTTCGAAGATCTCGGCGACGGCACGACCAAAGTCACACAAACCTTCATGCTTGAAAGTACAAATAGCGAAGAGATACAGCGCGAAGGTTGGGGAGCGATGCTTAAGAACCTGGCCAAACATCTTGAGAAATAATCTTTTAGTATATGATCAAACAAATCTTTGTGAACTTGCCGGTGAAGGATCTTGAGAAAACGAAAGCCTTTTGGACTAAGCTCGGTTTCTCTTTCAACCCTCAATTCACGGATGAGAACGCCGCGGCACTTGTCTTAGGAGAAAATATTTTCGCCATGCTGATCCAGCCCTCGTTCTTCAGCCGCTTCACGAAAAAGGAAATTGCGGATGCCACCAAAGTAACCGAAGTGATCAACGCCATTTCAGTCGGCAGCCGCGAGGAGGTAGACACGATGATGATGAGCGCGCTCGAGGCCGGTGGAACCGAAACTCGCGACAAGGAGGATTATGGTTGGATGTATAATCGCAGTTTCACGGATCTCGATGGACATATTTGGGAACCGGTCTGGATGGATGCCGCAAAAGCCCCGGCTAACCCCGGTGCCCAGGCGTAAATCAGAAACAAAAATATCCGCTTGAGGCGGATATTTTTTTATTAGTCGGCTCTCTTGAGACTTCGCGAGATTCGGAGGCTGTTGGCCAGTACGCTGACGCTTGAGAGTGCCATGGCTCCTCCGGCAAAGATGGGATTGAGCGCGCCGACCATCGCAAGGGGAATGAGAACGATATTGTAGAAGAAGGCCCAGAAAAGATTTTGTTTGATGGTCGAGAATGTTTTGCTCGCAAGGGTCAGGGCTTCCACAGCTTTGAGCGGAGAGCCGCCCATGAGCACGATTTGTCCGCTCGCGATGGCCACGTCGGTGCCCGTGCCAATAGCGATGCCAAGATTTGATTGGGCGAGAGCTGGCGCATCATTCAATCCATCTCCGACAAAAGCCACCTTACTACCTTCTGCTTGTAGGCGCTTAATCTCGTCCGCTTTTCCGCTTGGCGAAATTTCCGCCAACACATGTTCGATGTTCAGTTCTTTTCCGATCGCTTTTGCCGTCGCTTCGTGATCACCCGTAATGAGCGCAACCTTGATGCCGCGGCTCCGAAGGAGGGTGACAGCCTCCTTTGCCTCGGGTTTCGCGCGGTCCTTGGTTGCGATGGCGCCCAGATATGAACCATCCTTTGCGAGCAGGATGACGGTTTTGGCGGCTTTGCGTAGCGCTTGAATTTTCTTATTATCTTCGGCGGAGATCGCGATGGATTCCTCGACTAAGAACGCTTCGGTTCCCAAGAGGACGGGCTGGCCATCGAAGCGGCCCTGTATCCCTTTTCCCGGAATCGCCTCAAATCCTTCAATCCTACCCGTTGGCGCATGGGCTTCGGTTGCAGCCGCGAGCACCGCGCTTGCAAGCGGATGTTCCGACGTTGACTCGAGTCCAGCGGCAATGGTCAGTATCGTTTGCTCGTCGATTCCCTCTGTGGGGGAGATGTCGGTCACGGTCGGGCGACCTTCCGTAAGCGTTCCTGTCTTATCAAAGACAACCATATCGATGTTTCTCGCGGCTTCGAGAGCTGAACCGTCTTTTACGAGAATGCCGCGCTTCGCACCTGCACCCGTTCCGACCATGATGGCGGCCGGTGTCGCAAGCCCCATGGCGCACGGGCAGGCGACGATAAGCACGGCGACTGCATGCCGAATCGCTTCACCTATGCTTGCTCCGAGGAGAAGCCATACGATAAGCGCAGCAATGGCGAGCAGGATCACCACGGGGACAAACACCGATGAAATACGGTCCACGAGTTTTTCGACCGGCGATTTGGTCGCGAGCGCATGACTCACGGTCGCAACGATTGCGTCCAGCGCCGAAGCGCCCGGCTCGACCGTCACTTCCATCGTAAATGTTCCCGTTTTATTGATCGTGGCTCCAAACACATTCGCGCCCGTCTCTTTTTCCACCGGTACCGGTTCGCCCGTGAGCATCGACTCATCGACGGACGAATGTCCCTCGACCACAGTCCCATCGGTTGGAATCCGCTCGCCGCTTTTCACCAAGCAGCGATCTCCCGGTCGCAGGGTTGCCGGGTCCACATCTTCGGTTTCGCCGTTCGCGTTAATGCGATGGGCGAGTTTGGGATGAAGAGTCAGAAGCGCTTCAATAGCCGCGCCAGCGATGGCGCGTTGTCTCGCTTCAAGCCATTTTCCAAGCAGGAGAAAGAAAATGATAATGCCGGATACTTCGAAATAGACATCGCCGGTGCCGGTGACAAGGGCGTAGGTGCTCCAGAGTAGGGCCGAGCCCGTACCGACCGTGACCAGCGTATCCATTCCAACGCGGCCATGAGTCAGTTCATTCCATGTGCCGGCATGGAACTTTCGTCCGAAGTAAGCGACGAGGACCCAGGTAAGGACGGCGATCACGCGAAGATCAAGCTCGATGAACATCGTGATGAGAAGCGGGAGCACCAGAAGACCCGAAATAATAAGACCTGTGGTCGTCGTATAACCGACGTGTGCGAGATGGCTCTCATGATTTGTCCCATGCTCTCCTGCCACGTGATAACCCGTATCTGTTACGGCCTTCACGAGCGGCGCATGTCCCAAATGCTCCTCGTGCGTGATGGTTGCGCGTTCGGTCGCGTAATTTACGTTCGCATCTTTAACGCCCGACACTTTTTTGAGCGACGTTTCGATCGTATTCGCACACGACGCGCAATGCATCCCGACAATCTTCAGTTGGGTGGTTTTCATATTATTCGACGACGGTGAATGAGCCGCGAATCATTCCCATGCCGCAGGAGAACGGGATTTCGCCGGCTGATTTGGGTGTGAAACGGATTACATTTGTTCCAGGGGAGAGTTGGCGGCTGATCCCAAGTCGCGGGGAGATAAGGGTGGAGGCGCAGCCGGACACGTCTTTTCCTTCTACGGCCCAATAGACGGGGACATTCCGTTTAAGCACAAAACGTCTCGGCATAAAGGCACCGTACTCGACCGTCATTTGTATGACTTGCTCTTCTGCTTGAGCGGGTTTGATCATCAGACCTTGTGCAAGTACACGCTCGATCGATCCGGTGATGGTGATTGGGGAACCGAGAACGGTAAGGCCGCCATCAAGTTGGCCAATCGCGAAGAGGATGAGGGCGGCTCCGGTTCCAAGTTGGAGAAAGCGTGTTTTTGAAGCGAGGTGAGAGCCGAACAGTGAGAGGCCTAAAAGGGTCGGGAGCGTTCCAAGGGCAAAGATGAGCATAAAGCCAGCTCCGGTCCATGCCGATCCTGTTGCCAGGGCAAGAGCCTGCGCGGCTTGGGTAAAGCCGCAGGGGAGGATGAACGTTGCAGCTCCAAGGAGCCAAGGCGTGGTTGGATTCGAGGTCTTAAACGGAAGTCGAAACGTGGATGTGAAGCGCGCGGGAATGAGGTCAAGCAAACTGGCGCCTACGATCAGAAAACCAACACCGAGAATAAGGCCAAGCCAGCCATAGACGGAAGAAGACGCAGAGATAATCTGTCCGAAATAACCGAGCAAGGCTCCGCCAAGAGCGAAGGCGAGGAGGCGACTGACGTGAATCGAGATCAGCGAGGCGTATGAGGTGTTTTTTGCCCCATGCGCGAGAAGAAAAGCACCCGTTGAACCGAGGCAGGTGGAAAAAGAAGCGACGATGCCAAGAACGAACAAGGCCGCATATGACGGGGCAATGGTTGCCCCAGGGACAATGGCTGAAAACTTCGGCCAAACAAACGCACCGAGTATGGCGACGGCGACGAATGCGAGAACGGCATTGAGCAGTCTCGTTTTGAGTGGGCGTCGCGTTTCGGGAACGCAGCAAGCAGGAGTATCCATATTATGATCGTTGGGAGAGTTGCATGACCTTTTCCACTTCGGCTAAGACGCGTTCACGCTCCTGCGCCGAACCTTTACGCATCCCTTCCGCAAAACAGGAGCGCAGATGGTTTGAGAAGATGTCCAGGATGAGGCGTTTTACAAGCCCTTGAACCGCGAGGACTTGCTGAAGGATTGAAATACAATATTCTCCGCGCTCAAGCATTTCAATGACCTTGTCGAGATGTGAGCGTGCCTTGCGGGCAAGCGAAAGGGGAGTCGAGGCCGGCATATTAGTGCATCATCATGCCCGAGCCGCCGCCGTATCCGTCGCGCAACCAGCTCAGCATGATGCTGATCTCTTCGGTTTGCACGCGGATCACGTCTTGGGCGAAGTTCGTGAGTTCGGCGCGCTTCGTAAAGCCAAGAGCCTGGCGTGCCATTTCGACCGCACCCATGTGATGCATGACCATGCCGTGTAGGTAGGTTGCGACCGCGCGCTCTTCGCTCAAGCCTTGGAGATTCGGCATCATGGGCTGGTAGCGGCCATCATCACGGTATTCGGTTCCAAACCAATCACGATGCCAGCTTTTCATTTGTTCGATTTCCTTGGTCTGTGCATTGATGATGCCCTGCAAAAATCCCTGAATATCCGGATCACTCGTGCGCGAGAGAACGTAGCGCGACGTATCTACCGCTTCCTGATGATGCGGAATCATGGCCATGATGAACTCGGCATCCGTTTTGACGACCGGGTGGGCCATCATCATGCTTCCTCCTCCCGCGTGCATCATGCCGACCGTTCCTGGGCTCATGGTAAAAGGCCGAATCGGCAAGACATAGGTTCCAAGAATCCAACCCAAGAAAAAAGTGGCAACGGCGATCAACGCGATATAGGGAGGTTTCATATGAAGAATATTCTATACCTACCCCCCAGGTATAGGCAAATGCATTTTACGATATATAAAAACCCTCGCATACGCGAAGGTTTTTACATGGTGGACCGTGTCGGATTTGAACCGACGACCCCTGCCTTGCAAAGGCAGTGCTCTAGCCAGCTGAGCTAACGGCCCTTATTTCCGTGCGCGCAATCTAGCAGAAGCCGCGACCCTTTACAAATGGGCCTTTTTCCGATACATCATGTCGACCCACGGCATTCGTGGAGAAAGGGAGAAAGACATATGGGTTTCGCCGGTTCTTTTGGTCGCAGGCTCAGTGACCTCGGAGCGCCAGAGGAGGATCGACGCATCCTCGCGGTCCCGACCGAGCCCAACCCCGTGCGGTTGTGGCGCGTGCTCGCGGGCACGGTGATGCTGCTCTGGTCGACGCGCATGAATCCGCGCGCCACCTTCTACTTCGATCTCGAGGAGTCGTTCGGGAACGAGTACCGTCCCAAGGACGGGTTCCGCCTCGCCATCAAGCGGGGCGAGCGCACGCTTCAGCTCAAGATCGACTGGAGCATGGTCTGGGTGTCGAAGAACATCCTCTACGTCCGCACCGAGCTCCACCCGGACCTCATCGCCCTGTGCGAGAGCGGATCGATCGAGGAGCTCATCGTCGAGATGCGCACCACGACCAAGGCCAGCCGGCCCAAGACCTTCCGCGTCACCGCGGCCAAGCACGAGAGCTCGTTCTGATGCGTCGCGGAAGACCGATGAGTCTCAGGCCGCGTCAGCGATCGGTGCTCGCGCGCACGCGTTGGGAGTTCCCGATCCTCGAAGCGAAGAAGATCGCCGAAGAGGTGAAGGGGACATGTCGCGTGATCGTCATCAAGCAGCGCTGGGAAGTCTGGGTCTCGATCCAGCTCAAGCGCTCGATGAAGGATCGCGACATCGAGCTGGAGCTCGAGCAGCTCCGCGCCGCACTGTGGTTCGGCTACGAGGATGAGTCGGCGGACAAGGGGTGGACGATGAATCGTCTCAACATCACCGAGTCCACGCTGACCATCCAGGCCGACTACCGCGACGGCGATCTCAAGCGCCTGCGCGAACCGCGCACCAAGCTGCGCATCGCCCCGCGTCCCGGAAAGGGAGAGCCGCTCGCAGGAGCGCTCCTCATGCTCGAGGATGCCGCCGACGTCTACGATCCGTCCCATCCGCGCGTGCGGCGCGACAAGGGTCACGAAGACGACATCCCGTTCTGACCACGTAAAATCCCGCTTGCGCGGGATCACGTGGTCTTTTTTTATTTTGCTGGAGTGAGAGCTGGCTTACCCGAAAGCACTGCGATAATATTATCAGCCGCAAGTTTAGACATGGCTTGGCGTGCTTCGATGGTGGCGCTGGCCGTGTGCGGCGTCAGGATCACATTCGAAAAGGCTTTCAATTCCAATTTGTCGGAGAGATCGCAGTCGATTTCCGGTTCGCACTCAAAAACGTCGAGTGCGGCACCCGCGATGCGCTTGGTCGCAAGGGCGCGAAGCAAGGCTTTTTCATCCACGATCGGTCCACGCGCCGTATTAATGAGGAAGGCCGATTTTTTCATGAGCGAGAATTCAGCCGTAGAAATCAAGTGACGGGTAGAAGGCAAAAGCGGCACATGCAAGCTGACGAAATCGGACATTTGGAGAAGCTTTTCCATTGAAACAAACTTCGCGCCGTATTCGCGCTCGAAATCCGGATTGCGTTTGATGTCGCTGTACACGCATTTCATTTTGAATCCCTTCACGGCTCGGTCAGCGACGGCGGCACCGATACGTCCGCCGCCAATCAGGCCGAGTGTTTTACCGTACACATCCACTCCGAGCAGAAGTTGTGGGCCCCAGCCCTTATATTTCTTCGCGCGCGCATATCCATCGGATTCAACGATGCGATGGGCAAGCGCCATCAGCAAAGCAAAGGTGTGTTCGGCGACGGTTTCGGACACTTCCGGAGCGGGTGTATTGGTCACGGGAATATTTCGCTTCTTCGCAGCAGCCAAATCCACATTATCGAAACCCACGGCATAATTTGCCACGATCTTGAGTTGCGGTCCGGCGGCTGCAAAAAACGCTTCATCAATCTTGTCAGTCAAAAGCGAGAGCACGGCGTCTTTCCCTTTTGCGCGCTTCAATAGCTCCTTGCGTGGCATCACTTGGTCCTGGTCATAGATATCCAGGTCGTATTTCTTTGCTTTTAGGGCCAAAATTCCGGCGTCAGGTAATGGGCGCGTAATCAAAATGCTGGGCATATGCCACAGAGCTTATCACTTCTTCAAGATGCGCGCCGCTGCGAACTTTACGCCCGGTAAAATCGCATTCACGAGCATGAGTAGCATGATTTGTTTTGGAACGGCATTTGAGTCGCGGAAAAACTTATCCGCGACATATAAGGCGAGCGTGTTGTTCATGTACAGCATGCACAAAGCAACGGTGACGCGTTCGGGCGGCGTACGCCAAGGCGTGATGCGATAGGCGGCCCAGGTTAAGATGGCGAGCCAGGGGAGGGTAAAGGCCAGCACCGCCAGATCACGCCATGCAAGCGTGACGGGATTGCCGATCGAGGTCGAGGCGGTAATGCCGGTGATCAAGAAACCGAATGCAATAACGGATGCATTTCTCCAGAGCGCGTCATGTGCCGCGATGCGTTTGGGGATGCGAGCCTTGAGCACCATCGCCAACACAAACGGGATGACGATCGTAAGGAATAAAGACCAGAACATCTGCACCACCGGAATGGGGACGGCTTCTCCGAGCGCGATTTTGGTGACGAGCGGGATGGTGATCGGCGCGAGCAGGGACGTGATGCCGGTGATCACGAGTGCGAGCGACGTTTTTCCGCCAAAGAACTCCGCGACCAACGCAATGGTCATACCGGTCGGCATGGCGCCCATGATGAGCAGGGCCACGGCCCAGTCCGGCGCAAACGGTGCGATCGGGAGATAGAGCGCAAACGGCATCAAGATCAGCATGTACAATGCCGCGTTGCTCAGTAGGCGCCAATCACGGCTGTAATTCAGGATTTCATCCAATGAGAGACGTAGGCTTGAAAAGAAAAACACCAAGATCAGGAGCTGGGTTGTGTATTCGTTGATGGGAGCAAAGAAACGCGGAAACAAAAGTCCCAAAATGATACCGAGCAACACCGCCATGATTTGGTTGTCATGCAAAAAAGATTTCAAGCGAGCAACCAAAACCATATCAACGAATACTCACGCGCTTGAAATCGTTTTTTTTCGGGAAGCGGGGGAGAATGCCTGCTTTGGCGCCCATATGCGTGATGACGCCGGTCGCATTGAGCATGGCGACCGCTAATGAGGCGTGTACATCCTGTTTTGTCTTGATCCAAGCCGCGACAAAAGCGCTCCCGAATGCATCACCAGCGCCCGTCGTATTCACGAGTTTCTTTTTAAGCGAGTTTGCGCGGAGATTTTTACCAGCCACGCGCACGAGCGCGCCTTTGCTTCCCTCGGTGAGGAGAAAAGCGCCACGCGGTAAGTCGCCGATGGCCACCAATCCGCCCAACAGATTCGCCTCTTCGGCATTCAAGCTGAGAATGTCCGTTTGCTCGATAAATGGTTTTAGTTTTTTCAACCCAAGCTCCAATTCGCGATTACCGGGATTCCACGCGATCTTGGTTTTGTTGCGAGCCGCATGAGAGAAGATATCTTTCAGCGCTTGGATATCTCCGCCAAGAGACGTGAGATAAATCCAATTGGCGACTTTCCCTCCGCTCAATTTCTTGGTCCAGTGATGCCAAGGGAAGGACGCGCTGTCTAACTTCGCTGATGCGCCTCGATGAGTGAAGATGGCGCGATGACCTGTGCCTGAAAGCAATATCACCGAGTACGCGGTTTTTTCTTTCTTATCGATTTGCATGAAGCGCGTATCGATTTTTTCTTTCTTCAAATCTGCTATGACTTGGCTCGCGGTTAAATCCTTGCCGATGCGGGAGAGACAGGCGGTTTTTAATCCAAATCGGGCAAAGGTTACGGCTGCATTCGTGGCGCCACCGCCCGAGGCAAAGGTCAGCTCATCAATGCCCATCTTGGCACCCATGGCGAAGCAGGCCGAAATGCCGTCGGGGGAGTTACTATCGTGATGCATTTCGAGCGCGGCTGAGCGCACAAAGACGTCCTGCGTAGCCGAACCAATGGTAAGAACGTCAAAACGTGGCATATTCGCCAAATATCATACCACGCGGGTACACCCGGAGCTTGTCGAAGGGTTGACTTTTTCGCTGAAATGTGGTTGATTTCGACCAGGTCGGAAGGTCCGACCGAGGAGGACACCATGGGTACCAACACCGTTCGTTCCATCTTCACGTTCGTCACGCTGTTCGTCCTCGCGCTCATCCCGACCGTCGGGCGCGCGCAGGACACGGTCATCTCGATGCCGTCGGTTCTACCGATCGCCGGGGCCGCAGACGAGGTCCTGGCTCAGGAGCTCGATACCGCGCTCCGTCAGGCGATCCGTGCCCGGCCCGGGTGGGTGATGTCGAGCCTCGACATTCGCTTCACCGAGCTCATCCGCGCCTGCAACGGCGAGGTCGAGACTCCGTCGGACACGTGCCTCATCGGGATGATGGCGGCACGAGATCCCGTGGCCCTCAGTGGCTACGTGATCTTCGCCGGACTTGGTCGTCGCGGTGAGGCTGACGCAGCTCAAATGTATCTCACGATGACTTTGATCAATGTCGAAACGCGCCTGCGTGAAGGATTGATCGAGGTCGAGGTGGAGCGCATCATTTCGCTCGAAGAGCGGAATCGTCTGGCCACCGATTGGGTGAGGCGGCTGGCTCGTCTGGTCGAGCCGGAGCCGGTTCCACCGGTCATCCCGCTCGCCGCCTCCGGCGTCGGACGTGTCGTCACGATACTCGGCATCGATTCCGTCGAGGGCGACGACTCGTTCGCCTATGCTCTGACCGGGGCGCTGCGCACGCAAGCGCGCACCGTTCCGGACTGGGCCGTTTCGGATCGGGAGATCGTGCTCACCCAGCTCGCGTTGGCGCACGACTGCGAGCCGGTCACCCTCGATTGCCTCCGGGCATGGTCGGTGGATCCCGACTCGGGTGCGAATGGCGACATCATCATCTACGGACGACTGCGTCGTGCCGGAGAAGGTACATCGCTGCACCTGCATCTTGAGCTCGCGCTCTTCGATGCAACAGCTGGTCGCATCACACATCGCGTGAGTCGCGACATGACGGTCGAAGAAGTGATGGCGCCTACACTGCGTACCGCCATCGCGACGGAGATCGTTACGGTGCTGACCGGTGCAGAGAATGCGATGGACGAGAGTCCGATCGAAGAGACCGAAGTCGAGGAGATCCCCGTTGCGACGGGTAACCCTCACGAGGGCCTCGAGATCGGTGGCATCGCCATGATGGGTCTGGGTGCGGCTTCGGTCGTGCTCGCCTCCGTGTTCGGAGGTCTCATCATGAGCGCCAACGACGATGCGCGCTTCAACGCCTACCGTTCCACCTGGGACGGCACGCGAGTGAGCGACATCTGTACTGTCGCCGCGAGCGACATGAGCGCCGACGGTCAGTACGTCGCCGGCCGCTGCAACGAGGCGGCCACCTACGAGATCCTGACCCCGCTTCTGTGGATCCTCGCGGGTTCGTTCGCTACTACCGGGATGTTCATGCTGACGCATCCGGGCCTGCACGCTCCTTCCGAGAGCGAGCGCCCGACGGTCAGCCTCACCCCCTCTTTCGGACCGACGGGAGGCAGCCTCGCTGCCACGGTCCACTTCTAGCCTCCAAAAGGGGCTTATTTTTATACTTTTGTTTTAGATTAGCCAAATGTACTTCGCTAGGGTTAGCGTCAAAAAACGGGGCTAATATTAGCGACAAAAATGTTATGTTTGGTTGACAAAAGGTAGTTTCCGTGCTATAGTGGTTTGTTAAGCTGATAACTGGCCTAAAAGTCGTTCTTCGACAATTTGTAGCCAAAAATCAGGAATCTATCGTGCTTTTTGGCTAACCTAGGTCAAACCTGACCTGGGTGAAGATCGCAAGATCTGAAGGTTGCTCTAGTAGAAAACGCAGAACTGGGAGAAAATCAACATGACCACCATCCGCACCCTCATCATCTCGTTCGTCGTCGGCTTCGTCCTCACGGGCATCGGCTTCCTCCTCGCGGACGAGGCCAAGGCCTCCGACAACCGTCCCACGGTCGTCGTGACGGTCGACCGCGACGCCCTCGGCACCTGCGAGGAGCCGAACGGCTGGGATGTCCTGGTGCACGCGAACGGTCGCACGCACCTCATGGTCGGCAGCTCGCACGAGATCACCTCGGCGACGGGCCACTTCGGTCCGGTCTCGGTCAGCGCACGCTGTGGCGAGCGCATCTCGACGGTCTCGGCCGACATGACGTTCCTCAACCTCTGAACAACAACCCGCACCTTCACCTCGTGTGAAGACTTCACCACGAGGCTGTGC
>CAZQSK010000006.1:0-39991 GCA_964596245.1 uncultured Gammaproteobacteria bacterium
CGTCCACAATAATCTTCTTGCCTGTTTGAACATCGCCCATGCTGGCGCCGACCAAGTAACGAAATCCGCCGTACACAACCATAACGATGCTCACGATCAACACGATCGTTACAAGATAGCGATACACACCATTCACGTACTGCGAAAGATATGGAACTGAGATAACACCGCCCATATCAACAGCAGGAGATAGGGTTGTGCCTGGAATCTGAACACCTAAACGAGGAATGATGGGCGTGAATGGTGGGGTCTCAACCACATCCCCAACGCCCGACTCGGTTGTCGTATCCGTAGGAACCTCGTCAGAAAAGCCCGAGCGGGGGAGACAAACCTCTTCGCCCGAAACCGGACGACAGGCTTCTGAGCTAGAACATCCGGAAACAGCCTCACCCGCGCTCAGATCACACGTGCGCAAGCAAGCCGAGCCACCAGGCAATCCCTCATAGCGCGCGCAGTGCTGGCCCGCTGGGCAAATTCCAGAAGCGGGACAAGGCGCTGCGAATGCGGGAAGAGCTGGAAACAATAGATACACCCCCATCAAGATTGCTCCGACGAAGCGTGTAGCGCGTAGCGAGTAGCGTGAGTTCATATTAGTGACAAGCTTCTTCTCCTCGTTGGGCTCTCGTAATCGAGTAGCGCTCGGTACAGCTTCCATAATTAAAGATCGTGGGCGTGGTTGCGTCACCTACACGGACTTCGACCGTGCCGATATTCCAATTCGAGCTGCAACGCGGACTCGGATGATTTGATGCCAACTCAAAATGCCACCACTCATTCGGCAAACGACAGAAGCCAGCCTCTTTCATCGCTTGCTCGAGCAAAAGCTGACAGGGAACATAGGCATCCGCCTGGCTGTTGGTCGCGCCGCCACAGTACACATCAACGGCTAAGCCACGAGCGTGACCGGAAGTACTCAACGCGCCAGCCTGAGGCAACAAACGCTGATAGAGAGGCTCAATCGCTTCGTCGCTATAAGCCGTTGCGGGAGCAGCGCCAGCAGGGATAAGCGCACGCAAACTTGCGTCCGCAAAAGACCAACGACCATTTGAATCACGCGTCACAACCCCGGGACGCAAAGGGGCACCGGTTCCGACCGTACAATTCACGCGATTCACACAACGCTTAAGCCACAAACGAAGCGAAAGCGCCGGAGAACGAAAACCTCCACCCAAGATGCGCCAATTCGTATGCGTGCCGCGCAATCCACAGAAACGAGTAGCCGCATCGCGCAAAGGACCGGCCAACGAAGGATCAACCGGCGTATTCGTATGGATACACGTCTCATCAACGCGAACCATACGGCTTGTATCGATCGTGATGAACTCTCCTGGCGCGCCGCTCGGAGCCGCCATCGAATCACCTAGGTCGGCTTCGAGCGTTTCCAGTTCGAAGTCCGTCAAACCAACGATGTTGGTCAATTTTAGCGTTGAAAGATTTACAGTTGCTGGATTCACGGTATTCAAAATCATGTATGCGCCAAGTGTGATCAGCATCCCGGCGAGCGCGTCCACAATAATCTTCTTGCCTGTTTGAACATCGCCCATGCTGGCGCCGACCAAATATCGGAAGCCGCCGTACACAACCATAACGATGCTCACGATAAGAACGATGGCGACAAGATAACGATAGACGCCGTTGACGTACTGCGCGAGATACGGGATGGAAACAATGCCACCCGATTCACTCGCTGGAGTGAAGACGACGCCGGGAATATCCACACCAAGCTCAGGCACAATCGGCTCAAACGGGCGCTCTTCGGTTGTCGGGAGCCCGGAACCTGAACTCGTGCTCGTTGTGCTTGTTGTTCCTTGCGCCTGCGCGATGGCTGGAATTAAAAGGAGAGAACAAAGAACAGAGAGCAGCACTCCAGCGATGCGCGATGCGCGATGCGAGTCGCAGGACATATTACTGACCAAACTTTGCTTTCAAGATGGCCCAGCGTAAATCCGCGGCCGTGACATACCCCGTCAAAACGGTTTTGTTGCCAATGAAGAATGTTGGCGCACCCGTCATTCCGGCCTCGCGCGCGATTTCAATATCCTGCTGAATGGATGCGACATGACGGCCGGAGGAAAGACATTCGTCAAACGTGAGCGTATTCAATCCGATCGTTCGAGAAATGGTAGTGATCGTCGGCGCATCGAGGCGCGCAGCATCCATTAGCGCGCCATGCATTTCCCAGAAGCGATTTTGTTCGGCGGCGCAACGTCCGGCTGAAGCAGCCAGCATTCCGGAAGGGGAATCAGAGGCCACGGGCATATCACGCCAAATATGACGCACATTCTTATCTTCACGAAGGACGGCACGTAGCTCCGGTTCGGAAGCGCGGCAATACAAACACGAGAAGTCAGCAAATTCAACAATCACGACCGCATTCGGATCAGAGGAGCCTCGCGCCTGATCTGTCGAACGGATTTCAGGACGAATCGGATCCGGTGGCTTCACCTGGGGAATCGCTGGCGGCTTACCGGTCTCGAACGTCGTCGCTGCCCGATAGGCAAAGCTCCAAATCAACAACGCCGAAAGAACGCCAAACAGCGCGATGAGAATCCAGAGGGCGCGGCGGCGATCTTCCATACTTAGTTCAAGTCAAAACGTACCAAGCGACCAGTCGTTGCATCCGTGAATAACGCCGTGTTTCCGTCCGGAGTAAGGGTCATCTGCTTCACCGCCGAGCTGCCTGCCGTCATCCCAAGATTGGTCTTTGTACCCGTGGTCAAATCGATCTTGTAAATCTCATCCGGAATATTTTCGGAAAGCGCTCGCTGCAAACCAGCACCCGTATCAAGTTTTGTCGGAACGCCACAAATGATAACCGACTCACTTTGCCACGCGCATTTGTCTGCCCATGTGTGCAGTTCAAGGTTGCGACGATTGGCATTGACCGAGTCACCCTGCGCACCGCTAATCCAAAGCTTTGGTCGGTAGCCATCACCCGAGCTGTAGACGCTATAGAGCAGATTTTTGCCCGAAGGTGACCAGGAAGGCACGAAACCGCGACCCTCAACCACCAAACCCTTGAAATTTTCACGATTTTGACCGAGCAAAAGAATTTGCTGACGATCAAAACCCAAAGGCTCGCCGGTAAACGAGAATGCAACCACCTGATTATTCGGAGACCAGCTCACCTTTACCTTGTCCTGATTCTTGCCAAGCGATTCGATCGGCTTGCCATTAGTTCCGTCGGGATTTGATACGTACAGGAATCGGTTGTCCTCGTTGTTTCCGACGCTCTTTGTCACAAGTTTGTCATCCTGCGGCGAGAAACTGAATTCCTCCCAGTGCTTCGGTAACGTAACCTGCTTATCAGTTGCAAAATCGTAGTAAATGTTTGCGCCATCCGGATATTCGAGAACGGCCTTATCGGACCCATTAGCCCAGGCGACGTTTTGAACATTAAAAAATGCCTGATTCGAAAGGAGCGTGGCGTTTCCGTTGGCGTCGTAACGATAAAACTTACCGTCGGCAGGATTATAGCCGCGCAAATTCCCATTCGCCGTCATCGAGATATTGCGCGTAGGCGCATCGCTTAACACGCGCGTTCGCTGTGTTTGCGGAACACCCGTCGGAAGAGCGGGGATCGGGGTCGGCACAATGCCGGCGCCTGGCAAACCACCTGCCCCTGGGCGTGTACTGGTTGCACGCGTACCTGCACCCCCGGGCTGTGGGAGAGCACCGTTAATTCCGGGGGTGATCTGGCCTCCGGGAGGAGTGGGTGTTACGGCCTCGCGAAAAAACATCCAATACAGGCCAAAGCCCATGGCAATCACCAGGAGAACAAAGCCGCTGATGATCAAAATGCGTTTCAAACGTTCGTCCATAAGATTAGGACGATTATAGCATGCTAACCGGTGAAAAACAGGAACAATGCGTCGAGTCCAAGATCATCCACAACCAAGAAGATGACGAGAGGTGCCATGATCACGCAGAATAGGACGAATAACGCTGACATAATCATCAAATCGATGCTCAAAATACCCCAGTATTCGTAAGGTTTAATGGCTGCGGGAAAAATCTTTCGCGTGATTGAGCCTTTACGGAACTGCGATGCAATAACGCGACCGTTCATGTTGATCAGCAATTCGAGAAACCCGATAAACTCCATAGCAGTAGCCAAACCGATCAAGTCCATGAGCCAGGAACGCAAGCGCGTCATCTGCTCGACTCTTGATGTACCGCCGGCTGCAGCGGCCAACGCCTCTTCTTCTTGCGAAGCTTTTTCTTCTTGTGCACGTTCCCCCTGGGCACGCAAACGTTGCGTATCCGCGTTCACATTACGCGCACGAGCAAGATCGCCGGAAGGACCGGGTTGTTGAGGCGCCGCAGGACGAGCTCGCTGCTGACGCATTTTCTCCTGCGCTCCGAGCTCTGTGCGTAAATTCGGCGTCGTTCCCGGGAGAAACTGCTCCTGCGCGAACTTCGATTGCTGTTGCGCACGCATGAATTCCTGCTGGCGAGCGCCTTCTGATCCGAAGATATCTTCACCGGCTTCAAACTCAGCTGCATCGACATCCGCATAGGACTGAGGCACGGTTGCAAGCACTGGTTCACCGGTCTCGCCGCCTCCGCCGACACCTGCCTGGTACGCATCCGGAGAACCAAGACCTTCTGTGTAGTCGCTGCGGCGATCCGCGTCTTGACCCGTCTGCAAAGCAACGGCTGACGCCATGGGCATAGCCATTCCGCCACTGGTCAAACGAGCTCGCACCGCTTGAGAAAGCTGACCACCGCCACCATCGCGCTGTATCGGACTTGGCGCCGGACGGCTAATGGGTGCCACGCCGGGAGCATACGAACGCGGCGCTGCCTGAGTCACAGGGGCCGCAGGAGTAGCACGGCTCGCGGTTGGCGATGGCGTAGTCGAAATCGGAGCAGGCTGAATGATAGGTAAATCCTTGGGAATGGAAGCGGTGACCAAATCAATAACGGCCTGCGGGATGCGCCCTTCAGACGCTTCGGGCGTCATGCGTTGCATCAAATTGACAGCGATCTTGAGTTGCTGCGCCTGACCATCTTCCTTCAGCAAAGAGAAGCGTGACGAAGCAAGTTTATTTTGCAATGCGCCAAGCTGCTGACTCTTCTCTTGAATTACGGCTTCAAGATTCGACGGAGGCGTGACCGTGCGAAATGCCCCGCTAGGAGCAGCGGGTCCGGCAGCACGCATTTGATTGAGCGTACCGATTTCTTGACGCAATGCGTCGGCCTGGGTTTGAAGTTCGGAAATGGCGGTACGACGATCGGCTACGCGCGACTGCATGGCGGCAAGGGCCCCGGTTGCTTGCGTGAGCAAGGCCGTTTGCTGAACCGCTCGGTCGGCATTTGCCTGCGGGGGAGCGCGAAAAGCACTGACCGCTGCTTTTACGGTCAGCTCCAGCGCCTGCATGGCCGCCGCACGTGGAGTTGCATATGTAGCGGTAGACAACGCAACAGCAGAGGGGAGGGCGACCGCAGCTCCCGGTACAGCAACCGACCCAGAAACCGTACCCGATACACCGGCACTCGTTTGAATCTTTTCTTGCGCTTGAATGTCCGCCTTAAGCTGAGCTCGCGTTTCACGAATACTCGGCTGAGCCGAGGCTGAGATGGTTGCTTTAGTTTCTACCGTGCCCGAAGTCTTTACCGTACCTGAGGTTTTTACCGTCTGAGTTGATACGGATGGCGTGCCCACGGAAACCGTTTTGGACACAACAACCGAAGGCGGCGTTGCTACAGAAGCGGTAGGAACTGCACGCGCTTGAATTGTTGATGTCTCTTCGATTATTTCCTGTGCAGGTTGAGATGCGGCAACTTCTTGCTCTGGAATACTTACAACAGGAGCTGGCGTAATAACCGGGGCTGCTGCCGCGACATCTTCCTGTACGGGCGCAACGGGCTGCGTCCCTACGGTTTTTTTCGGCTTCGGCTTCTTCTCCTCCTCGATGCCTATCGCTTCTTTAAAACCCGCAAGACCTTTTTCACGATCTCCTTCGGCCAGCACCATGTCCTGCACGGCGGATTTTGGAACCCACGTCGCTCCACGACCAGGAATATCGACACGCACATCTCCGCTCATCGAATCCACGCCCGTGATGCGCGCGAAGCCGCCGAGCGCATCGGGAATGTCGAGCGTTTTATTCAAAGAGATCCCACGCAAGGCGAAAGGGGAGGCTTTGGCCTTCAAGTTTTTCGGCAATGGTCTGGCGATTGCTTCTTCCAGTTCTTTTGCGGAGAGATGACGCTCTTCCATCACATTTCCAACACGACGCGTGACCGTTGCCGAATCGCCATCAACTTCGGATACGGTCCACGGTTTGCCGTTACCCTCGATATCTAGCAGGGAACCAAAAGAAACACTCGGTTTTTTACGAGGCTTTGGTGCGGGCGCAGCTACGGGAACTGCCTCTTCAGCCATGCACCTAGTTTATCACGAAATCCGCTAAGCTACCCTCAATTGGTCCTTGGTGATCTTGATCTGACCTTTGCGCTTGTTGGGATGCTCAAGCAAGAACGTGGACAACGATGACACAACCTCGCGCTCAACCAAGCGGCGTGCGGCACGGGCACCCTCTTCTGACGCGCGTTCGCGACGCATCAACCAATCCAAGACATCATCACCAGCAGACAAAGCAACCTTTTGCGCTTCTTCAAGACGGCGCAACGTCTCATCCAATTCGCGACGCAAAATGGAACGCAGAGCTTGATCCTCAAGCGGCTTGAACACGACGATTCGATCTATACGGTTCAACAATTCGGGACGGAAGCGTTCTTTCAGCTGTTCTTTGACGAGAGACTCAAAGCCGGATGCGGCATTTCCAAAGCCAAGACTTGCACGTGTTAGATATTCGGCGCCGACATTCGACGTGAGGACGATATACGAATGACGGAAGGGGATGGCGCGACCGTTTGCGTCCATCATCTTTCCGTCTTCCAGTGCCTGCAGAAGAAGATGCTGTACGTCTGCATGCGCCTTCTCGAACTCATCGAACAAAAGCACCGCATGCGGGTGCTTGCGAATGGTATCGGCCAAACGATTACCTTCGCGATATCCAACATAGCCGGCAGGCGAACCAAGCAGCTTGGAAACCGAGTGCCCCTCGGCAAATTCCGACATATCGAGCTTCACCAATGCTTCTTCGCGACCAAATAATTCCTTCGCAAGCGCTTTGGCGAGCTCGGTTTTGCCCGTACCCGACGGACCTACGAACAAAAAGCTCGCGCGCGGACGCTTCGGATCAGACAGGCCAAGACGTGAACGGCGCACGGTCTCAGTCACGGCCTTCACGGCCTCATCTTGCGCGAAAACGGAGCGCGCCAAACGTACATCAAGCTCGCGTAATTGCTCGCGCTCAGCCATTAAAATGTCTGACAGGGGAATACGAGCCAATCGCGATACGATGCGAGCGACATCCTCATGCGTGACAGGTACACGCTGCGCTGAGCGCTTGTGCTTCAAGGCCGCTTCAAAGTTTCGCTTGTCTGATTCAAGCTTTTCCAAATCAAGCTGCGCCTTTGACGCGCCTTCCAAACGCTGTTCGCGTACTGCAGCCTCCTTCACATCACGAAGTCCCTGAATAGCGACATCGAATCCGCGCAAACGTTGCATGTCCTCCTGTGAAGAACGACGCGCATTCACCGAAGCAGCCGATTCATCAAGAATATCGATGGCCTTATCCGGAAAAAAACGATCCGTGAGATAACGCTGCGCCAAACGAACGGCCGATTCGAGCGTATCCGGCGCATACTCAACACCATGATGCTCTTCGTAGCGATGCTTGATGCCATGCAGCATCTGCAAAACGGCTTCAGGTTCCGGTTCCAATACTTCCACCGGCTGATAACGACGCTCAAGAGCAGCATCTGGTTCGATATGTTTCTTAAACTCATTCCATGTCGTCGCGCCGATACAGCGAATCTCCCCGCGGGCCAAAGCCGGTTTCAAGATGTTCGCCGCATCCATGGAACCGGATGAGGAGCCGGCGCCGACGAGATTGTGAATTTCATCAATAAACAAAACGACATTCGTATCTTCCTTGGCTTCTTCCACCAGCTGCTTGATGCGAGCCTCAAATTCACCACGATACATTGTGCCGGCAACCATCAATGCAAGATCTACAGCGAACAAGCGCTTCCCATGCAACGCGTCCGGAACATCACCGGCCGCCAAACGCTGGGCAAGACCTTCGACGATCGCCGTTTTACCCGTTCCGGGTTCGCCGAGAAGAATCGGGTTGTTCTTGGTGCGACGGCAAAGAATTTCAAGCAAACGTTCGGTTTCCGCTTCACGACCGATCACAGGGTCAAGCGTCTCAACGATTTTAGGCGATGTAAGTTCGCGGGCAAAAATTTCTAAGGCTCGCGGCTTTTTGTCGCGCGGCACGCGTCCCAAACGGGCTTCTGGCGCATGGCCCGGCTGCTGAATCGGGGATGTCGGAGCCGCGCCGCCCATCTCTTCGGTCGGAGCGTTCGGCGTTTCGCTTAAATCCGGAAAACGACTCGAAGAACGCAATACGCCAAGCAATTGCTCTTTCGCGAAGTTCAAATCCAAACCTGACTCAACCAAAAACGCTTGGACGTCCAAAACGTCGGTCTCGAGCATCGCGTAGAGAAGGTGCTCGGTACCGACATATTTCTGCTCATGCACATGCGCGAGTAAGACGGCCTTTTCCAAAATACGCTTCACGGCCGGCGAAAGATCCGGCGCGATCGGCGTTCCCGGATCATGCGGAGTAGGGAAGCCACGAAAGCGACGCTTGGCCTCTTCCTCACGCACACTTGCCTTTGCAAACAACTCAGAAGCAATGGAACCGCGTCCCATCGACAAACCGACAAGCAAATCACCCGGCTCAATGGCATCGCGACCGCTGCCAACCGCAAAAGCAAGCGCATTTTGCAGCGCCTCCTTCAAATGCACGGTAAAACGATCGAGAAGGTCGGGGAGTAACATATCTATTATCGATTCTCCGCCATTGCACGCAGACGCGCAATACGTTCCTCAACCGGAGGATGGGTAGCCCACAAGGAGGAGAAGGATCGCTTGGCTCCACCCTTAGGATCCGCGATCCACAAATGAGCCGTAGCCGCTGATTGCCGCTGCAACGGTTGATGAACGGCGGAAATCTTTTCCAAGGCCTTGGCCAACCCTTCGGGATAACGCGTAAGCAATGCGCCGGATGCATCCGCCAGGTATTCGCGATGACGGCTAATCGCAAGCTTGATCAACTCCCCGACGATGGGGGAGACGATAAGGAACACCAGACCAAGAATCAGCACGATGGGATGGCCTCCTTTTCGATCACGTCCGAATCCGATGCGAAAAAACAAATCACCCATCAACGAAAGCGAACCAACAAGCACAGCAACCAGCATCATGAAGCGCATGTCGTAATTTTTTACATGCGACAACTCATGCGCGGCCACGCCTTCCAATTCTTCATTCTCTAATAATTGAATAATACCGGTGGTGAAGGCAATCGAAGCTTTTTGCGGATCGCGTCCCGTTGCAAACGCATTCGGCGCCGGATCTTCGATTACATACAACGCCGGCATCGGCTGACCCGATGTGATGCTCAAGTTCTCAACGATGTTCCAAAGATACGGATACTGCTCGCGCGTTTCAATGCGCTTGGCTCCGGTAGTGAAGAGCACGACTTTATCCCCGAAAAACCAGGAAAAAGATGTCATTCCAAGCGAAATCGCCAATGCAAAGGCGAGGCCAGCTGAGCCGGCCCCGTTTATGTAACCGTATGTATATCCGGCCGCGGCCACGACGCCCGTGAAAACGGCGAGCAACAACCAAGACTTACGACGGTTGGAATCAATGTGCGAGTACATTGCTTAGAACTGGACTTTCGGAGCTTCGCGCTCAGCCTCGTTGCCAATCTCGAAGAACTCGCGCTTCACAAAGCCGAGCATGCCGGCAATCAAGTTGGTCGGGAATACCTGAAGCTTGGTGTTAAAGTCGCGCACATTCCCATTGTAGAAGCGACGTGAAGCCTGGACCTTGTTCTCGGTGTCCGAGAGTTCGTCCTGTAACTTCATGAAGTTGGTGTTCGCCTTCAAATCCGGATACGCCTCGGACAAAGCGAACACAGACTTCAACGCACCCGTAAGCATGTTCTCGGCAACGGCCTTGTCATGCGGACCGGAGGCGGCCATGGCGGCGGTGCGAGCGGCAGTCACCTTTTCAAATGTACCGGCTTCATGCGAGGCATACCCTTTGACCGTCGAAACAAGGTTCGGGATCAAGTCGTAGCGACGCTTAAGCTGTACATCAATGTCGGACCAGGCCTCGTCAACGCGATTTTTCAGCGTAACCAAGCCATTGTAAGTAAAGACAAACCAAGCGGCGACAACGACCACGACTGCTAGCAGGATCCAAAGGATAGACATAGACGGTTGGTTGTAAGATTAGCGAAATGATCGCCCATCTGGGCTTGCTTTGAGATTAGCAGAGCCTTATTGTAGCGTCCATGACTTCATCGATCTTCAAAGCCTACGACATTCGCGGCGTGAGTCCGGCGGATTTTGACTCAGCCGACGCCGCACGAATCGGAAAAGCGATCGGTGTCCACTTCAAACCAAAAACGGCCGTTGTTGGACGCGACATGCGCTCAACGTCGCCGCAACTTGAAAAGGCATTGATTGATGGTTTGGTTTCGCAAGGCGTGAACGTGACACGCATCGGATTGTGTTCGACGCCCATGTTTAATTTTGCCATTGCCGAAGCGGAAGGGAAGTATGACATCGGTGTGATGGTGACCGCCTCTCACAATCCGGCAAAATATAACGGATTCAAAATCACGCTCGGTGACAATCTCCCCGTCGGACAAGGATCGGGCATGGAAGAGCTGCGAGATTTGAGCATGTCGGAAATGCCGCTCCCCGAAGCATCGGAGCGCGGAGATATTTCTGATGACAAAAATGTGTTGGAGCGTTACGTAGAAAAAGTTTGGGAGTGGTCTGGATTATCCGGCGATTTCGAGGGCTGGCGCATCTCGATTGATGCCGGTAACGGCATGGACGGCCTCATTTTGCCCAAGCTTTCGCGAAAACTCCGAAGCGCGGATATCCGAGAGTTGTACTGGACCCTGGATGGAAATTTTCCGAATCACGAGGCCAATCCGCTCAAGATCGACACGCTGAAAGATCTTATTAAAGATGTGAAGAAGGGGGGTGCGGCGTTCGGCGTTGCCTTTGACGGAGATGGTGATCGCGTCGGGTTTGTCGACGAAACGGGCGAACCTATTCCGGGTGATTTGCTTACCGCACTCTTTGCGCAGGAATTGCTGAAGGAGCAACCGGGCGGACTCGTTCTCTACGATCTGCGATCTTCGTGGAGCGTACGCGAAGCGGTGGAAGCCGCCGGAGGAAAGGCGGAGATGACAAAAGTCGGACACGCGAATATCAAACGCGCGATGCGCGAGAAGAATGCGTTATTCGCCGGCGAACTGTCGATGCATTTCTACTTTAATATTTTGAAGAACTGCGAATCAGGTGATCTCGCAATGCTATTACTCATTCGCACGTTGCAACGCAGCGGCAAAAAACTTTCGGAGCTGTGGCGTCCTCTCAAGAAATACTTCCACTCAGGTGAAATCAATTTTGAGGTTGCAGATCCCAAGGCGAAAATTGAAGGAATCGCTACAACATATCGTAAGAGCGCGAAAGATATTTCCGACATCGACGGCATTCGAATCGAGTTTGAAGACTGGTGGTTTAATTTACGCGCATCCAACACGGAGCCGCTGCTCCGTCTAAACCTCGAAGCCAAGACTGAAACGCTTATGAAAGAGAAGGTCGCGGAAATCTCAGCCCTCCTATGATCGGTTTCTTTGACTCGGGTATTGGTGGACTCACGATTCTTGAAGCCGTTAAAAAGCGTCTGCCTAATTTGGAGACGCGTTATCTTGCAGATCATGAGCATGCGCCATACGGAAACAAAACACGCGAAGAAATTCTTGCTTTGACGTGGGCGGGCTGCGAAAAACTATTTGCTGAAGGTTGCAAACTCGTGATCATCGCCTGTAACACGGCGACCGCAAACGCGTTGCGCGAAATTCAACAAACAAAATTACAGGCGTACCCCGGACGAAATGTGCTGGGCATCATCCGGCCGACGGTTGAAGCTCTGGCGACATCGGGGCATACGCACATCGCTGTGTTATCAACCGTTGCGACAAAAAACAGCAGGGCGTACGAAAACGAGTTTGAGAAAATCAATCCTGACATCAACGTTCATTCCCATGCCTGCCCGAATTGGGTTGGGTTTGTCGAGGCGAAACAAACCGAAAGCGCAGAAGCCCTAGACGATGTCAGGCGCGAAATGAGCGCCCTTGAAGCCGAGTTCCCGGATATGGATGCCATTTTACTTGGATGTACCCATTTTCCGTACCTGGAAAAGGCTATCGCGGATTCACTCAGCCGCCCCATACCGATCTACAAGCAGGGAGAGATTGTCGCCGACTCATTGGCCGACTATCTGGAACGGCACATTTCCCTTTACACCTAGCGGTAAAACCTTCAATATAGAGCCATGCTTTCCGTGCTCGTCTTTCTCGTCATCCTGAGCGTACTGGTCCTGTTGCACGAGCTTGGACATTTTGTGGCCGCGCGCGTCTTCGGCGTAAAAGCGGATGAATTCGGTTTTGGCTTTCCGCCGCGTGCCATCGGCTTCGTAAGAGAAAAAGGGAAATGGAAAAGGGTGGATCGCACAGATCGTACCCGCTACACCAACACCGTATGGTCATTGAACTGGTTGCCACTCGGTGGTTTTGTGCGGTTGAAAGGGGAGTCGTCTGAAGACGGACATGACACGGACTCCCTGTTGGCGAAAAAGGGTTGGCAAAAATTCATCATCTTGGCAGCCGGTGTCACCATGAACTGGTTGTTTGCTGCTTCGATTTTCTCCATCGGTTTCATGGTAGGCGTTCCGGCGGTATTGGACGGATTGCCATCGACCGCCATCATCACGGATCGCCGCGTTCAGATCATGGAAATCGTGCCCGGGAGTGCCGCGGAGAAAGCCGGACTCAAAACCGGAGACAAGCTTGGAAAAATCAATGACTCGGTTACGGTGGACACCGCCGAAGAGTATCGCAGCCTATTCGCGGTACGGGCAGACGATGAAAAAATTACCCTTGAAGTTTTCCGCGGTGACGAACGTCTCGCAATAGATGCGAAGCCCGAGCACATTGAAAGCCTTGGCCGTAAAGGATTAGGAGTCGCTCTCGCCGACACCGGAACCGTTCGTTTTCCCGCATGGCTTGCTGTAGGCGAAGGCGCCACGCTTGCTGCACGTTATACGTGGCTGATTGTTGCCGGCTTTGGAATGCTCATCAAAGGTTTGATTTTCGGCGGTGGGCCTTCGGCAGAATTAGCAGGACCGGTTGGAATTGCCGTGATGACAGGCAGCATCGTTGAGCAGGGCGCATGGGCATTGGCCCAATTTGCCGCCATTCTCTCACTTAACTTGGCGGTGATTAACTTTCTCCCCATTCCAGCATTGGATGGAGGACGCGCCGTCTTTGTCATCGCTGACGCGTTCCGTAAAAAGAAGAGCGATGGCCGTCTCGAAGCACGCATCCATCAGATCGGTTTTATCTTGCTCCTGATTCTCGTCCTTCTTGTGACCTTGCAGGATCTACGTAAATTCTTCCTCAACTAATATGTCGTTACACCAATCGCTCGTAAAACTTTCGGAAGAGGCGCGCGCCGCCATCCGCAAGGCGAATGACTTGCCGAAGCTTGAAGAGCTCGACACCAAATATCTCGGACGTAAAGGCGAACTCACCGCACTGCTGAAAGGCCTTGCGGACGTTTCGAATGAGGACCGACCAAAACTAGGTATTTTGGCGAACGAGATCAAAGCAGCTCTTGAGCGCGACATTTCGGAGAAGAAGCAGGCGCTACAATCCGCCAACATCGGAGCGATTTTAGAGAAGGAGCGTGAAGATGTAACTGAACCAGGTATCAAGCCCCCGGAAGGACATTTGCATGTCGTCACCCAAGCCATTCGCGAGATTGAAGGGATTTTCAACTCCGCCGGATTCGTGCGCGTACGCTATCCGGAAGTGGATTGGGATTTGTACGCCTTCGAAAATCTGAACATGCCGTCGGATCATCCGGCGCGCGACGAATGGGAAACGTTTTTCATGGATGCGCCCACGCATCCAAAAATGGGGAAGATGATTCTCACACCGCATGCCACGAATGGAACGGCACGCATTTTGGAAGAGATGGCTCCCGATCTAAAAAAAGGCGAACCGATTCGCGCCATCAACATCGCAAAAACATACCGTCGCCAAAGCGACATGACGCATGTACCGATGTTCCATCAATTTGATGGCGTGTATGTCGACAAGGGCGTGAACCTGACGCACTTGTTGGGAATTTTGGATTATTTCGTGAAAAGCTTTTTTGGCGCTGAACGAAAAGTCCGCATTCGTCCGTTTCATTTCCGATTTACCGAACCGTCATTTGAAGTTGATGTGTCATGTGGCGTGTGTGGCGGAACCGGAAAGGTTAATGGCGCGAAGTGCCGCACCTGTAAGCATGGTTGGTTGGAGCTTGGCGGTGCGGGCATGCTGCATCCGAATGTACTGAAGGCAGCCAAGATTAATCCGGAAACGCATTCCGGTCTCGCATTCGGTTGGGGAGTCGAGCGTACCTATATGATGAAATCCGGCCTCACGCTCGACGATATTCGCGTGCTGTATAAAAACGATTTGCGCTTCTTGCAACAATTCTAAGTATGAACATCCTCGCATCCTACGACTGGCTCAAAGAGTACGTCGATCTCGGCACATTATCAGCCGAGGATTTTGCCGCGCGCGTTTCTCTTTCCGGTCCCGGCATTGAGCGCCTCTACCCGCAAGGCGTTGAACTTGATCGTGTCGTGCTCGGACATGTATTGGAAGTGCAGCAACATCCGAATGCGGACAAATTGCGTTTAGCCGTGACTGATCTTGGATCAAAGAAAGCCACCATCGTCTGTGGCGGATCAAATCTTGAAGCCGGCCAGTGGGTCGCGGTCGCAAAAGAAGGCGCCCGCGTGCGCTGGCATGGGGAAGGGGAGTTAATCGAACTGAAACCGGCCGAGATTCGGGGCGTGCAAAGCGAAGGCATGATCTGTGCTGCGAATGAAATCGGCTTGTTCGATGCATTTCCGCATGGTGAGCGTGAGATTTTGGATCTTGGGAAGTCTCTCCCCGGGTTGAAGATGAAACCCGGCACGCCCATGAGCGAAGTTCTCGGTCTGACTGGCGATCATGTGATGGACATCGAAGTCACAACTAACCGCGTGGATGCGTTCTGCATGGTTGGTTTGGCCCGCGAAGCATCAGCCATCTTGAATAAGAAGATGATATGGGCGCCAAGCAAATTCCCGAAGGCTGGAAGCAAAAAATTAAACGTAACAGTCCAAGACAAGGAACTATGTCCGCGCTACATGGCGGTCAGAATTGATGATTTGAAAATTGGACAGACTCCGTGGTGGATGAAGCGTCGCTTATTGTCGGCTGGCTTGCGTCCAATCAACACCTTGGTCGACATCACCAACTTTGTGATGCTTGAGCTTGGGCAGCCCATGCACGCCTTTGATGCGGATAAGCTTCAAGGCGACAAAATTATCGTGCGTAAAGCCAAAGCGGGGGAGAAGATGGCTGCGCTGGATGGAAAGACACATCTCTTGCGCGAAGGGATGCTCGTGATTGCCGATGCCGAGCACCCACAAGCAGTAGCTGGTGTGATGGGATCGGAAGCATCTGCCGTCTCAAGCGGAACCAAGAGCGTTATTTTCGAAGCCGCTTCATTTAACGAAGTCTCGGTGCGTCGTACCGCACGCGCCTTGAACCTCTACTCAGATTCACAGTTGCGTTTTGAGAAAGGCCTTTCAACTGAGGCGCCGGCTGATGCGTTGGCTCGAGCGATCGAACTTTGTCTTGAATTGTGCGGCGGAAAAGTCACGTCGAGCGTCGCTGACGTTCGTGCGACCAAATACAAACCCGCTTCGTACTCGATTAGCTTCGACAAGATCGCTGAATTGATTGGCGTCGCCGTAAAACCGAAAGACAGCATTGATACGCTCAAGCGTCTTGGTTTCTCGATCAAGTCTGACAGCAAGAAGCTCACTGCCACCGTTCCGTGGTGGCGCGATCATGACATCGAAGATGGTCGTGATTTGGTTGAAGAAATCGCGCGCGTAGCCGGTTACTCAAACCTGCCTGCAATCTTCCCAGCCGGACGATCGAAGCGAAAAACAGATCAAGAGCTAATCTTGGAGAACGTCGTACGCAGCATCGCAAAGGGCGCAGGCCTCACGGAAACGTATACGTATTCATTTACGTCACGTCAGGCGCTTGAAAAAGCTGGCTACGACCCTCTGAGTATGTTGCGCGTGCAAAATCCGTTGACGGCCGATTTCGAATTCATGCGCACTTCGTTGTTGCCATCACTTCTACAAGCAGCGGAAGAAAATCACGAACGCGCACGCGTACAAAAGTTGTTTGAAGTGCAACGCGTGTACTACCCGAAAGCATCCGGCTGGAAAGAGCTGCCCGAAGAGATGCTGGAACTCGGCGCCGCATTCTTAGGCAAAGACAATGCCTGGCGCGAAGCCAAGGGTTTTGTAGAGCATCTTCTTTCAGAGCTTGGCGTACAAGGCGTGACCTGGAAGCGTCTCGAGAACGATGCGTTCTGGCATCCGGGTCGCACGGCGCAAGCGAGGAAGGGAACGCATTTGCTCGCGACGGTTGGCGAAATCCATCCGAATCTCGCGGCTCGATACGGATTCGAAGGACGCATGGCCATGATCGACATGCCTTTGCACGAAGTCTTTCATGTCACGTCAGACGCCGGACGCTATGTAGCCATTCCAGTGTTCCCACCCGCAAAACGGGATCTTGCGTTTATCGTCCAGCAAGACGTGGAGGCTCAAGACATGATCGACGCTATGAAAAAGACCGACCCTCTTGTACGATCGGTTGAGTGGTTCGATACCTACATCGGAAAAGGAGTCGAAGGGGGGAAGAAGTCCGTCGCCTTCCATTTCGAAATCGGTGCCGCAGATCGTACCCTTGAATCCGCACAAGTCGATGCGGTCATGAGCCGCGTAAAAGAGATCGCGACAGAATCGTTTAACGCCATCGTTCGCACCTAAACTCTATGACTCCCGAGACTCAACCAAAAAAAGTCATTCAGCTCACCACCAAGCAGGGGCTTCTGATGGTAGGCGTTCTGTTTCTCGTGTTTGGCGGTATCACGTATTGGACCGCAAATCGATTTCCCGCTTCGTTTTCGGGAACGCTGACCATCAACGAACCGGGGGGAAATGTCATCGCCATGGAACCGTTCGGCTGCACCAGCGACGCACTTCGCGCAAGAATGACGATCGCTCTCAAACCCTCACCCGCTCCTCAGGGGTTTAACGAAGAGAACCGCGCGCTCATTGTCAGCGAGGCGACGGGCAAAAACTTCACCAAAACACCGGAACCAGCCCCTCAGCTCAACTTCGTATTTAGACAGCAGGACAGAACCGAAGTTGGCCTCACATGCACACTTGAACAAAACACGCTCACGGTCCAGGACTATCGCGTTGTGCGCCGAAAGCGCCCCGATATCAACAAACATCGTTGGAATGGAGACTTGAAGGCGACCTGTACATCGGAGATAGGAAAGATGGACTTCCAATTCAAACTTCAGAACTGCGATTAACAGAATACACACCCCGCCGATGGCGGGGTGTGTTATAATACAGGGGTATGTACATCAATCCTCAGGACCTTTTGTATGTGGTCGCAACGATTTGCTTGTTGTGGATCACCGGCTTTCTATGTTGGGCGCTCTATGAAACAGCGCGTCTTATGCGTCAGTCAAACGAAGTCGTAACTGATGTACGCGAAAAAGTGGAAGCGATTGAAGAATTTGTTGACCAAGCTATTGATAAGGTCACGTCGCTCTCTTCGTATCTCGGCGTCTTGAGCAGCGCAGGCGGAAAAATGATGGGTATGCTGAATCGTGGTGCCGATGATGACGATGAGGAACCCCGCCGTCCCCGCAAAAAGGCTCGCAAGCTTTTGAAGGAGTTGGAAGAAGAGCTATAAAAAAACCCTCCGTTCAGGAGGGGACCAGGTTCTGGCGTGTTCCCACGCTCACGATCGCACCGCGCGCGGCATACGCCGAGATCTCCGTGCGTACCTGGTTCTCGTACTTGTTCGCCGGCCGAGGCCAGCTATGCGTGTGTAGGCCGAGCGTCTCCTTGGTGAGATGCTCGGCCATTTTTTGCGCAGGCAATCTCGGATCACCGGCAAAAATCTTCGCACGATCACGCAAGCGACCGCCCAGCTTGTTGTTCACCAAGCGGTAGATCATGGCATTGCGGATGGCGGTCAGGTGGTCCAGCGCGCGATAGAGCACAACGTCCGGATCCAGATCCTCGGGAATGAGGCTCGGCTCCAACCGATGGACCATCTCTTCTACCTGCCAGGCGGAAAGGACGAACGAGAACTCGGAAATCACCTTCAGTCCCAACCAATCGCGGTGGCAGGGAGTCGCATCAACGAAGATCGCGTGGACCAGCTCACCGTCCTCTCCGTTTCGGACCTTGTCCGTCCAGACGATCGGATCCTTGGGCCTTCCCAGACCGATCGACGAGGTGAGGAACAGGGGAACATGTCCCGCGCTCACCGCCTCATCCTCATCCAGAATGAACTCTTCGTCGTCTTGCGGTAGCGGGTCACGGTCCAGCCACTCGCCGAAACGCGCCCTGTAGGTAAAGTCGCGAACCAGGTCCCGCGCTTCGGAATCTTGTCCGGCAACCGCGCCCATCGCCTCCAGTACGTCTTGAGCAGAACGTCGCATCGGTCACCTCCTTTGCGTCCGGATTGAGCCAGGAACGGGCCTTTTCGTCAATGTTGCGCGCCGGAAACCGACGCCGTATGCTTCGGTCAAATCTGCCGCAGGCCTCGCGCCGTCAGCGGCTCCCACTATGAGCTCACCCTTCGTGCATCTTCATGTTCAGTCCATGTACTCCTTGTACGATGGACTTGGTTCTCCCGAGGATATCGTGGCGCGCGCGAAAGAGCTCGGATACGACAGTATCGCCTTAACCGACCGTCATGCGCTCTACGGTGCCGTTGAGTTTTACGAAGCGGCGCATAAAGCCGAGATCAAACCGATCATCGGCGTGCTGTTAAGCGTCGCACCGAACAAGCACACGGATAAACGTCCGGCCATCGACAATCACACTTCGAGTCTCACCATTCTGTGCGAGTCGAATGAGGGGTACCAAAACTTGCTCAAGCTCATTTCCATTTCCTACTTGGATGGTTTTTACTATCGTCCTCGTGTCGACAAGGAGTTATTAAAGACGTACGGCAAGGGCCTCATTGCCTTGTCAGGCGATTTAAAAGGGGAAATCCCGAAAGCCCTGGCCAGCCATGATACGGATCGTGCGGAAAAAGTTTTGAATGAGTATTTAGAGATCTTCGGCCGCGATCATTTCTTTTTGGAGCTCATCCATCATCCTGAATCGCCTTCGCAAAACGAAGTGAATGATTTGCTGATCAAGCTCGCCAAGAAAACGAACACACAACTCGTCGTCACGCGTGAGGCGCATTATCTCGCGCAAGATGATGCGGAAGCGTTGGATGTGCTGGTATGCATTCACGATGGAAAGACGCTTGAAGACCCAAATCGCATGTCACTTGCGACGGTGGACTTGTCTTTGTGCGGGTCTGACGAAATCATCAACGCGTACAAAACGCTTCCAGAAGCGGTCGAGAATAGCCGCAAAATCGCCGATCGATGCAATGTCCATTTCGAGCTCGGAAAAAACCATCTTCCACATTTTGAAGTACCGGAAGGGGAGACCGAGACAACATACCTACGCAAACTATGTGAGGCCGGTCTTGTCGAACGCTATCCCGACCCAGAAATACAAAAAACGGCAAAAGAACGTTTGGAGTTTGAATTAGCTACGATCGAGCGCATGGGTTTTGCGGCGTACTTCTTGATCGTGTCCGACTATATCAACTGGGCTAAGGATCATGGGGTGATTGTGGGTCCGGGACGCGGCTCGGCCGCCGGATCCATCGTTGCATACAGTCTCCGCATCACGGATCTTGATCCGCTTCGATACGGTTTGCTTTTCGAACGCTTTCTCAATCCTGACCGTATCTCGATGCCTGATATCGATACGGACTTCGATGATGTACGTCGCAAAGACGTGATCGCATATGTGACGGAAAAATACGGCGCCAATCGTGTGGCCGGCATTATCACGTTTGGAACCATGGCGGCACGCGCCGCCGTTCGTGACGTGGGCCGCGTGCTCGGTATGACGTTTTCGGAAGTGGATCGCGTAGCCAAAGTCATTCCGCCACCGGTGCAGGGGAGGCATATCCCGTTGGAGAAATCCAAGGAAGATGCGCCGGAGTTACGCGCCATGTACCAGTCGGATGAAAAGGTGCATCGCTTGATCGATCTCGCCATCAAGCTGGAAGGCACGACGCGTCACGCATCTCAACATGCGTGTGGCGTTGTAATCGCGCCAGCGCCTTTGGTTGAATTCACGCCACTACAAAAAGCCCAAGGCGGCGACGTGGAGCAGGTTGTTCAGTACTCGCTGCACTCGGCCGAAGTCATGGGTTTATTGAAGATGGACTTCTTGGGCCTCTCCAACTTGTCGGTGATTCGTGACTGTTTGGAAATCGTGGGAGCCGTGTATGGCGAAAGCGTGGACATCAACAATATTCCGTTGGATGACAAGGCTTCATTCGAATTGCTTGGTCGTGGTGAAACAACCGGCGTCTTCCAGCTTGAATCTGACGGAATGAAGAAATACATCCGTGAATTGAAGCCGAGCGCCATCGAAGACATCATCGCCATGGTGGCGCTGTACCGACCGGGTCCGATGCAGTTCATCGAATCGTTCATCGCGCGTAAGCACGGAAAAGAAAAGATCACCTACATCCATCCGCTGACGGAAAACGCGCTACGCAATACCTACGGCTTGCCCATCTACCAGGAGCAAGTCATGCAAGTGGCCAAAGATATGGCCGGTTTTACCGGTGGCCAAGCCGACACCTTGCGTAAAGCCATGGGTAAGAAGATCGCGAAGCTCATGGCCGAGATGCGCGTGAAGTTTATCGACGGCTCATTGGCAAATGGGGTACCGCAGGAAAAAGCCGAAGCCATCTTCACGCAGTTTGAAGAATTCGCTGCGTATGGTTTCAACAAATCACATGCCGCCTGTTATGCCTTGATTGCATATCAAACGGCATTCTTGAAATCGCATTGGCCGGGGGCTTTCATGGCCGCGCTCATGAACTCGGACATCTCCAACCTTGATCGCATCACGATCGAGGTCGAAGAGTGCCGTCGCATGGGTTTAGAAGTGCTACCGCCTGATATCAACGAATCATTCCGTGGATTTGCGGTAGTGAAGGGGACGAACAAGATTCGTTTTGGCTTGCTTGCGATCAAAGGCATCGGCGAGGATGTGGTGGAGCATCTGTATCGGGAGCGCAAGGCAAATGGACCGTATAAGAGTCTGCAGGATTTCGTGACGCGCGTGACCGGAAAGCACATCAACCGTCGCTCGCTTGAATCACTGATCAAGTCAGGCGCGCTTGATCGCTTTGATGATCGCAACAAACTCTTCTTCAACATTGAAGCAATTTTGGAATTCCAGAAGCGCGCCGGCCAAGAAGCGGCGAGCGGACAATTTAATTTATTTGCTACGTCTGGTCCAAGCGGCGCAGGGGAGAGCTTGCGCTTGAAGCCGGCACCGCCTGCAAGCAACCGTGAACTGTTGTTGTGGGAAAAAGAATTACTCGGCCTGTATCTGACTTCGCATCCGTTCAAGGAATATTCCGACCGCCTGCCGGGATTCTTTGTACCCATCAAATCGCTCGGCGAGCATCGCAAGGAAAAGAGTGTGCGCGTTGGCGGCGTATTTACCTTGGCAAAGAAGATCATGACCAAAAACAATGAACCCATGGTCTTCACGAAGCTTGAAGATTTGAGCGGCGACATCGAAGCCGTCATCTTTCCGCGCGTATATAAGGATAAGCCTGAACTGTGGGAAGCGGATAAAGCCGTGGCCCTTTCCGGGCGCGTACAGGAAAAGGAAGGGGAGTTGAAGTTCCTTGTGGAGCACGGCTATGAGATCACGCCGGACAATATCGATGAAATGAAGAAGTACATCACCTCGATGCCGGGTGCGGCAGAGGCGCCTCCAGAACCGGTGCAACAGATTCAAGCCGTATCGGTTCGCTTGCGCGCGCATCTCCCCGAAACAATCTTGTTCAAGCTACGTACCATCTTCGACGGACACCCTGGACCGTATCGCGTGTACTTCAATGTGGATAATGCCGGAGGCCAACAAAAGATCCTTTCATCCTACAAAATCGCGTTTGATGAATTGATTGCACGCGAATTAGAAGCCGTTCTCGGCCCGGATACGGTGAAGGTGGAGGCATAGTGTGTTATAATCGGTGGGTTCATATGGCGCGTAAAATAAAACGCTCTTTCGTTTCTAAAAAACACACTCCACAATACGCGAGTGATTTTTGGGCGTTCACAACCGTATTCGCATTTCCGGCCGCGCTCCTCATCTCGCAATATTTGAATTTTGGTCCTACGGCTTCTTTTCTTTGGGGCATGGGGGCATCCCTCGCCGCCTTGTGCGCGAACTCATATGCCGAAGGTCGTCTCTGGATGTTCGATCCGAAGTGGCGTGCTCGTTTTGACCAACCGGATTTCTCATTCCGCCTGGCCGTTGTTACCGGCGCCGTCTTGCTTTTGCTTGAAAGCGTCGTGATCGTCATGCTTTTCACCGGTAACTTTGAACGCAATACGCTCGCCCTTGTTTACGAACGACATTGCCAGCCTGTCTCGCTTGAATATCTAGAGTTTTGCGAGATGCTTGACCGCACCTTGGCTCGCCGCGCACCATAGGGGACATGAACGTCTCCTTTTTTGGCGCTACGCGCGAAGTGACAGGTTCCTGCTATTTGGTCGAAACGCAAACGGGGACCAAGGTTCTCGTCGACTGCGGTATGTTCCAAGGGTGCAACACGTGTGACGTGAAGAACTTCACAAAATTATACTTCGATCCAAAAGACATCTCAGCCGTATTCATTACGCATGCGCATCTTGATCACACCGGGCGCATTCCAAAACTAGTGAAGGACGGTTTTCGCGGGAAGATTTACGGCACGGCACCGACATTGCGCTTGGCCGAGTTGGTTTTGCTTGATGCCGTGCATATCATGCGCGAGGATTTGGAACGAGAAAAAGTTGAAATGCTCTATGAAGAAAAAGACGTCGAGCAAGCTCTCACGCAATTCGAACCCGTGGAATACAGTCACGATGTGAAGGTCGGAGACATTACGGCTCGCCCGCGTGATGCGGGACATATTTTTGGCAGCTCGTTCTGGGAGTTGCACTCAGCGGAAGGGAAGAGCGTCGCGTTTTCGGGAGATTTGGGAAATCACGGTTCCAAGATCCTGCGCCCGACAGCCCAGCTATCAGCCGTTGACCTGCTCGTGGTCGAATCAACCTACGGCAATCGCATACACGAAGACGAAAGCACGCGTGAAGCAAAGCTGAGGCAGGCGATCGAGCGCACCGTAGCCGAAAAGGGCGTCCTCGTGATTCCGGCGTTTGCGATCGATCGTACCCAGCAGATTTTATTTGAATTGAATCACTTGGTGGAAAGCGGAATGTTGCCCAACGTTCCTATTTTTCTGGATAGCCCAATGGCTATTAAAGCCACCGAAATCGTGAAGGAGTATCCGCAATACTATAATAAGGAGGCAAAAGCCCTGGCCGCGACAGGGGATGATCTGTTCGATTTCCCAGGTTTAAAGCTGACGCGCACCCGTGATGAATCAAAATTGATTAATGACACCCCAAAGCCAAAGGTCATCATCGCCGGCTCAGGCATGATGAATGGCGGCCGCATCTTGCATCATCTTGTCCGCTATCTGAGTGATCCGCATTCCACGGTTCTGATTGTCGGCTATCAGGCGAGTGGAACACTTGGTCGTGACTTGTACGACGGAAAAAAGGTCGTAAACGTCTTGCAAGAGAAGGTGCATGTGAAAGCGCATATCTTGGCAATTGGCTCATACAGCGCTCATGCAGACCAGGCAAAACTTGTGCAATGGGTCGATGAGGCCGAAGCAAAGCCGAAGCGCATCGCCGTTACGCACGGGGAAGAGGACACATCGGTAGCGCTTGCCACACGTTTCCAGCAGCATTTCAAGATTCCCTCAGCTGCTCCTCATTTCGGTGATACGATAGAGGTATGAACGCCATCCTGATCGCAGTCGGAGGCCATTTGCTGAACGCCGTCGCGTTCATCGTGGACAAATCCCTGCTTTCAGCCGCCTTTAAGCGCAGCGGAACCTATGCCACGGTCATCGGCATTTTTTCGTCCCTGATTCTCGTCCTGCTCCCCATCGTCAACTTTCATCAGACAACCGATGCCTGGATCTCGATCGCTATTTTCGGCTCCGTGTTCGTGCTCGCCATGTGGGCGTTTTTTGAAGCATTGTCACGCGCGGAAACGAGCCGTGTCGTTCCTGTCATCGGCTCGCTGATTCCGATTTTTACATTGATTGATTCGGCAATCTTTTTGGGAGAGCGTTTGGCTACGCCAGTCCTCTTCGGTCTCGCAATTCTTTTAGTTGCAACCTTCATGCTGACGCGTGGCGGCAAGTCGGAAGGGAAACCGAAGCACATGGAGCTTTCGACGGTAGGCCTCTGTGTAGCTGCGGCATTTCTCTTTGCCGCATCTTCCGTGAGCGGCAAATACGCCTTCGGTCATGCGGACTTTTTGGATGTATTCGTTTTGTCGCGTTTGTTTGCGATCGTGATTTCGATTTCGATCCCGCTTTTCTTGTCCGATGTCAGACTTGAACTTAGCGAAATGATAAGTCCGAACAGCAAGAAACGCGGTCCAAAGCCGGTACACGTCGCCCTCATGATGTTTGGGCAGGGGAGCGGTGCGCTTGGCTTTATCGGGGTGCAGTACGCGATCTCACTTGGAAGCGCGACGGTCGTGAACGCTCTACAAGCCGTGCAATACGCCGCCATCGTGCTCGTCGCGTGGTTAGGCGGTGAACGCTTGGCATCTTTGCTTAAGGAAGATCGAAGCCGCTCCACCATGATTCGCAAGACCATTGCGATTGCGCTGGTTGGCTGTGGCCTCGCATTGGTGAGCTGGAATCCGGCGCGAGCACCGCAAACGGAATACGGATTCACCTGGAGCAAGCCCTATGCAGAATATCTTGGATTGCATCCTCAGTACGCATTCGAAACGACGATGCGAGAATTGAAACCATCGCATGTGCGACTGCCTGCCTACTGGACAGAAATTCAACCAACGAAAGATACGTGGAACTTTGCGTGGCTGGATCAGCAACTTGAAACGGTTGAGAAGAACGGAGCAAAAGCAACGATCGCTGTTGGCGCACGTCTCCCTCGCTGGCCGGAATGCTGGCTCCCCGAATGGGTGAAGGAGATTGATGATTCCGGTAAGAGAAGGGAAGTACAGCTCGCGTATCTCGCAAAAACATATGAACGTTACAAGGATCATCCGGCGGTAAAAGGCTGGCAGGTTGAGAACGAAGCGCTCCTCACGACATTCATCCAGTGTCCCGGCCTCACCAAAGAATTAACGATCGAAGAACTGCGCTGGGTACGCGCACAAGAAGCGAAGCGTACAGAAGGGCAGCGTCGACCGGTATCAACCACCGACTCGGGCGAGCTTTCGCTTTGGACACATTTTGCGAATGAAACCGATCAACTAGGAGTCAGCGTCTACCGCGTGGTTCGCAGCCCCTATTTCGATCTTTTACGTTACTGGTTTGTTCCAAGCGACATCTACCTTTTTCACGCGTCTCTGGTTGAAAAGAAAACCGGGCCGGTTTTCGTCAGCGAATTCCAAATGGAGCCATGGAATCAAAACGGCGTTATGGAAACACCCATCGACGAGCAACTCATCACATTTGATGAAAAGCAGATGAGAGCGAACTTTGAATACGCTCAACGCATGGGTTTTTCACGCGTCGATTTTTGGGGAGTGGAGTGGTGGTTGTGGGCGAAAGAGAAACAGAATCATCCTGAGTTCTGGGAAATGGCGAAGGCTTTCTTCCGTTGACAAAACACCGCTTTTTCGTTTGCATGAACGGTACGGAGGTACCTCATGGAACGTTTGGTCGCCCTTTTCCTGTGTGTGATGACGATCGGCTGCCTGCGACCCGTATGGGGCGATAACGCCCTGATCACCCTGCAGCCCGTCGTCACGTCCCGCAACGGGACGCCGCCCGTGATCGAAACCGCGGCAGAAGATCCTGACGACACGGATCTGTACCGCATCACTTTCGATGAAACGGCTCTTAGGCCAGAGCGCATACGCCTCATCGGAGCCGAGACCACCTTCACCCTCGGGTGCGTGTGGCAAGGACCCAACTGTCTCAGCCTCGTCTCCGAAGAGGCTCGAGGCAGCCCGTATCTACGGATTCACGTCACTCTCAGGATGTGTCCTCGCATCCGAATCTTCCGCGAGGACATGGAGCTCACGCTCCTCGAGCGCTTTCGTTGGAGTTGCGTCTTCGTGCTCGGAGAACCGGAGGAGAGCTCGCCGTGAGGGCCTGGCCCGCTATCGCGGCGCTGCTCATCAGCTGCGCAAGCGCTCCGGCGCCGCGCGAAGAAGTCCCCGCGTCAGAGAGCTGGGCATCACATGCTCGGATTCTCCTGCTCGCGATTCCTCCTCCCAGCCCTCTCGATCCCGAACCGGCGCACGCTCTACGCGTCAGCCTACTCCATCGTCCCGACGAGTTTCGTTATACCCCTATGGGGGAGTCGGTGCTCGAGCCGATCCTGCCGAACATGGTGCGGGACGTCGTCTGGAGGTCGCCACTCGTCTCGTCCATACGCCTGAATCTTGAACGGTTCATGGCAGAGGGGATGATCGGTATCCTTCCACTCACCGAGAGAGGGGAACGTATGCACCTTCTCTACTGTCCTCCCGAGCTGCTTCGGGCCGGACATGTCTCTGACGAGCATGACACAGACATCGTGAGGCTTCGCGTCGAGCCGGATTGGCACACCGATCCGGAATACGGCTGCCTCTACCACATCAGCCGCTGACCCTTGCAAAGGGTCTTTTTTTAATGTTAGTTAATCCGCGTTGGAGGTTCCATGGACGAAAAGAAGCGAATCAAAGATCTCGTGGGCGAGGACCTGACCGGTTACCAAATCGGACAGGCTCACTTCATCAACATCAAGACCGCCCTGATGGCCTTCTACCCGGCCCAGTACAACGACGGGTCCAGGGAGATGGTCGTGTCTCTCGACCTCGAGGTGATGCAGGAGGTGAGGAAGCTACTGCCCAGCTTCGATCACGAGCAGTACGGAGAGGGCAACATCCTGTGCTTGGCCAAGCCGAATGATCCCGAGCCTCACTGCTTCAGCCTCATGGCACGCGAGCCGCTGGAGGGGGTGCGGATGCGATTGCTGACCCGCGAAGGTTTCGACCAGCTCGTGAAGCAGCACCCCGAGGGGAAGCCCTTCAAGTGGCCGCCCTGCTGACCCTTGACAAATGGGTCTTTTTTTGTTACCAAAAAGCTACCTCCAACCTCCATAGGAGAGAACCACGACGTGAAGAAGAAGCCCCTGACCCCCTCTTTCGCCCCGTCTTCCCGCATCGTCGACATGAGCCTCGCGCGCGCCTCCTGATCCGGCCGCGTCGGCGTCGACCCAGTGAACCCAACAACGCGTAGGCTCCGGCCACGCGACTCTACGGGGAAAAGCCTGCAACTCAGGTGAAAACCCCACTCGACCCTCGGTCGCCAACTGGCGCCCGGGGGTCGAACTAATTTTAGACACATCCTGGTTGACAGTTTTAAAAATCTTGGCTAAACTTCGCCCACTTATGACGGCCATCCGCAATATCGCGATCATCGCTCACGTCGACCACGGTAAGACCACCTTGGCCGATTCGCTTTTGAAACAAAGCGATTCCTTCAAAGAGAAGGGACTTGAGGGCGACACCATTCTCGACATGAACCCGCTCGAACGCGAGCGCGGTATTACGATTCTCGCGAAAAACGTTTCGGTGGCCTACAACGGCATCAAGATCAACATCGTGGACACTCCGGGCCACGCCGACTTCGGCGGGGAAGTGGAACGCGTCATGAACTTGGTTGATGGTGCTCTTTTGCTCGTCGACGCCAAGGAAGGTCCGATGCCGCAGACGCGCTTCGTTTTGAAGAAGGCGATTCAGGCCGGCCACCGCATCATCGTCGTCATCAACAAGATCGATAAGCCGGATGCGCGCCCGGACTGGGTGCTCGACCAGGTTTTTGATTTGTTCGTGACGCTTGGCGCTTCTGATGCTCAGACTGATTTTCCGGTCGTCTATGCCTCTGCCAAACAAGGTAAGGCCGGTCTTGATACGAACTTGGAAGCGATGACGGACATCAAGCCACTTTTCGAAACCATTGTGAAGGAAGTTTCCGAACCGAAGGCCGATCCGAATGGTCCGCTTCAGGTTTCCGTAGCCAACGTTTCGTACGACAACTACAAGGGCAAGATGGGTATCGGTCGCATCGTGCGTGGCGTGTTTCGCCCGGGTCCGGTCGCCTGGATCAACCGTGATGGCAAGATGACCCCAGCCAAGATCACCAACTTGTTCGTGTTCACGGGTTTGGGCCGCACGGAAGTCGCCGAAGCTCAGGCTGGCGACATCGTGGCTTTTGCCGGTATTGAAAACTTGAACATCGGCGAAACGATTGCCGATGCCACAAATCCGGAAGCATTGCCGGTTATTAAGATTGAAGAACCGACCGTCAAAATGACATTCGGCGTGAACACCTCCCCATTTGCCGGTCAGGAAGGCCAGTTCACGACTTCACGTAACGTGAAGGATCGTTTGGAGCGCGAATTGCAGAACGACGTCGCGTTGCGCGTCGAAGCAGGTTCGGGTGACGGTACATTCGTGGTGAGCGGTCGTGGTGAATTGCACTTGGCCATCTTGATCGAGCGCATGCGCCGCGAAGGCTTTGAACTTCAGGTTTCCCGTCCGCAAGTCATCATGAAGGAAGAGAACGGACAGAAGACGGAACCGTTTGAAGAAGTCACGATTGAATGTCCGGAAAACACCAGCGGTACGGCCATTGAAAAGATGGGACGCCGCAAGGGTGAAATGAAGGACATGCGTGTCGAGAATGGCACGGCGTATCTCCAGTTCGAGATTCCGACCCGTGGTTTGATCGGCTATCGCACGGAATTCATGATGGACACGCGTGGTCAGGGTATCTTGAACACCTTGTTCCTCGGCTATCGTCCGTTTGTCGGTGCCATCGATGGCAGCCCGCATGGCTCGCTTATCTCATTCGAAACAGGGGAGTCGAACAGCTACGGTCTCCAGGCAGCTCAGGAACGTGGCCAGCTCTTCATCGGTGCCGGCGTGAAGGTGTATGAGGGTATGGTTATCGGTCAGAACGCCAAGCCGGAAGACTTGATCGTGAACATCTGTAAGGAGAAGAAGCTCTCCAATATGCGCTCCAAGGGTGATGGTGTGGCCGAAGGCCTTACGACACCGCGTCACATGAGCCTGGAAGAGTCTCTCGAATATCTTGGAGAAGATGAACTCCTCGAAGTCACGCCGACGAGTTTGCGCATCCGCAAGACCTATCTGAAGGACTTCGAACGCAAGCGCGATCAGCAGTCCCGCGAATCATAATAAAAAGAAGCCCCGAAAGGGGCTTTTAGGTTGCGTCGCCGACAAGAACGAGGAGGTTGTTGTTCTTGTCGAAGGCGTAGGGGTAGTTCCCATCCCGATAGAGACGAAGTAGCGGCCGAAAACGCTCGGCCTCTTGCTCTTGGCCAGAGAGTAAACACCCGATTACAGCTAGAAGGACTTCCATGAACTGCTCCTCAAGTCCCTCACATCGCCTGATACCGATTTTCGTCTGTAAGGCTCTGAACGGATTAGGCTGATTGTACTCACGCAACCGAAGCCCTTTCTGGAGCATATTATACGGACGATCATCATCCTCACGCCGATATCTTTTCAACGTTCGGGGAAGCGTCCTTTTGAAGGGTCCATTCTCTTCCGTCACGATCGTTGCGATGGGATGCCAGAACACCGCTTCTCGTACCTGAGTCTCGAAATCAGGAACAGGAGGGACGAACTGCGGGACCCAGTAATAGAAGGGACCCAGATAGGACGCGATCTTCTGACCTTTGCCGGGGTAGGCATTCTCCCACTCCGTAACGAGAAAATTCGGCGCCGGGTCTGGCAAGCGTTTGTTTCGAATGATCTCCTCCGCCTCATCGAACCCGATAAGGCCGGACAAAAGCATCCCGTTGATCTGTTCGCGTTGGCCATCTGTGGCCTTCCTCTTCTTTTCCATGGAGCATCTCCTGAAATCCGTTACGGGCTGGTCCGGCGGAGGGAGAAGCCGAAATCCGTTCGGCTCGGTGGGTTTTCTTTACAGATAGTTAGCCCTTTTGTCAATCGGGCTAACTTGACGAAAACCTTATATTCAAGCCAAATACATGGCGAGCCGCAAGGCTCGTCTGTTTTTCCGTCAACCCACGCAAGGAGGCCGGTGTGACCGACACGCTGCAGAATCTCGCCCACATCGCGATCATTGCCTTCGTCTTGGGCAAGCCGCTCATCCTCCTGTTCCACCTGCGGGGATCAGGGGAGCTCAAAGGCTGGCGGTCATTCGGAGGCGCGTACCGCGAAGCTCCGTTCGAGGAGAAGGCTCGCGCGCAAGCGACCGAGATCGTCGAGCTCAAGGCGACCGTGGCCAACCAGGCCACGAAGATCGCGGCTCTGGAGGATCTCGTGAACCAGCTCTGGGAGCGCAACGAGAGCGACCGCAAGCTCTCCGCTCTCCCCACGCCCTCGGCGCTACAACGCGTCATGCCCTGCGCCGCCGTGGTCTCGATGTTGACCGCCACCGCGGTTGTCATCGGACCGCTGATGCTTCTTCCGGGTCACGCCGGACCGGAGAGCCTCACGGACACGACGCCGACGATGCACCTGAGTGCGACGTCTGGCGGGGAAACACCGGCCAGAGCGCCGCGAGCGACCCTCCCTCGCGCTCGCTACTGCATGATCCACGACGCCTTCGTCGTCCTCCCATTCCGTACCGTGGACCTGACGCCCATGCGGCTCGCGCCTCAAGACGCGGATCGTCCCTGGACGCTCTGGTTCTACCCGGAGAAGGATCCGCCACACTCCATCGTCTACATCAGACACTGAGCCAACCGGCTCTTTTTTTATTGTTCAAAAAACCCGCTCATTAGCGGGTAGGGGTCGCGTCGCCACGAGGACGGGGAGCGAAGACGGGCTCCGGGGGACCGGTGCCGGGCGGCGGCGGCAGGGTAGGCCGTTCGTCGCCCTCATCTGAGGGAGGAGCGAGTGCCTGGACCTTGCCGGTCCGAGGATCGGTGAGGGGAATGCCCGTCACCGTCTGATCGCCGCGTGGCGGCTTGGATGGAGCGCCTGTCACCGCGAGCAGGTTCTGCGTCGGAGCGCGCGGCTGCTGGTGCGTACCAAGGAAGTTCGCCAGTTCGCGCGCGGTGCGGATGCTCGGCACGGGCCCGGCGCGGACGAGAAGCAACGGCTTTGGAACATTGCTCCCATCAGCACTGAGTGAAGGGTATTGAGTCAGGAAGTGCGGTTCTTCCAGATCCTTAACCATCAGAACCTTGCGCGCTTGGCGCAGCTCCCTCAGCTTCCAGTCGAGTGTTCCGATCTTCGACGACGTCTGCTCGACGGAGTCGTCACCGGCCCAGTAGAACAGGGCAAGGGGACCGTCCCAGAGGCGGATCTGTTCGGAGAGCCAAGCGATCACCTGACCCGGAGGAGCGGTTCGCACGAGATCGCACACACGCACCGAGGTGCCCTCGACGACCAGCGCGGTCTTGAGAAAGGCGCAGAAGTCACTGAGCTCGGACAGACTTTGAAACAGCGGAAAAAGGAGCAAGGAGAGAGTCGGCTTCCGGTTGGTTTCGGGCATTGATTCCTCCGCGTGAAGATAAACATCGTCGGGAGGTAAAATCAAGTCTTTTTGTTTCTGTGGACGTGTGTTATCTTTCCGTCGCTTATGCGACGAGAAGTTGTGCTCGACATCGAGACCCAGAATACCTTTCAGGATGTGGGCGCCTATAATCCCAGCTTGCTCAAAGTCTCGTTCGTGGGTTGCTATTTTTACGAGACCGATACCTTTGAAGGCTTTTTTGAACAGGATTTACCAAAGCTTTGGCCGCGTTTGGAGCGTGCGGATCGCGTCATCGGATACAACCTGATTGGGTTTGACTATCCGTGCTTGCAAACCTATTACACGGGGGACATCATGCGTCTGCCCACCGTCGATCTTTTGGTGGAAATCGAAAAGCGCCTTGGCTTCCGCATCAAGCTTGATGATGTAGCCCAGGCCACGCTCGGAGTAGGGAAGTCAGGTCACGGTCTCATGGCCGTAGAGTACTGGCGCAATGGGGAATTGGATAAGTTGCGCGACTATTGTTTGCAGGATGTGCGTGTCACGCGCGACGTCTACGAACATGCGTTGCAAAACGGCCACGTTTCCTTCAACAATCGCCAGGGACAGAAGCAGGACATCACCTTGCCGATCGAACCGCCGGAGCCGGACACCCGCTCGGCGATCAATCTTTCACTCGGCTTCTAACTTATCCACAAAAATCATGTTTTCCTAAGGTTTTTGCCGAGTTGCCTCAACCACTACATCTTGTGGTAGAATCTAGTTTAGACCACTAGATGTAGTGGTTGGGCCATCTCCCAGGAAATTCCTCTCTCACGCGAATGCCTGACGCAACGTCGGGCACGAGAACGGAACTTCTGGATATTGCCCGGATTTTCATCACTTTCCTTTGTACGATCCGGGAGACTCTCAGGTCCGGGTCGGTTCCTTTTGCTCACCTTGAAGACCGTGACTATGAACCCGACCCCCATGACATCGGGCGATGCCTTTGTGCCTCGCCGCCGCCGTTTGGCTGATGAGCGAAAAGCTATCACCCACAAATTCCAGATTGGTCCTTGCGAAGGATATCTGACCGTTGGTTTGTATGAAGACGGCCAGCCGGGCGAAATCTTCATGACCCTCACGAAAGAGGGAAGCTCCATCGCCGGCTTGGTAGATTCTTTTGCGACTGCTACTTCCATCGGTTTGCAATACGGCGTGCCATTGAAGGTTCTGTGCAACAAGTACATCCACTCGCGCTATGAACCGTCTGGCGCAACTCAGAACCCGAATATCCCGAATGCCAAGAGCATCGTGGACTATGTATTCCGCTGGATGGCCTTGAAGTTCCTCACACCCGAGGATCGTCAGTCCATTGGCATGTATCAGGAAGCGGCTGCGCCCGTCATGGCAGCCCCGAGCATCCCGCCGGCCTATCAGCCGCCGTCCTTCCTCTCACGCATCGAGCCATTGGCCTGATCCTTTACGTATGAGTCCGCTCTTTGGCGCCTGTCCGCTCCTTACGTATAGACCGTTCTATCGTCCTTTTGAGTACCCGCAGTTCTTTGAATTCTTTCAGAAACAGAACCAGGCCCACTGGCTTCCGATTGAAGTCCCGATGGAAGCCGATATCTCGGACTATCGCTTCAAGCTCACGCCTGAAGAAAAAAACCTTGTCATTCAAATTCTTCGTTTCTTCACGCAAGGAGACATCGAAGTGAACAACAACTACAACGCCAAATTGATTCCCGCATTCCCAAAACCGGAAATCAAAATGATGTTATCGGCCTTTGCCGCCATGGAAAGCGTGCACGTTTGGGCTTACTCGTATTTGAACGACTCGCTTGGCCTTCCGGAGAAGGAATACAGTGCATTCTTGGAGTTCGAGGCCATGCGCAACAAGTATCAGTATATCCAGACATTTGATGTACGTTCGGTGGAAGAGCTCGCTATAAACCTCGCGGTCTTTGGAGGATTTATGGAAGGCGTTAGCTTGTTTTCCAGCTTTGCCATTCTGATGAACTTCCCACGCATGGGAAAACTCAAAGGAGTAGGACAAATCGTCACCTGGAGCATCCGCGATGAAACGCTACATAGCCAGGGAGTCTGCCAACTCTTTCGAACGCTCGTGAATGAGAACAAACACATCTGGACCGACGAACTCAAGCAAACACTCTATCGAGCCTGCGAAGATATGGTGCGGCTCGAAGATCACTTCATTGATACCTGTTTCTCCATGGGAGCGGTGCCGGGACTCAAGCCGGAAGACGTAAAACAGTACATCAGATATACTGCCGACAAAAAATTGAATGACTTGGGCCTCGATAAGGTGTATCACACTCAAAATCCGCTGGCCTGGCTCGATGTGATGGTGAATGCCAAGGAACACACAAACTTCTTCGAAAATCGCGCGACCGAATACTCGAGAGGCGCGGTGGTGTCGGACTGGTAAAAAATCTAAAACGAACCTTATGACCAATTACGCAAACGTCATTGACGCCCTCTCCAATAACGATCTCGACGCTGCCCGCGACATGCTTCTCGCTCAGATGAAGAGCGAGACGGCCGGGAAGCGCAGCTGGGATTGTCCGCATTACACGGCCAACCGCGCCATTCAGGAAGGGATTAAGAAAACCGACGAGTTCGAGAAGCTCGCCACGTACTTTGGTTTGGAAAACTTGCGCGACCGCTATGTGTTGCGCGACAAAGAGGGGAACATCTGCGAAGACTTGCAGGAGTTTTATGCACGCGTCGCGACCGGTCTTGCACGCGGTGATGCGGCTTTGGCCCAACGCTTGTACGACTACATGACGCGCTGCTGGTACATCCCGGCCACGCCGACCATGATGAATATCGGTACGACCAAGGGTTTGCCGATTTCCTGCTTTCTGAACACCGTTCCGGATACGTTGGAAGGAATTTTCGATATCTATCGCGAAAACGCCTTCTTGGCGAAGTATGGCGGTGGTATTGGTACGGACTGGTCACAGCTACGTGGGCAAAACGCCGCGCTTCAGGCGAGCGGCTTGAAGTCATCGGGTGTCATCCCATTCTTGAAGATCATGGACTCGGCCACGATCGCGGTTTCACGCAACTCCACACGCCGTGGAGCGGCAGCCGCGTATCTGCGCATTGACCACCCGGATATTGAAGACTTTTTGGAGATGCGCAAGCCGACCGGTGGTGACATCGATCGCAAGTGCTTGAACATCAACAACGGTATCGTGATCACCGACGAGTTCATGAAGGCGGTGGAAGAAAATCGCGAATACGATTTGATTGATCCGCATTACAAGACCGTCACCAAGAAATTGAATGCGCAGGAGATCTGGAGAAAAATCTTGACCATGCGCGCCGAAACAGGGGAGCCGTATCTGTTGTTTATCGACACGGTGAACCGCGCACGCCCGGAACATCACAAGGCGCTTGGTCTTATGGTGCGTCAGAGCAACCTCTGCACGGAGATCGTATTGCCGACGGATGAGACGCGTACGGCCGTCTGCTGCTTGGGCAACCTCAACATCGAGAAGTATGACGCTTGGAAGGATCAGATCGAGCAGATCACCTATGACTGCGTGACGGCCCTCGACAACAACCTTGAAACCTTTATCGAGATGGCTGATCCGAAGGAGTTCAAGAAAGCCATCAACTCCGTAAAGCATGAGCGTTCGATTGGTTTGGGCGTGATGGGCTATCACGGCTATCTCATGAGCAAAATGGTGCCGTTCGAGAGCTTGATGGCGCGCAACATCAACAAGGACATCTTTGCCAATATCCAGAAGCATGCCCACGCGGCCTCAGAACGCCTTGGGAGAGAGCGTGGCTTGCCGTTGGACGGTGGAACGCGTCGCAACAGCTATGTGACCAGTATTCAGCCCACAGCCTCAACCAGCTTCATCTGCAACGAAGCTACGCCCTCGATTGAACCGATCTCAGGTAATGCCTTCTTGCAGAAGACGCTTTCGGGCAGCTTCTTGTACAAGAACAAGCACTTGGTGAAATTGCTCGAATCAAAGGGCATGAACACGACCGAGCTCTGGAAGAAAATCATCGCCGACAAGGGGAGTGTGCTGAACGTCGACGGTTTGTCGGCGGAAGAGAAGTCCGTGTTCCGCACGCCGTATGAAATGAACATGCGCGAATTGATTCAGCAGGCTGCTGATCGTCAGCCGTTCATCGACCAGGCGCAATCGCTCAACGTATTCTTCCCGACGCCTATCTCCGGAAAATACTTGAACGAAGTGCACACGATGGCTTGGAAGCTCGGCGTGAAGTCGCTGTACTATCTCCGCTCCGCCGCTCCGATCCACGCCGAAAGCATTGATGCACAAACCATCAAGCGCGACGTGGCCACCGAAGAGTGCGCCGTTTGCCAATAAGATCGCAGAGAAGCCCCGCCTAAAGCGGGGCTTTGAAATAAAAGACCCCACGCTAGGTGGGGAATTCAGGGTGAAGGCGGGTAGTGGTACATCGCCGTCACCTTGAAGGTGATGCGCTCGTCCGTGGCCACGACTTTGATGTCGTACCAGGGAGCTTGAAAGATTGAGCGCCTGATGAGGCCGTCGCTCGGAAGCGAGTCTCGGATCTGGTCGTAGGTGGACTTGAGAACGACCATCTCCGAAGCCTTTCCGTCTTCCAGACGCGCGTGAGCCTCTTCCGGCTTGTAGGCCAGAATAAACGTCAGGTCGGGGAGCTGCGGGCTTTGCAGGCCACGAAACGACGCCTGCAAGCGCGCATACACCATTTCCAGCGCGAGCTGGCTTTGTCGATCGCGGATTTGCGACACCGTGTCACCTCCGCGCTGATCTAACAGCGCTTACTCCTCCTCGTCAACCAAGGTGGGTTCGTCCTCTTCCTTCAAAACTTTTTCCAAACGATCGAGCTCTTTCAGCTCATCAAGCTCTTCGGGCTCTTCCTCCTCTTCCTTTTTCTCCTCAACTGCGACCGGTTCGGCAGCAACGACTTTTTCTACAGCCTCTTCTTCCTCTTCATCGTCTTCCTTATCGTCATCATCCTTGCCGGCGATGTGCATGCCCAAAGCAGCCAAATTCTCGGACTCGTCGGAAACGTCGAGTCCTTGCATGTCACGGTCCCAGCTAGACGGGCCCGTCGTGAGGTTCAAGTTGCTCATATGTGTTCTGGGGGATACGGCCGAAGATAAAACAGCGTCCCAAGGTTTGCAAGGGGGGTGCAGTTCGGACATGATACTCGCTATGAACGACCCTGTCGCCTTGGTTATTGTCTGCCTTATTCTCCTTGTGGGATTTGGCGGTTTAGCGTGGCTTTTGACCCGAAAAAGGGAAGAAGGGGGCTCCGGAATGGACCCTCAGGCCATGCTCATGCTCCAGCAGCGCCTGGAGAGCCTGGATCAGGAGCTACGCCGCTCCCTGACCGAGAATTCGCGCTCGCAACAGACCTCCAGTCATCACATGACCGGAGCGGTACGCGATGTCACCGAACGTCTAGCGAAAATTGAGGAGACGAATAAACAGGTACTGTCTTTCTCCGGACAGTTGGAAAATTTGCAGCGTATTCTCACCAACCCAAAACAGCGCGGCATTTTGGGAGAATATTATCTTGAAACGCTACTCAAGAACGTATTCGCCCCTGATCAATATCAAATGCAGTATGCGTTTAAAGACGGGGAGATTGTCGATGCAGCCGTTTTCATCAAAGAGAAAATTGTACCGATTGACTCAAAGTTCAGCTTGGAAAATTACAACCGTCTTGTCGAAGCGACGACGGATGAAGATCGCAAACGCTATGAACGCGATTTCATCAACGATTTGAAAAATCGCATCAAAGAAACAGCCAAGTATGTACGTCCTCAGGAGGGGACGATGGACTTCGCTTTCATGTTCATTCCGCATGAAGCGATTTATTACGATTTGTTGGTCAACAAGATCGGAGAGGTGGGGGAGGACACGGAAAACATCTTGCAACGCGCTGCTTCCAAGTGGCATGTGATTATCGTGTCGCCGACGAGTTTCACTGCGTATCTGCAAACCGTTTTGCAAGGCTTGCGTGCGCTGAAGATTGAAGAGCAAGCCTTGGAAATCAAGAAGCGTGTAGGGGAGTTGGGTCGCCATCTTTCCGCCTATGACCAGCACTTCCAGTCGCTGGGCAAACATCTAGGCACGGTTGTAAATAAATATAATGATGCCGACAAAGAATTGGCTAAGATCGATAAAGACGTCTTACGCATCTCAGGCGAGGGGATGGGGCATGACACTTCCCCGCTAGAAAAGCCGCTTTTGGAAGGCTAGCCATGACATTTAACAAACAACAATTCCCGACTCTCGCGAAGCCGATCCTCGTACTCGGTTTAGCTGTCGTATTCGCCATCGTACGCGTCCAAACGGCAGAATTGAGCGCCATCGTTCCGCAACAAGATGCAAAGCAGGCCCCATACGCTATCGTACTTGGCGCAAGCGTGAAAGAAGATGGATCAGCCTCAGATGCGCTCTTAGACCGTTTAAAAACAGGCGTAGAGCTCTATCAAGCAGGGAAAGTGTTAAAAATACTTTTGACTGGTGATGACGGCGGTCTGCGCAGCAATGAGGTTAAAGAAATGAAACGCGTCACGCTTGAACTTGGAGTTACTTCTACAGATGTTCTGGTTGATGGTCAGGGCTATCGCACATATGAGAGCTGCAAACGAGCAGCGGAAGAGTTTGATATCAAACAAGCGATTGTTGTTACGCAACGCTTCCATCTTGCGCGAGCGCTTTATCTCTGCCGACACTTCGGGATCGATGCGCAGGGCGTCTCGGCAGACAAGCAAAGCTATGTTCGCATCATCTACTTCACCATTCGTGAATTAGGAGCGAGCGCAAAAGCCTGGTGGGACGTAAATGTCTGGGCGCCCGCAAGTCCCGTGCAGATTTAAAAAAAGACCCAATCGGGTCTAGCGTGCGTCCAGCGGACGAGGTTCGTCCAGGTCCTTCCAGGCCGGCGTGTCGCCGAAGATCATCTTCTTGATGCTCTCGAAGAGCTCCAAGAGCAAATCAGCCAGAAGCATGTACATCATCCACCAGCGTTCGATGAAGTTGTCGAACGTCTTCACTTCTTCGTCTTCGCTCTTCTTCATTGTCTTGCTCCCGGGTTCAGTGTCTGTACGACAGGCCAGAAACGATCCGCCCAAGAACGGGGCGTTGAAAACACCCCTTCAGGGATCAGAAGGTGCGTTGCACCGGCCCCGAAGATACCTGCAGACTCTTCAGGCTTCCCGGCGTATTGCCAAACGAACAGAGGCTCCTTGCTACGGGACTCCGGTCGTTCGACTGCTACATCGCTCGAAGGAAATGCGACGCCGTCGAAGGGCTGCCGTGCCGCAGCTATTCTGAATGCGACGGGAAGCTCCTCATAGACCCTAGGTTCGCGCATACCGACCTCTTCCATGCTCAAGACGAGCTTGAACTTAGGATCGGCCTTAGCCAGAGCTTCGAATACATCCAGTGTGTGAGCGCACGGCACGACAAGCGCATCTACACCCATGTCCTCGTAACGACGAAGGAGATCAGAGTGTTCAAGTCCCCAGAGGCTCTCGGGCCTCAGGTAGAGCTTGAGCTTGGCCTTCTTGAAGGCTGCCAGGACGACCTTCGGGTCTTCCGTGAACCAGCTTGAAGATACCAGCGCTCCAAGAACTCCTGGATGACCCTTCAGCTCGAGAATCTTCTCTGCCATGAGTCGCGGAGCCCCGAGGGACCGCGAAAGCACGATCATGGGCTTCCATGCGGCGCGCGGCATTCATGCCTCCGGGATAGGGGGTTGAAGGAACGGCAAACTGAAGATAGTTAGAAGGACAAGAGAGTTGAGGTCAAATCCAGATAAAGTGAAAAATATTTTTTTTAAAAAAGTTCGTAGTAGAGGAGTAAGAAAAAATAAAAAAACTTAATCGGTACCGAAATTGGTACCGATTGGAAAACATTCGAAAAATTCATTTTTTGCGGGCGGGGAGGGGAAGCGACACTTGTCTTTACGGATACCTAAGCGTCGCACAA
>CAZQSK010000007.1:0-38761 GCA_964596245.1 uncultured Gammaproteobacteria bacterium
CGGCCGTCATCATTCTTTTCGGTGGCGGATATTTCGCGTTTGGTCGCGGTGGAAATGCCGGTCCGTTTTACGAAACGCGCAAAGTTGAAAAGGGGAATGTGGTGCAAACGGTGGAAGTAACGGGTGAAATTAAGCCGGATGCCCGCTTGAATCTGGCGTTCAAAAGCACGGGTCCGCTTGAGCGTATCAATGTGAAGGTCGGACAAGCCGTGAAGACGGGGCAGGTGCTGGCTGAGCTTGAAGCGCGCGATTTGCGTTTCGCCGCCGAGCGCGCTCGCGCCACGCTTGCGATTGCGCAAGCAAATTTGGACGCCCGTTTGGCCGGCGAGACCAAGGAAACGATCGCGATTGCCCAGGCGCAGGTCGATCAAGCCACGGCCGACCTCGAAGCGACGCGTCAGAACGTTCAGAACGAATTACGTGTCGCCGAGCTTGCGCTTGAGAAGGCGCAGACCGATTTTGAAACGAGTGGCGCCACTTCGGACCAGACGGTGGTCGCGGCTTATGCCAACCTCCGTTCCGCCCTTCAGGGTGCGATGGGTCCGATGCGTTCCGGTTTGATCGACGGTGATGCGGAAATCGGCGTCGATAATACTTCGGCCAACGACTTGTACGAAAACGTTCTTGGCTTGTATGCGCGTGATGCTCTTGAGCGCGCCAAACAAGCGTATCCGGCTGCGAAATCGGCCGTAAACACGGCTGATGCGGCGGTTCGCACGTTGTCTGCTTCGACACCGAATAACGATGTGCTCGCGACGGGCGAGAAGGTTCAGGATGCCCTTCGCAAAACCCAGCTCTATCTCGACGAAGTGCAAAAGACATTGGCCGGTACTATCACCAATGCTTCGCTGACCGAGACGATGCTTTCCACCAAGAAGGCAACGATCGACGCTGATCGTGCGAGCGTGAGTACGAATCTTACGAGCGTCACGAGTTATATCGAGACGGCTCGTTCCAGCACGATTTCGCAGGGCGGTTCAAAGGAAACGCTTCAGATCGCACTGGACACGGCAAAAGCAAATTACGAAATCGCCAAATCAAACTTGGTAACAAAGGTGAAAACCGCAGAAACGAATCTCGCCATTCAAAAGGCGACGCTTGATCTTCGCAAGGCGGCGCCGCGCACGGTGGATGTCGCGGGTTTGCGTGCGCAGGTATTGGATGCGGCCACGGCTTATCAGCAGGCGCAGGAGCGTTTGGCTGACGTGCAGATCGTCGCGCCGGTGGACGGTATTCTTACGGATATCATTCCGAACTTGGGTGAACAGGTGACGGCCAATGTCACGGCCGTGAAAATGGTCACGAGTCAGGGATTCTCGATCGAAGCATTGGTGCCGGAAGCCGATATCGCCAAAGTTGAAGCGAATCAGGAAGTGAATATCACGCTGGATGCCTTTGGCGACGATGTAAAATTTGTCGGCAAGGTCATTTCGGAAAATCCGGACCAAACCAAGGTTTCGGATGCCATCTATTACAAGGCGTATGTCACGGTCGATCCGGCTGGACGCGATATTAAACCGGGTATGACGGCTAACCTTATTATTAAGACGGGGGAGCGCAGTGGTGTGCTCGTGGTCCCGACACGCGCATTGCGTGATCGCGACGGCCAGCGCTATGTCCGCGTGCTTGAGAATAAGCAACCGCGCGAAGTGGATGTTGAGCTTGGGTTGCGTGGTGACGAGGGCCGAACTGAAGTGGTGAAGGGCTTGTCGGAAAATCAGCTCGTCGTGATCAGCGAAGTTTCGGCTGACGAATTCGGCAAGCTTGAGGCGGAAGCTAAAACAGGGAACTGATCGAATAACGAGTAACGAATATCGTCGTACGATACCCGTTACTCGATACTCGTTTCTCGACTATGTCCAAACAAGAACCCGTCATTCGCATACAGGGGTTGAAGAAGGCGTACTTCAACGAAGACGTCGCTACGCATGTATTGCATGGGATTGATGTTGATATTCCCAAAGGTGAATTCGTGGCCATCATGGGTCCCTCGGGCTCGGGTAAGTCGACGCTTATGCAGATCTTGGGATTTCTCGATACGCTCACGGGTGGAAAGTATTTGTTTGAAGGCCGGGACGTTTCTTCGTTGAGCGATGATGAGCTCGCTTCATTGCGTGGCGAAAAAGTCGGCTTCATTTTTCAATCGTTTAACCTGTTGCCGAAGACATCGGTATTGGAAAATGTGAAATTGCCGCTGTTGTACTCGGATGTTCCGTTGCGTGAGCGCGACAAATACGCGATGGATGCGATCAACATTGTTGGTCTTGGTCATCGCGTGAACAATCTCTCTAACCAATTGTCCGGTGGTGAGCGTCAGCGCGTGGCTATTGCGCGCGCGTTGGTGCGTAAGCCGTCGGTGATTTTTGCAGACGAACCCACCGGTAACCTGGATTCGAAAAACGGACAGGCCGTGATGGATACCTTGCTCGAGCTGAATATCAAGAAAGGTCACACGATCATTCTCGTGACGCATGAAACCGACACCGCCGCGTACGCTGAGCGCATCCTTCTGTTGCGCGATGGACTGTTGGTTGGTGATCGTCTCACGGATGGGGAGCGTCATAAATTGGGAGAGAAGGAGCTTCGCAAATAACCATGCATGTACGCGACTTGATCGAGTCCGCGCTGGAAAGCCTCGGCCGTACAAAGGGTCGAACGGCCTTGACCATGCTCGGGATCGTTATCGGGATCACATCCGTGATTCTGGTGTTGTCGATCGCCGAAGCGGCCGAGCGCTATATCATCAGTACCGTAAACTCATTCGGTTCCGGCCTCATCATTGTGGCGAATGGTCCACCGAGCTCGGGGAGTTTTTCCAACGCGTTTGCGGAAGAGGTCCTGACCTATGACGATTTGCGCGCCTTGCGTCAGAAATCGTGGATGGATTTGGCCGTGGCAAGCATCGAGCAGAATGACAAAGTCAGCGCCAACGGCGTTGAACGCGACGGGAAAGTGACGGCAACCATGCCGGATGAGATCAAGTTTTATGATATTAAGCCGGCACAGGGGCTTTTCTTGTCCTATGAAGATGTGGATTCCGCGGCTCGTGTCACTGTGTTGGGCGCCGAAATTGCCCGCGAGCTTTTTGGTGACGGGGATTTGGTCGGAAAGACCGTGAAGATCGCACGTCAGAACTTTCGTGTGATCGGCGTGATGGAAAAGGTCGGTACACGTGGGTTCGATAATGTAGATCGAAACGTGTACATCCCCGTTACGGCGGCGATGGATCTGTATAGCAAGAAATATGTGCAGGGTCTCGTTCTTCGAACGAATCTCGTGTCTATCACCGACGGGATGCGCCGTATCCAAGACGTGTTGCGTGATCGGCACAATATCGATTTCGGCGAAGAAGATGATTTCACCGTCCTTTCGCAAGAGGAATTGGTAAAAACGGTGACACAGATTACGGACGTGCTCGGTTTGTTATTGTCGGCGATTGCGGCGATCTCGCTTGTGGTGGGTGGCATCGGCATCATGAATATCATGTATGTTTCGGTCACCGAACGCACGCGTGAAATCGGTTTGCGCAAATCCTTAGGTGCACGCAGCCGCGATATTCTCGGTCAGTTTTTATTCGAGGCGATCGTGCTTACGGGTGCCGGTGGTTTGATCGGTATTGCATTGGGCATGATTTTTTCCTGGATCGCGATTGCGGTCATCGCGACCTTTCAGCCGGGTTGGGCGTTTGCGGTTTCCATGACCGGCGTCGCGTTGGGATTTGGCGTGTCCGCGGCGATCGGTGTTGTCTTCGGGTATGCGCCGGCTCGAAAAGCCTCGCTTTTGAATCCGATCGAAGCCTTGCGCAAAGAATGATATGAGAATTCGAGATCTCGTTTCCATTTCCCTCACGAGCCTTGTGCGCAACAAGGCGCGTGCGATTTTGACGATGCTTGGCATCGTAATCGGGATCGCGTCCGTGATCCTCATGTTATCGGTTGGCAAGGCAGCGGAACGATTCTTGTTGGCAAACGTTGCCTCATTTGGGCCTGATGTGGTCATCGTCTCAAATGGAAGCGGTGATGCGAGTGGAGGCGGGCCCAATCCGCTTCAGCGCCAAACCCTGACATATAAGGATTATCGCGAGCTGAAACGCCGTTCATGGGTGGACGCGATTGTGGGAACGATTGTGAGTACGGCTGTTGTCACCTACGGTCCCGAGAATATGAACGTTTCCGTGTGGGGCTCCACGCCGGGCGAAATTGAGATTTTTACGGGGACAGTGGCCGAGGGTCGTTTCTTGCTGGACGATGATGTCGATGGTCGCACGAAAGTCGCCGTCATCGGTCACGGAGTGGCACGTGAGTTGTTTGGTGACGGGTCTCCGATTGGAAAAGTGATCAAGGTGCGCCGTGTGAACTATCGCGTGGTCGGTGTGATGGAGAAGGCGGGTACGCGTTTTTTCACCAAGCTGGATGATCTTGTTTATATTCCCGTGACTTCTGCCATGGATCTGTTCAATAAGGATCGGTTGAATTTTTTGAGCTTGAAACCGCTCGACATGTCACCGGATGAGGCAAAGGAAGAGGTGCGTTTTGTGCTTCGCGATACGCATAAGCTCGACAATCCGAATGGCGTCCTTTCGAAGGACGATTTTCGTGTCGGAACGCAGGAGGACGCGCAAAAAAATGCCGGCACCATCGGCCAAGTGCTTTCGATTTTGCTCGGCTCGATTGCGGCTATTTCTCTGGTTGTCGGCGGCATCGGCATCATGAATATCATGTATGTGACGGTCACCGAGCGCACATCTGAAATCGGTTTGCGTAAGGCGCTCGGCGCGAAGAAGGTGGACGTCCTCGGCCAGTTTTTGGCAGAGGCGATCGCCGTGACTTCGGTTGGCGGCGTCATTGGGATCATCTTTGGCATTATTTTGTCATGGCTCACCATTCAAATTCTGAACTCATTTCAGCCCGGCTGGACCTTCATGTTGAACGTGGAATCCATTGTCATGGCTTTCAGCGTGTCCGCGGCTATCGGTATCGTGTTCGGTTTTAATCCTGCCCGCCGCGCTTCCAAGCTCAGTCCGATTGAAGCATTGCGTTACGAGTAGGGAAGGATTGACTTTTTATGAGAAAATTGTTTCTATTTTGTCGCTAGGAGGCAGAGATGAGAAATTTCGAAGATCGTCTGAGTGACCTGCTGCAGCCGCTGAGCTTCAATGCTCTGGAGAGCATGATCGGGATCGGGATCAAGATCGTCGACCGCAAGTTCGGCAAGATCTTCATCGGCACGATCCTCTCGGCCGAGTTCCGGCCGATCGAGCCCGGCTCGAGCATGGGCACCGACTCGCTGCGCTTCGTCATCAACGGCGTGCCCCACGAGAGCGGCATGCCCATCATCGAGTTGCGCCTGAAGGACGGCGAGCTCGACTGGAAGATCGCCTTCGGCAACTTCCAGAACGCTGCGGATCTCCGGATCCACTTCCTGCGCTGATCCCACCAGGGATCTTTTTTTGTTACACTCGTTTTATGGATCTGTTTTGGTTGGCGGTTTCGATCGGGGTGCTGTTCCTGCTGGCCCGCTGGTTTGGCGGCATGGGCGTTGGCGCTCCGTGGCTTCCGGTACGAAAACAGGATATCGAAGCCGCGCTTCAACTCGTTGAAATACAACCCACGGACACAGTGGTCGATCTTGGTTCGGGCGATGGGCGTTTACTTATTGCAGCCGCTGAAAAAGGCGCAACCGCGATCGGATATGAATTGAATCCTTTCATGGTTTGGCTTTCGCGTGTGCGCTTGAAACGTTTCGGGACGCGCGCAATCGTGCATCAAAAAAATCTTTTATTGGCAGATCTATCTCAGGCGACGGTTATCTATATATTTGGGATTGATTCCATCATGCCCAAGATTGTAGCCAAGCTACAGCGAGAAGCGCGGCCCGAAGCGCGCATTCTTTCCTTCGCCTTTTCGCTTGAAGGATTGCGCGAAATTGGGAAGCGGGGGATCGCGCGTTTATATACGATACCGATTGACAGAATAGGCGAAAACTGATCCACTCAGGCCACGGAAAGGGAGGTGCCCGTGCATTCGTACTTTCAGATGTTGAGTGGGCCGCTCATGGCCCTGATTCACTGGTCGGATGAGCTCGCGACCTCCGAGGGTCTCGATGCATCCGGTTTGGATTTCACGATCCAGGGCTTCCAGACTGAGTTCGTCCCAACGGACGGTTCGAGGCTTGGGTTCGCGTTCAGGCGGTGCATCACCATCCTGAGCGCGCACAGCGATCTGCCGCGGCAGCTCGAGATCAAGTACGATGACATCCATCGGGATGATCCGACCGCCGTCGTGATGTTCGAGCTTTCGATCCAGACCTTCAAGGGTCGGGAACTCGAAGGTCAGGAAATCACGGTCTTCTGCGACGTGATGAATGGCGAGTGGTACTCCATCGCGCCGGCGACGGCCAAGGGGTACTTGATCCCGAAAGAGGACAAACGCCTCTTCACTCGATTCAAGATGCCGTTGAAGGACGGCATTCGCCGCCTCACCGAGGCGCAAGGCAAGGCTCTGGTCAATCGCATGCTCAAGGTCGCCATGTTGAAGGAGGCACGCAATGAGTGATCCGATGCTCGAGGAGACCCCGTTCTACGCCCAGCTCCGCGAGGAGTACAAGTCGCTGCGCAAGCTGCTCGCCGAGTGCGGCTACCAGCCGACGGTCGACGATCTCGATCCGGCTCTCGCCTTGGCGCATCATCTGCGCCACGAGGACGACATCGTCCACGTGCCGGAGATCGGTCGTCACGGCTACTGCCTGACGCGCGGGATCCGGCTGCCGTACGGCCAGAACCCGGAGCGTCCCAGCGAGGCGGGGATCTACCTCGCCTTCGAGTCGCTCGAGAGCACGACCCCGCCCTACGGCGACGGTCTGCGGCTGAGCAAGCTGCTCGGTCGTACGCACTCGTGGCGCATCGACCTCTGGACGATCAACGATCAGCCGAGGGACATCTGCGGTATCCGCCGCGACATCCTCGGACACAAGGACGAGCTTCGCATGGGACAGTTCATCGTCCCGACCGAGCTCGTTCCCCACATCGTGGCGCGTATCGTGCGCCACCACATGACCGGCATGTAGTCTTGCCGGTTTTTTTAATGTCTGATATTAACCCTCGACCCCTCAACCAAGGAGACCTGATGGGACGTACTGACCAATTCGTGGAGCTTGCCCGCACCGCCGGACTGCAGAACGCCGTTCCCGAGAACGAGCGACTCACCGGCCAGACCCTGTTCATCGCTCATTCGAGCGGTGTGATGCTGACCATCATCGAGGAGCCACCTTCCGAGGGGGGCGAGACGGCGATGTCGCTCGTCTATGGCGAGCAGAACGATCCCAGCGAGGATCTTCCGCGCATCACGCTGCGCTACGATCCGACCTACGATGCCTGGGTGCTTGAGTACGCGCCCGAAGACGTCGAGATCCCCCGAGAGATGAAGTTCTTCGGGGAGCGGCTTGGCCTCACGACTCTCAACGAGAGCCAGATGCTCTACGAGGACAAGCTTCAGAGCGTTGTCGACGCGATGATCGGCGAGGCCGGTCGGCGTCTCATCCCGCCCGCCCTGCAGACGCAGCCGGTGCACAGCCGACGACCGCTCAGCGATCTGATCGAGAGCGGTGAGCTCGACCCCTCGCTCTTCCGAGCCCCGCGCCCTCCGCGCGACCCCTGATCCCACCTGGGATCTTTTTCATATCCGAAGGATTGACAAAGGTGCTTTATTTTGTTAGATGATGGGCACCGTTTTGTGCCGAAAGGCGAGGAGGTTCCATGCAGAAGACGTCGAACGTTCTGTCCCTGACCATCGATCAGCTGACGAAGTTGGTCGTCCCCGCGTTCCTCGAGGCCGGGATCGATCTCTACAAGGACCCCACGGTCTACAACAAGCTGCTCACCGAGTGGAACGAGCGGCGCGTCACCCTGCTCGCCCTCGAGCCGCGACACGGGCTCGCGATCAAGGTCGTGGCCGAGATCCCCGATCACGAGGATCCCCGTGATCCGGCGTCGACGCTGTTCCACGTCACCTGCGCCGTCACGGACATCGAGCTGCCGCCTTCGGTGGTGGCGACCGGTCGCTGCGATCAGGAGGGCTGCCGCTGGAGCGTGCAGGCGACCGGCACGATGGCGTTGCCGACGGGCCACCCGCTCGCGCAGCTCGCGCACGGCGCCGAGCACCTCGATCTCGACCGCAGGACGATGATGCGCCCCATCGATCCGCGTGCGACCTTCGCGGTCGTGCGCAAGATGGCCCGCATCTGGTCCACCGGCCAGTTCTGATCCCTTCCGGGATCTTTTTTTGTTGCCCTGAGCTTAAACGAAGGGTTACACTCCGCCCATGCCAGTTCGACCAGGGGAAAAGCACTTCACGACTTCGGTATTTATCCTTTCGCAAGAGGAGACACCGCGAGTCCTGCTTGTTGATCATAAAAAACTGAAAGTCTGGATGCCTCCGGGTGGCCACGTTGATCCGGATGAGAATCCATTTGATGGCGCCATGCGGGAGGTGATGGAAGAGACCGGTATCGATATCCGGCCGTTCATCGCCGCCCCGCAACGCATTAGCGACATGGTGGTGTCTTTTCCTAAGCCGGAATATCTATACGAAGAGCTCATGCCCGCGCACGGGGACGATCCGGAACATGTGCATATTGATTGCGTCTATATTTTTCGTATTCCGCACCAGGAACCGCAATTGAATGCGGGGGAGTCGCATGGAATTCGTTGGTTCACGCGCGAGGAGGCGTTGGCGGTTGCGCTTTTTGATGATGTGAGAGACACGCTGAAAGAAGTGATGTGACTTGACCCCGCCGCCCGGCGGGGTTAAAGGTTTCACCGGAGGTAGTTGATGCAACCAGGTTCCTTTGGAGAAGAGGTTGCGGCGCGAGAGTGTTTCCGCCGTATGATTCGGCGCTTGCGCGCCGGCGGTCTGAAGCACGACCGTGTAGGCAAGGGCGGGCAGTCGCTCGACGATTTTCCGCTGGCGGCCAAAGAGTTCTCGTTGGCGATCGTCGGCGAGCGCTCCTATCGGATGACGCTCGGCTTGCGCCGAGAGGACCACAACGGCGTCATCGGTCCGTGGTTGTTCTGCAATCTCGAGCATCTCGGTCCCAAGGGCGAACATCCTTGGGTCGAGCTGCAGTGCCAGGTCAGCACCGATCGCTGGCGCGCCGTGACTGACACGAAGGTGCTCAAGTATCGGATGGACCACCCGTTTGCGCAGTACATCTTCAGCGTGGACCATTTGGCCGTCTCGCCGACGCGTTTCGGCGCCATCATCTCGGAGCACCGCCTCGATGCGGTGACCTGCGCTGCTGCCAAGTTGTTCGAGTGCAGCAAACTGTGACCCCACAAGGGTCTTTTTTCATATCTTGACGCATTAGCAGTCTCTGTTTTAGACTGCCAATATGGACGAACGTCTCAATAATCTCCTGCGCCTGGTCGTCGAGGAGTTTGTGGCCACCGCCGAGCCCGTCAGTTCGCAGGCCTTGGTGGACCGCTATGATCTCGACGTTTCACCGGCAACGGTTCGTAATTGGTTTGCCGAGCTCGATGAGCTCGGGCTTACCACCCAGCCGCATACGTCCGGCGGCCGCGTACCGACAGAAGCGGGATATAAGCAGTATGTTGCTTCGCATGTGTCTCCGCGACCGGCAGGGAAGCGTGTGCGTGAGCGTCTCGAAGACGCGGCTCAGGCCGATCGTGGTCAGCGCATCAAAGCCTTGGCTCGCGAGCTCGCCGACCTTTCCGGTCTGGCGACCGTCTCAATGTCGAACGAGCAAGACGGGTACTACACCGGTCTCTCGCAACTCTTCGGACAAGCCGAGTTCCGTGACTGGCAGCAAGTGGTCAACATGACCGCGCTCCTCGATCACTTGGATCAAACGCTCAGCCGTTTGCGCAGCCACGGTGTGCGAACTCCGCAAATCTTGCTCGGCAAGGAATCGCCATTCGGTCCCGGTAGCGGTGTCGTCATCGCGCAAACGCCCTATGGCATTGTCGGCATCGTCGGTCCCTTGCGTATGAACTACCAAGCCGCGCTCTCAAATCTTTTGTCCGCTCTCGAAGCTCTCGAATAACTATGGAAGAACAGAATCACACAACGCACGACGCGCATCCCGCATCGTCGGAAGGTTCGGATCAGACGATACGCGATACGCGATGCGAGAAATGCGAAGAGTATCTTGCAGGATGGAAACGTGCGCAGGCCGACTATCAAAACCTAAAGAAGGATAGCGAGCGTGAGAAAACTGAATTCGCCAAGTACGCGAATGAACGTTTGCTCTCGGATTTGCTTCCGGCTCTCGATCAATTCAATCTCGCGATGCAATTCATCCCCGCGGCTGATGCGGATCGCAAGACCTGGGATAACTGGTTGATCGGTGTGCGCGCGGTTCAGTCATTGTGGGAACAGGCGGCCAAAGCGCAGGGTCTGGAACGCATCCCGTCCGAAGGCGCCTTTGATCCAAACAAGCACGAAGCCGTCGGCGAAGAAGAAGCGGAAGGAAAAGAAGCGGGTTCAATCATCAAAGTGATGCAAGACGGTTGGATGCTGAACGGCAAAGTCTTGCGTCCCTCGAAAGTCATCATCTCCAAATAATCTTTATGCCAAAAATTCTCGGAATCGATCTTGGAACGACCAACTCATGTATGGCCGTGGTTGAAGGTGGTCAGCCCAAGGTTCTTGAAAACGCAGAAGGTACTCGCACCACGCCGTCGGTCGTCGCGGTTTCCAAAACCGGCGAACAGCTCGCAGGTCAGGTGGCCAAGCGTCAGGGCGTTGTGAATCCGGAGAACACCATCTTTTCGGCCAAGCGCTTGATTGGTCGTCGTTGGGATGACGTCGAAGTACAGCGCGACATGAAATGGTTGCCGTACAAAGTCACGAAGAACGGCGAGGGTTTGCGTATTGGGATGGGTGGCAAAGAACTTGCTCCGGAAGAAATCGCCGCCAAAGTGCTCCAGAAATTGAAGACCGACGCCGAAGCCAAGATCGGCGAGAAGATTACCGAAGCCGTGATTACGGTTCCGGCCTATTTTGATGACGCTCAGCGTCAGGCCACCAAGCTCGCGGGTGAAATCGCGGGCTTGAATGTGCGCCGCATCATCAATGAGCCGACGGCCGCTGCATTGGCTTACGGTTTTGATCGCAAGAAGGATGAAAAGATCGTTGTCTACGACTTGGGCGGCGGAACCTTTGACGTCTCCGTGCTCGAAGTCGCCTATGATGCGGCTACATCCCAGAACACGATTGAAGTGCGCGCCACCAACGGCGACACGCATCTTGGTGGTGACGACTTTGACCAGCGCATCATTCAGTACATCGTGGATGAATTTAAGAAAGCGGAAGGCGTGGACTTGTCCAAGGACAATCTTGCGTTGCAGCGCATCAAGGACGCGGCTGAAAAAGCCAAGATCGAGCTCTCAAGCGCGATGGAAACCGAAGTGAACCAGCCGTTCATCACGTCTGACGCATCGGGCCCGAAACATCTTTTGATCAAGCTCTCACGCGCCAAGCTTGAACAGCTTGTTGGTGATCTTGTCGATAAGTCGCTTGAGCCGTGCAAGAAAGCCTTGGCTGATGCGAAGTTGTCCGCCTCTGACATCAACGAAGTGATTCTCGTCGGTGGTATGACGCGCATGCCGCTTGTCATCCAGACGGTGGAGAAGTTCTTCGGCAAAAAGGCCAATGCCTCCGTGAACCCGGACGAAGTTGTGGCCATTGGTGCCGCCATTCAGGCCGGTAACATGCAGGGCGACATCAAGGGCGAGCTTTTGCTCTTGGACGTGAGCCCGTTGTCGCTTGGTATTGAGACCATGGGTGCGGTGATGACCAAGGTTATTGAGCGCAACACCACCATCCCGACGTCGAAGTCGCAGATTTTCTCGACCGCCGCCGACGGACAGCCTTCGGTTGAGGTGCATGTGCTTCAGGGTGAGCGTGAAATGGCGGCCGACAACAAGTCGCTTGGTCGCTTCACGCTTTCCGGAATCCCTCCGGCTCCGCGTGGCGTGCCGCAAATCGAAGTCACCTTCGACATTGATGCGAACGGTATCTTGAATGTGAAGGCCAAGGACAAAGCCTCGGGCAAGGAACAGATGATTACGATCACGGCTTCGACGAATATCCCGAAGGAAGAAGTCGAGCGCATGAAAAAGGAAGCCGAAGCCAATGCAGAGACTGACAAGAAGCGCCGCGAAGCCATCGAGATGCGCAACATGGCTGACACGATGGTCTACACGACCGAGAAGATGATTAAGGAGAACGCCGAAAAGATTAAGGCGGAAGACAAGGCCACAGTTGAAGCGAAGTTGGAAGCGCTTAAGGCGGTAAAGGACGGCGAAGATCTTGAAGCCATCAAGAAAGCCGCCGATGAGCTTGCCACCGAGGCGCAAAAAGTCGGTGCCGCTTTGTATCAGACGCGTCCGGAAACCGAAGTCCCTCCGCAGGAAGCTGAGGTGAAGCCTGAAGAACCTAAAACTGAATAATCCTTCGACAAGCTCAGGAGAACTATATGTCCAACCAACCTCTACACGTGAATGCGCGTCCGGAAGAACTTCAGGGCCGCTACGCCAATATCGTGTCCGTGACGGCGCAGGAGCGCGAAATCGTGATCGATTTCCTCGCGCATGGTCGCGCTGGTGAGCAGCAGAACGCGCAGCTTGTCTCGCGCATCTTCTTGAATCACTTCACGGCGAAAGAGTTGGTTGAGGTCATTCAAAAGAGTTTGGTGGAGTGGGAAAAGATTCGTTACGAAGGCTCCAAGAACTAGCCCTATGCCTCTCCGCGCCGTGATATTTGATCTGGATGGAACCCTCGTGGACACGGAGGCGGTTTGGACTGTGGGGCTAACACGTTGGATGGCCAAGCACGGCAAAACATACGAACCGTCATTTCAAAAAGAGATGATGGGCAGAACTGCGGAGTACTGCGTCGAGAAAATGACGGAGCGTTACGGCATCGAAGGCGAGATGCAAGGGTTGCTGGATGAGCGTCTTCAGTTCTTTGCGGCCGCATTGAATGAAATCGGCTTCATCGAAAAGCCCGGCGCATGCGCGTTGATTAAAGAATTGAAAGCGGCCGGGATCACGGTCGCGCTTGCGACCAGCGCCGAGCCAGGTTATGCCGACGCGGCGCTTCATTCGTTGGCCTGCCATGAGTCGTTCACCGCGCTGACCACAGGACCGGAAGTCGAGCATGGAAAACCTGCGCCGGATATTTATCTGAAAGCGGCAGAGAAGATCGGTATTTCTCCTGAGGATTGTGTCGCGGTAGAAGACGCGCCTGCCGGCGTGCAAAGTGCCAAGTCTGCGGGTATGCGCGTGGTTGGTGTCGCTGATCCGCGTTACGTGGATGCGCTTCCCGAAGCCACGCTTGAAGTGAAGAGCTTGAAGGATTTGTCGGTGGAACGGTTTGCGGCGTTATTCAATTCCAATGGCTAAAGATTACTACTCCATACTAGGAGTGCCGAAGACGGCGAATGACGACGAAATCAAAAAAGCATTTCGTCGTCTTGCGCATGAGCATCACCCGGACAAAGGGGGAGACCAGGCCAAGTTTAAAGACGTGAACGAGGCCTATCAGGTCCTGGGTGACAAGCAAAAGCGTGAAACGTATGACCGATTCGGATCGGCCGCTTTTGAAAATGGCGGACAAGGCCAGGGAGGCTTTGGGGGATTCGGTGGATTTAACGGCCAAGGTTTTGATTTCAATTTTCAAGGCGGAGATTTTGGTGATTTAAATGATGTCTTGGGTGAGATGTTCGGTTTTGGCGGCGGCGCCTCGCGTCAAAAGCGCGGCAAGAACATCGAGGTCGATGTGCAGCTTACCTTCCGTGAGGCGATTTTTGGCGTGGACAAGAGCATCAAGTTGTATCGCCAGACGACTTGCTCAACATGTAAGGGCGATGGCGCAGAGCCGGGAACAAAAATCGATTCCTGCAAAACGTGTAATGGCACCGGCCAGACCAAGCAGGCGCAAAAGACTATGTTCGGCGTCTTCCATTCGGTTGCGCCGTGTAAGGATTGTAATGGTCGTGGCAAAAAGCCGGAGAAGCCATGCCATACCTGTCGCGGATACGGAGTAGAGAAGCGTGAAGAAAGCATTAGCGTGCGCATTCCGCCGGGCGTTGATGTTGATACGGTGCTTCAGGTTTCCGGACAGGGCGAGACTCCATCCACTGGCGGCAAGCCGGGTGATTTATTGGTGCGCATTCATGTCGAAAATGATTCGCGTTTTGAGCGTGAGATGAATGATTTGTTGTCCGTTGAGTCCATTCCGTTCTCCGTGCTCGCGCTTGGTGGCTCAGTCGACATCGAAACGATTGAAGGCAAACAAACCATTAAAATCGCCGAAGGCACGCCGACGGGAACCGTCCTTACATTGCGTGGCATGGGTGTTCCGTATCGCAATGGAGGACGCGGCAATCAACTCGTGCGTCTTGAGGCCATTGTTCCGCGCAAACTTTCCAAAGAACAAAAGACCTTGCTCGAACAAATCCGCGAACAGGGGCTGTAAATGGTACAATCTAACCCATGCCCCTTGATTTGGCGGCGTTGGGTATCACCGGCTCTTGGGATTTGATTGTCCTGCTGGCTTTTGTGTTGATCGGCATCGCGTACGGGATTTATGCGGGACGTGATCGTTCAGTGATCATTCTCATCTCCACCTATGTTTCGTTGGCTGTCGTGACCAATGCGCCGGCTGTGTCTTTGCTCAATCGTTCCCTCAATGTTTCCGCAAATAAATCATTGGAGCTCGTGTGGTTTCTTGGCGTCTTTTTTGCGGTCTTCTTCGTGCTTTGGAAAAGCCAGATCTTACGTGACCTATCTCATGACAGGGGATGGTGGTGGGAGTCTTTTCTCTTTAGCTTGTTCCAGGTCGGCCTAACCATTAGCTCGGCTTTGTTTCTGCTCCCAGCTTCGGCCACCGCCAGTCTTTCGCCGATGTTTCGCGAGCTTTTCTTGGGTGATGAGGGGCGTTCGGTGTGGCTTATCGCCCCAATTATCCTGCTTTTTGCCCTAGGTCGCCGCCCCAGCTACGAAGATGATGACGACGAGTAACATTTGACGCCTTTTCCTGTATAAATCACCGTAGGCGTAATGGAAAAGCTCGCTTTTGACGCGTTCTATCGCGCCTTTGCCAAGCGCATTTACGCGTTCGTGTACTTTCGAGTTGGTGGGAATAAAGCCGTGGCCGAAGACCTGGTCCAGGACATTTTTCTTAAAGCGTTCGAGGCCTATGACCGGTTTGATCCGGCCAAGGGTAAAAGCGCCTGGATTTACACCATCGCCCGCAATCACGTCATCAACTCGATGGCGAAACAGCGACCGGCGGTGGATTTGGAAGAGATCGAAGGCATGGCAATCGTCTCAACCGATGGTCGCGAGCGCATGGCTATCGCTGATGATGAGCGTCGTTTGCTTGAGGCGATCGATGCATTGGGAGAAGAGGAGGCGCAACTCGTGCGCATGAAGTATCTCGAAGGTTGGAGCTTTGATGAGCTCGGCGAGATCATGGAGAAAACGCCCGGCGCTCTCCGAGTACAAGCCAGTCGTGCCATGAAGAAACTCAAGAAAACACTATGATGATTCGCTACAAACTTTGGAAGATCTCCAAGCGCGCCCAACCGGATGCGGCTTTTGTGGCGCGTCTTGGATCACGTTTTGCGCCGCAACGCGCACCGATGATGATTTGGCGCATGGCAAGCGCGACGCTCGCGATCGTATTGTTGTTAAGCGGCGGCACATCGGCCTACGCGTATTCCTCTGATGAGGTGTTACCCGACCACCCTTTGTATGGGCTGCGTGAAACGGTTGAATCCGTGGAAGAGAAGGTGGCTATCACTCAGGATTCGAAACAGGCCGTACAGCGAAAACTGCTTCAGCGCCGCTTGAAGGAGATTCGTTCCATGCGTCAGCGCAAGCTGCAAGTTGCGCCGATGATGGTGAATAAAATTCAGGACCGATTGGAAAAGCTCGGTGAGAATCAAGAGACCGAGACCAGTCGCGCGGCGCAGGCCTATCGTGCATTGCTTGAGAAGCGTGCCAAGGCGCAAGATAAGCGGGAGCAAGAACGTCTGGAGGTAGAATCCGATGAGCATTTCCAGCAGCTTGAAACGCGCATCCAGCGCTTAGAGTTACGCGCCCGCAGTTTGCGTCCAGGCGCATTGCTTCAGAGATAAGCGCGTGGTTCCATGGAGACATGGACCTCACGCGTGATATTCGCGGATCCGTGATTCTGACTGATACGGAGTCACGGATTTTGTATGCGTCGCGTGGGATGAGTGATCGGATGGGTTTTGATCAGCCCGAAGTCATTGGGAAGCGACCATCAGAACTTTGGGGCGGTCACATGGGACGGCCTTTTTATGTTCGCATGTGGCAATTGATAGCCAAGGGCGTGCCGTTTATTGGGACGGTGCGCAATCGCCGCAAGAACGGCCAAGATGTCGAGACACCTCTCTATATCGCGCCGCTACACGGTGAGGCTGGAGTGGAAGGATATCTCGCCCTTCAGCCTGAGGCAGACTCGCTCGATTTTCGAGACGAGTTTTTGTTGGCGGCGAATGCCGAAGCGGCTCCGGTGCGCCTTCAGGATTTGCTTGAAGATCGATTTGGTTGGAAGGCGGATGTACGAGCTGAGCGACGCTCTACATTACTTGATTTGTTGGCCCGTACCTTGGTTGATCCGTTGCGTCAGCGCTTTCAGTCGCGCGTGGACGATGCGGAGCTCATTCGACAGGCAAAAGCAGATGGGGAGGCGTTCGGATTGCTCGTCGCAAAATATCTGGGAACCGTACGACGATACTTTCAATATCGTTTGTCAGATGCGGATTTGGCGGAAGATTTGGCGCAAGAAACATTTGAGCGAGCATTCCGCGCATTGCCCAGATTTGAGTCGAGTAACGCTTCGTATCAGACCTATTTGCTTCAAATCGCGCATAATCTTCTCGTGAGCGAGTACCGTCGCGGTGTCCCGCCCGTTTCGCAAGATGACGTGGCGCACATGACTTGGTTGGAACGGCTTGAGGCAAAGGATGAGGTTGACCGCGCCATGGGTTTGCTTGAACCTTTGGATCGGGAGGTGCTGAAGTTCTTTTATCAGGAAGGGTATTCGATCCGCGAGATCGCGGCGCGGTTCTCAGCGAGTGAAAATGCCATAAAACTACGATTATCAAGGGCAAGACGGCGCATGGCCGCGCATGCCAATAGAAACGAAAAAGGTGTCGCATGACACCTTTTTTCTTTTTGGGCGTTTAAGAAGGTGCTCATTCATACAATCCTTATGACCATCTGCAAGATACAAAAAAGAAATGGGGCCATCGTTGATTTTGATGTGGGAAAAATTCGTATTGCCGTGGACAAAGCAGCAAAAGCGCTTGGCGTGGACGGGGCCACGGTTGCTGCTGCTGTTGCCGATGATGTGTTGCAACAGCTTGAGCAGTTGTATGACGGGGGAGTGCCAACGGTAGAGCAGGTGCAAGACGAGGTTGAGGAGGCTCTCATTCGTCGCGGCTATGCTGAGATGGCCAAGGCCTATATTCTCTATCGTGAAAAGCGGCGAGAAGCGCGAGAAACGCGCGACGTTGTGGTGGAGGTTGGGAAGACGATTTCGGAATATCTGGAAAGAAGCGACTGGCGCGTAGAAGCGAACTCGAATCAGGGGTATTCACTTGGCGGGATGATCCTGAATACGGCAGGGAAGGTCACCGCGAACTATTGGCTTTCGCATGTCTATCCCAAGGAGATCGGGGATGCGCATCGAAATGCGGATATCCACGTACATGATCTCGACATGTTTTCTGGATATTGTGCGGGTTGGAGCCTGCGCGCGTTATTGGAAGAGGGGTTTAATGGTGTGCCAGGCAAGATCGAATCGGGACCTCCTAAGCATCTGTCTTCGGCCGTAGCGCAGATGGTGAATTTTCTCGGAACATTGCAGAACGAATGGGCCGGAGCGCAGGCATTTTCAAGTTTTGATACGTATCTTGCGCCATTCGTGAAAAAATTCGAGTTGGAAACGCGTGCGGAACTCGCGAAGGCAGGAGCCAGCTTTCCAAATGAAGAACAACGTAACCGATATGTCGGTGAGAAAGTGCGTGACTATGTAAAGCAAAATCTCCAGTCATTCGTGTTTAACATGAATGTTCCTTCCCGCTGGGGAACGCAGACCCCGTTCACAAACGTGACGCTTGATTGGGTGTGCCCAGAAGACTTGAAGGACCGAAGATTGATTCTCGGCGGCAAAGAATTTCCGTACACATTCGGCGAGCTTCAGTCGGAAATGCATTTGTTGAATGAGGTATTTATCGAAGTGATGACCGAAGGCGATCGGAACGGTCGCACATTCACCTTCCCGATCCCAACGTACAATATTGGGAAGGATTTTGATTGGCATGATCCGAAAGCGCTTCCGTTGTTTGAGATGACGGCGAAGTATGGAACGCCGTACTTCCAGAACTTCATCAATTCCGATTTGAAGCCGGGTGATGTTCGATCAATGTGCTGCCGTTTGCAACTCGATTTGAAGGAATTGCGTAAGCGTGGCGGTGGATTGTTCGGTTCTGCCGAAATGACCGGTTCCATCGGCGTCGTCACAATAAACGCGGCCCGTCTCGGGTATCTCGCCAAGGGTTCGAAAGAAGTGTTCATGACGAGGTTGGGTCGTCTCATGGATTTGGCCCGCGTTTCACTCGAGCTGAAGCGTAAGGTGATTCAAACCTGGATCGATCGGGGATTGTTTCCTTATACGAAACGCTATCTTCCTTCGCTACGCAGTCACTTTTCTACCATCGGGATTAATGGCGTGAATGAGGCGATACGGAACATCACGCAGGACAAGGAGAATATCACCACGCCAGAAGGTATGGCTTTTGCGACTGAGGTTTTGGATTTTATGCGCGCGAAGCTCACGACCTATCAGGAAGAGACGGGCCATCTCTACAATCTTGAGGCGACGCCGGCCGAAGGGACGACTTATCGTTTTGCGAAAGAAGATCGTCGTCGTTTTCCGGATATTCTGCAGGCGGGTACGGCTGAGGCTCCGTTCTATACAAATTCGACGCAAATTCCTGTCGGCTTCACGGACGATGTATTTGAAGCCTTGGAAATGCAAGACGGCCTGCAGACCAAATACACGGGCGGAACCGTCCTTCACTGCTACATGAGTGAGCGGTTGAGCTCTGGTGAGGCATGTCGAGATCTGGTGCGGAAAGTACTAACAAATTTCCGTTTGCCGTATATCACGATTACGCCCACGTTCTCCATTTGTCCGCGCCACGGCTATTTGAATGGGGAATGGGATTATTGTCCCCGCTGTGACGAAGAAATTGGTGTGAGTGCCCCTCATCTAGATGAGGTGGTGCGCGAAAAACACACGTCGGCTATCGCACATATTTAATTCGATCTTTCTCCTCTCTCATATGACCGCTACTCCTCGTACCCGTACCCGCTGTGAAGTTTGGACACGTGTGATGGGCTATCATCGCCCTGTGTCATTCTTCAATCCCGGAAAGAAGTCCGAACATTATTCGCGCAAACACTTTACGGAATGTGTGGCCGCGAATAGGGATTTCAAACTGAAGCAGACCATGGCACGAGCATGAAGTTTAGTGCGATTCAACCGTTTACGGTTCTGGACTATCCAGACAAAGTCGCCTGCATCGTGTTTACGCCGGGATGTAATTTTCGTTGTGGCTATTGCCATAATCCGGAGTTCGTTATCCCGGAGCAGATCAAGAAGTTGGAACCCGATTTTCTTGATGAAGAAACGATCTTCCGTTTTCTCGAGCGTCGTAAGGGGTTGCTCGATGGCATCGTGATTACCGGTGGCGAACCGACGCTTCAGGGCGGTTTGCCGGACTTCATTCGTCGAGTAAAGGGGATGGGGTTTCTTGTGAAGCTTGATACAAATGGCAGCAGGCCCGAGATCCTGAAAGGATTATTTGATGAGGGGCTACTGGATTACGTCGCCATGGATGTCAAAACCTCACTTGAGGGGTACCCTGATCTCGTTGGAGGCTGTATTCGACTGGAGGCCATCATGATGAGCATTGAGCTCATTCGTGAACGCGCTCCTGATTATGAGTTTCGCACGACCCTAGTCAGAGGTATTCATGGACCTCATGAGATTGAGGGGATTCGTTCTTTGGTCGCCGGAGCTCGTCGATATGCCTTACAAAAATTCCGTCCCTCGATCACTCTAGATCCGGCGCTATCTAACCACTTACCTCCCGATGAGGCGGAGATGCGATATATTGCCGAGGTATTTCGTCCGCATGTTGGTCAACTCATTCTTCGATAGACTTCATATGTCACAATCACAACGCATCTCTTTATTTGCTCTGCGCCTGGTTCTTGGTTGGCTGTATTTTTACGCCGGCATTACCAAGGTGCTGAATCCGGAATGGTCTGCTGCCGGTTATCTGAAGGGTGCAAAAGTCTTTGCTGGTTTTTATCAATGGATGCTTGGTCCGAGTATTCTGCCTGTCGTGAATTTTCTGAACGAATGGGGACTACTTCTTCTAGGTGTTTCGCTGTTGTTGGGTGTCTTTGTACGCGCGAGTTCCGTGCTCGGTGTTCTCCTGATGGCGCTCTACTATATCCCGCTTGGTTTTCCGTACCCGAACTCCCACGCCTTCATTGTAGATGAACACGTGATCTATTCTTCCGGTCTGATTTTGCTCTTCACATTTAACGCCGGTACGGTCTGGGGATTGGATACCTGGGTATCGAGGAAGCTCGCGGCCCTCTACCCCAAATCGAAGTAATAAGCTACCGTTTCCGCATGCTTACGCTGTGGAATACGACTTCTCGCTCGCTTGAGGAGTTCAAACCCATCAAAAAAGGGGAGGTGGGATTGTATACCTGTGGACCAACCGTCTATAACCCGGCGACTATCGCGAATTTTCGTACCTACATCTTTGAAGATGTCTTGAAGCGTACGTTGGAGCTGTTTGGAAACAAGGTTCATCACGTGATGAACATCACCGATGTGGGCCACTTGGTCGGTGACGGGGACATGGGCGAAGATAAGGTCGAGCGCGAGGCGGCTAAGACCGGCAAAAGCGCTTGGGACATCGCCAAGATGTATGAACAGCGTTTTGAGGCCGATGCCGTGCGTTTGAATATCCAGCTTCCGCAAGGCAAGGACCGTCCGCATGCAACGGATTACATTCAAGAACAGATCGATCTCGTAAAAACATTGGAGGAAAAGGGATATACCTACAAAACCAGCGATGGTATCTATTTTGATACGTCCAAGTTCCCCGCATATGGAAATTTCTCCGGACAAAAGATGGAGGAGAAAGAGGCGGGCGCACGTGTCGAAGTGAATGATGAGAAAAAACATCCGGCTGACTTCGCGCTTTGGAAGTTCAGCCTTTCGACAAGCTCAGGGTCTAAACGTCAGATGGAATGGGAGTCGCCATGGGGGACGGGCTTCCCGGGTTGGCATGTGGAATGCTCGGCGATGTCGCGATCGCTGCTCGGCCAGCCTTTTGATATTCATTGTGGCGGCGTTGATCACATTCCGGTGCACCACGAAAACGAAATCGCGCAGTCCGAGGCCGCGTATCCCGACGAAACGCCGATGGCGCATTATTGGTTGCATGGCGAGTTTCTTTTGGTGAATGGCGGTCGCATGGGGAAGTCCGAAGGGAATGCCTACACGGTTGATGATTTGATCACCAAGGGTTTTGATCCGATTGCTTATCGTTATTATTGCCTTGGCACGCACTACCGCTCCAAGCTCAACTTCACCTGGGAGGGGATGGAGGGCGCGCAAAACGCGCTTCATAAACTGCGCGCCGCGGTTCGTAACCTTCCCGATGCCGGAAGCGATCCGTTTGTCCCGCCGGTTTTTGCCGAGGCGATTGAAGAAGATCTGAATACATCCAAAGGCTTGGCTGCCATGTGGGAATTATTGGGTTCATCTGTCTCAGACGAAGAAAAAGCCCGCTCCATTCGCAGTATGGATCAGGTTCTTGGTCTTGGCTTGTCGGAGATTCTCGGCAAGAAAATCGAAGCACCGACTGACGTGATTGCCTTGGCAGAAGAACGTTTTGAAGTGCGTAAAAACAAGGACTGGGCCAAGTCTGATGAGCTGCGTGATGCCATCAAAGCCAAGGGCTGGATCGTTGAAGATACGAAAGACGGATACAAACTGACACCGGAGGCGTAAAATCTGCTATACTTTCCGCATGTCCGACACGGGCTTTTTAGGCGGTTCACCGGCAGAACAAATGCCGAAACCGGTTGAAGTTCCGGAAGCGGCTGTTGAAGCCGTGGATGATGTTGCCGTCGCAGAACGCGAAGCCTTGAAAGAGATGACGGCCGAGTCGCAGCAAGAAGGATTTTTGGAACAGGCGATCGAAGCAGAGGAGGCGCCGACTACGACCATCAATCCGGCGGCGCCAATCGGTCAGGCGCCAACGGTGGCGGCGGAACCCGTTACCAAGGACGAGGTCACGCTCGAGGTCGAGCGTATCCTCGAAGAGGGTTTGGGCGAATACGTTCCGGACATGCCGGAAGAGGCTCGTCAGCGTTTTCTGAAAAAGGGTGGCGAAGTGGCGGCCCAGCTTTCCGTTGCTGTGCGTACATTGAATGTCCAGGTCGCGATCGTCGTCGAGCTTATTAAGGAATGGCTCATGACCATCCCGGGCGTGAACCGCTATTTCATCGAACAGGAATCAAAAATCAAAACGGATTTGTTGGTTCAGCTGGCGAATGCCAAGCGCGAAGAAAAATACGGGGTGCCAAATCAAGTCTAACCACGGCCATGCTCCTTCCTCTTTTCCAGTTCGATGTCATTACTCCCACGACTGAAGTCGCGCCGGCCTTGAGTTTGACTTCCATTCTGACAAATCCAATCGCGATCGGACTGTATGTGCTGGTGGGTCTGGCGTTCGCGATGATGATCGGTCTGATGGTGTTGCGTTCCCTTTTGCAAAAGCGCAATGCCACGCGTACATCGTTTGATTTGAAGGTCCTATTGGTTCGTGTGCCTAAGCTGTTGAAGCCAGAAGACGCACAAGAGGCTTCCTCACAACAAAAAATTCAAGAGTTGATTGGCGCCATGGAAACCGTCTTTGCCACGCTCGGCGGTTTGAAGGCGCAGAAGGGATTCAAGGCTTGGCTCTATGGCCGCACCGATTTGTTCACGTTTGAAATCGTCGCTCATCGCGACAAGATTTCATTCTATGTGACCGTGCCGACGTATTTGCAGGCCTTCATGGAGCAGCAAATTCATGCGCAATACCCAAACGCGCAGATTGACGAAGTACCGGACTACAATATCTTTTCGCCCAATGGCGTGATTCTCGGCAGCTACCTCAAATTGCGCCGTCAGAATCATTTTCCGATCAAGACCTACCGCAAATTGGATGCCGATTCGATGAATGCGATCACGAACGCGCTTTCAAAGGTCGAATCTAAAGACGGCGTCGCCATTCAATATGTTTGCCGCAGCGCACCCAAGGCGTGGCGCTCCGAAGGCTTGCGCATTGCGCGCGCCATGCAACAAGGGAAGAAGCTCTCGCAGGTACAGCAGGGGAGTTTGATGAAAGACGTGGCCAAGGGCCTCAAGAGCGCGGCCACCTCACCTTCTAAAGAAAAAAAGTCCGACGACGGGTATCGCTTGTCGCCACTCGAGGAGGAGATGGTGAAGGGGTTGGAGGAGAAGGCCTCAAAAGCCGGTTTGGATTTGAATGTCCGCGTCGTTGTGAGCGCGCAAACGCCTGAGAATGCGCAACGTTATCTCAACGACGTATTGAATGCGTATGGTCAATTCAACATTTATGAATACGGCAACGGATTCAAGCAGGACACGCCGCGCTTTCAGGCATCCATCATCCGTCCGTTTATCTTCCGCACCTTTGATGAGCGTGCGCGCATCGTATTGAACTCCGAAGAAATGGCGACCTTGTTCCACTTTCCGTTGCCGACAACGGAGACGCCGAAGATCAATTGGTTGTTGTCGCGCCGCGCGCTGCCGCCGTCCAATTTGCCGACCGAAGGGATTTTGCTTGGTCACTCGGAATATCGTGGCCACAACTACGAGATTCGCATGAAGCAGCAGGACCGCCGCCGCCACATGTACATCATCGGTAAATCCGGTTCCGGTAAAACCGAGATGATGAAGGCGATGGTGCAGCAGGATATTCTCGAAGGCCGCGGCGTCTGCGTGATCGATCCGCACGGGGACTTCGCAGACGACGCGCTCGAGTTCGTGCCGAAGGAGCGCGCCGATGATGTCATTTTCTTCGACCCGGCCGACTTTGAACGTCCGATGGGTTTGAACATGCTCGAGTTCGATGCCGACAAACCGGAGCAAAAGACCTTCGTCATCAACGAGATGCTGAAGATCTTCGACAAGTTGTATGACTTGAAGTCGACCGGCGGTCCGATGTTCGAGTTGTACATGCGTAATGCCATGTTGTTATTGATGGAAGACGTGAACTCGGGTTCGACGTTGATGGAAATTCCGAAAGTGTTGGCCGATGAGGACTATCGCAACTTCAAATTGTCCAAATGTAAGTCGCAAGATGTAAAAGATTTCTGGCAGAAAGAGGCGACCAAGGCCGGCGGTGAAGCGTCGCTCGCCAACATGGTGCCGTATATTACGTCCAAGCTGACGCCGTTTATCTATAACGACTACATGCGGCCGATCATCGGTCAGCAGAAGAGCGCGTTCAATGTGCGAGACGTGATGGACAACAAAAAGATTCTCTTGTTGAAGTTGTCCAAGGGAAAGATTGGTGACTTGAACGCGTATCTGATCGGTATGGTGCTGGTCGGCAAGATTTTGATGGCTGCTCTGGCCCGCGGCGACATGGCCGCAGGAGAGCGTCAGGACTTTTATCTCTATATCGACGAGTTCCAGAACTTCCTGACCGATTCCATCAGCGCCATTTTGTCCGAAGCGCGTAAGTATGGTTTGAACCTGATCATCGCGCACCAATTCATTGGTCAGCTTGAAGGAAAGAGTGGGGACAATACGATCCGCGATGCTATTTTCGGTAACGTGGGTACGATGGCAGTGAATCGCATCGGCATCGAGGATGCAGAATTTCTCGCAAAAGAGTTTGCACCTGTGTTCAACGAGTACGACTTGGTCAATGTGGAGGCCTTCACGTTCAACATGAAGCTTTTGATCGACAACCAGGCTTCGCGTCCGTTCAATATGAAGCCGGTGATGGCCATTCGTCCAAAAACAAAGGAGTTGGCCAACATGATTCGCGAACTGTCGCGTTACAAGTACGGTCGTAAGCGCGCATTGATCGAGGCGGAGATTCTTGAGCGTCGCGATGCGACCTTGCTCGACGGGGTTGGGGATGATTCGGCATTCCTCTGATCGTCAAAAGGTGATATCGTGTGGACAAAGGTGGGTAACAAAAAAACAAAAAAAATAATTATGAATGATCAAGAGGAGATTATTTTGCCTCCGGATTCGGAAGAGGAAGAAGAGGAGGTGATCGAAGAGGAGGGTGCGCCGCTTTCGGGTTATGACACGAAGCTGGCTTTGGCTTTGCGCGTGATCAGCCAGATGCGTTCCCAGCTGGAGAACTTGCAATACATGCTCGAGGGGCGTTCGTCACCGGAAGACGTCGATCGGTATATGGTGAATGCGCGTCGCAACTCCGACGACGATTCGACGATGGGCTTTTCCGGTCGCGTGATCGACGGCGTATTCGACGGTGAGCGCATGATCGGCGAAGACGGTAGCCCGTATTTGGTGCCGCCGAACTACGCTTCGAAGTCTAAGCTCGTAGAAGGTGACTTGCTGCGTTTGAATATCGGTGACAATGGCCGTTTCATCTTTAAACAAAAAGGTCCGATTGAGCGCCAGCGCTTGGTGGGTACGCTTGTGCAGGATGAGTTGTCTTCAGATTGGAAAGTGGTGGCCGATGGCCAGTCGTTTAAGGTTTTGGCCGCGGCTGTGTCTTTTCATCGTGGATCTACGGGTGATGACGCCGTAATTCTGGTCCCAAAAAACGCGCCTTCACGCTGGGGAGCTTTGGAAAATATCATCAAACGTAGCGAAGACGATTGGAACGGGTAGTGCTACTCGCGGGGCGGGCTACCATGTGTTTAGATATGCCCGACTATGCCCTCGCTTAGCCAGATTCATCGCCCCCAAACCTTTGCCGACGTTACCGGCCAGGAGGGCGTTACCGAAACCCTGCGCAAAGAAGTGGCCACCGGAAAATTGGGCCACGCATTCTTGTTTTGTGGTCCGCGCGGTGTCGGTAAAACCACATCGGCACGTATTTTAGCTAAGGCGCTTAACTGCGAAAAACCAAAAGATGGAGAGCCGTGCAATGCGTGCGGAGCTTGTGTTGCAGCCATCGAGGGCAGTCAGTTGGATTTGATTGAAATGGACGCCGCTACTCATAACGGCGTGGATGACATGCGCGAGTTGATCGAGCATGTCCGTTTTGCACCGCTCGGCGGCAAGCGCAAGGTGTATGTGTTGGACGAAGCGCATATGCTGACGGGGCCGGCTTGGAATGCGCTTCTGAAAACGCTCGAAGAACCACCGGCCTACGCGTTCTTCATCTTCGCAACAACCGAATGGCATAAGATTCCGGCAACGATTATTTCGCGTTGTCAGCGTTTTGAGTTTAAGCGCATTCCGGAAGCTGAGCTTGCTAAGCGCGTGAAGTACATCGCCAAAGAAGAGAAGTGGGAGATTGCCGATGAAGCCGTTGATTTAATTGTCTCGCGTGCCGACGGCTGCGTTCGCGATGCGGAAACCATGTTGGGACAGCTCGCTTCCTTCGGCGGCAAAGAAATCACGCTCGATGTTGCGTCGCTCGTGATTCCTCCTGGGTATGGCCCGCTTGCTTCGCATTTGATGGCGACATGGGCCAGTCGCGATCACGGCGCTTCTTTGGCTGAAGCGCGTAAACTCGCAGATGACGGCGTACCGCTTGTTCCCTTCTTCGACGATTTGATCGAGGAGGTCCGCAAAATGCTCATCGCGTCGGGAGAAAAACCGCAACCATTCACACCCGGAGAATTGAATGACATTGCGCTTATGTTGTTTGAGCGGCGCAAAGACGCGAAGTCCGGTGTTGACCCGCTCTTCGCCCTTCAGCTCGCCGGAACCTTTGTCGCCAACGGATTATTGAAACATTCATCAGGCGAAATCAGAGAAGTCCCAAAAGCGCAGGAAAAAACAAAAGCGCACATTGAACCAGTGAAAGCTTCTGAGCCTGTGAAAGCCGTTGTTCAGGAGCCGGTGTCTATTAAAGCCGAACCCGTGTCTGTCATCCCGAGTGTAGTCGAGGTACCTCTTGTGAAAGAGGCTCCGGTCGTGGCAGTCGAAGGCGCCATCGAGCTCAATACCGTGCGCGCCAAATGGGCAGCGATTATACGCAAAGTAGATGAGGCGAATCACTCATTACCGTTTATTCTCAAGATCGCGCGCCCGGAAGCGGTGAGCGGCAATGCCGTGATCCTGCGTTTCCAATATCCATTCCATATGGACAAAGTCGTCGGTGATCCAAAAAATCGCCAGATCGTGGAAGAAGCAGCGCGTAGCGTCCTTGGTTACCCGGCGCTCACGATCGAAGGATTGGTGGGGGAGGATGCAGGGCGCGCCGAAGCGCGTTCGCAGGACATTGTGACGAATATCTTGAAAGCGTTTGGTGGTCAGGTGGTCGAATCCTAATATGAATCTCAATTCCCGCATCCTCATTGGATTGCATGTCGAAACCAATTCCGGCAAAGCCATCGGCAAGGTGGCGAGTATTGATGTAGATGCAGACACGGGTCGCATTTCCATTTTTCATGTAAAAGCGGGAGGTCTCGTGGCCGGTTTATTATCCGACGAACTGGATGTCTCTTGGGATGCCGTGATCGAGCTCACGGCTGAGAAGCTGGTGGTCGCTGATGCCACGGTTCCGCAAGGCGCGACGCAACTCGCTAAAGCTGGTTGATATGTCTTCCGCGCGCCTGCGAGCCCTCGCTTTCTACGACGCGCTGGATTATGCGCCCACGATTCCGGAGTTAGCCTTGGCGTCTGAGCCCGGCGACATTGTTTTGCCGATGAAACTCACGCGTGGCCGCCTGACATTCGAGGGCCGCGAAGAGTTGGTGGCAGAACACGAAGCGCGCGAAGCATTTTTTCCGCGCAAGATTCGTCGCAGCCGACACGTGACGCGTTTTCTTGCGCGTTTGTCCGGCGTGCGTTTTGTCGCGATTGGTAATACGACGGCGCTCGCGAATGCACGCGACGAAGGAGATTTGGATTTTTTTATCATCACGCGAAGTGGAACCATCGCACAAACTCGCGGTTGGAGCACGTTGCGTTACAAAATCGCCGGCGCTCGTCCCGGATCGCGCGCCTCGGATCGCGATGCGGTTTGTCTTTCGTATTTTGTAGACGATACGGCGCTCGATCTTTCTTCACACATGTTGGACGGCGATGATCCGTATTTCCGTTTTTGGTTTTTGTCATTACTTCCGCTTTACGACGATGGAGTATCGTCGGATTTGTGGCGGGCAAATGCAACCATCCTCAGACAACACCCACACGCCAGGCCCTGGATCGTATCCGACGCGTTGCGCGTAGACAGACCGATGTTACGATTTCCCATGTTGTCATGGATGGAGCCTTTGGCACGTTGGCTGCATAGTCACCTTATCTCCAGGGTATTAAAGTCGATGATGAATACGGATACGCGCGTCATCGTGAATGAGCATGCGCTCAAGTTTCATGCTGATGACGGGCGAGCTATGTATCGCGACCGCTATCTACAAACGCTAAAAAAATATGGTTTGGATTCGTGATTGGAGTTGGCGTATCGCCATCTTACTTCTCCCTTGGCAGGTGAGATGGTTTTTGGAAGGTCCGACCGTGGGTGGGTTCCCCTGGGAGCAGGGGAGGGTATCCGTCTATGGGAGCTGGTTCTTAATGGCGATTGTTATTTTTTTCGCCTCGCAAAAACACCGCGCGGAACATCGTCCATTACCGAAGCATGCCTGGTTTTTGTTTGGTGGCGTGCTTTTGGTGGCGCTTTCGGCTGTCGTATCGATTTATCCGCAGGCGAGTTGGCAATGGATCGTGCAGATTTCCCTTGTGGCCATGTTTGTTTGGGCCTTGGGACAATTGCGTATTCGCCGCGGCGAAATGCTTGGATGGATTTTGCTGTCCCTGGTACCACATGCGTTGCTAGGGATCTGGCAATACGTTTCGCAAAGTGTCGTCGGCTCAAAATGGTTGGGAATGTCATCCCAGCATCCAGCAGATCTCGGCGTGTCCGTCGTCGATGTGAATGGTCGGCGCGTCTTGCGTGCCTATGGTGGATTTCCGCATCCGAATATTTTGGGCGGATGGTTGGCCTTCGGTCTTGGGGCAGCTACGCTTCTCGCTTCACGTATCACTCTTCGACGTGATCGAATTTTGTTGACGCTTATGAGTTCGTTTTTCGCCATGGCTCTCGTCCTGACATTCTCCCGTTCCGCATGGCTCTCCGCCGTATGTGGTGTACTCGCGATTAGCGTTGTCAGCTGGCGTAAAGCGTGGACCTTGGACGATAAACTCAAATTATTTCTCATTCCACTCGCTATTATCGTGGTGATGGGCGGCACAGCCTATGCCGTTCGTGATGTCATTCGGGTCCGCACGTCAGGGGCGACGCGTCTTGAAGCAAAATCCGTAGACGAGCGTGTGATCGCCGCCCGTGCCGCATGGAACTTAGCACAGGCTCGACCTTTACTTGGTCATGGTCCCGGAACCGCTTTATTGGCTTTGGATAGGGTCGGGCAGCCTGCCGTTCCTCCGCATCAGATCTTGCTGCTGGGCGGCTTAGAGACCGGTATTTTTGGCCTTGTGGGCCTCTTGATTCTGTTTGTTTTGTATATGCGATTCACCGGGCCAGCCGTGTTCCCATGGCTCATATTAGCTCTACCAATTCTGTTTTTTGACCACTATGCGTGGTCGCTTTGGTCAGGTCAGGCGTTAATCGGTCTTTTGGCCCTGATTCCATTGACAAAAGACGAAAAATAGCCTAAGGACAAGGGACTGATTGCACCGGAACCCTGGTTCCAGGAGGTACCTTTGACCACAGCAGACGATCGAATTCGCGAACGCTACCCGCATGTCGCTCCCGAGCGGAGCGCCTTCTCCTCGGACGAGGAGTACGACGCGGCCTTCCTGCGCTTCTGCAAGGGGCAGGCCGAGCTCACCGAGGGCTCCTTCGCCGCGCTGTCGCATGCGACGGTGACGACATTCCACGACGGCCGCTTCGCCTACGCGAATGCGGCGGCGCAGGCGCTGTTCGGCGTCACGCCCTCGGATCTCGGCAGTAAGATGGCGAATGACTACCTGTACGATGCCGACGGCAAGCCGATCGGAACGTACATCGGTCGGCGCATCAGCGCCGGCGAGGTCATCCACTCCGAGGCCGTGTACGTCCTGCGTCCTGACGGTCATCGTGATCTCCGCATGCTGTCCGTGGTCCCGGTGTTTGCACCGGGAACGCAGACGCTGGTGCGGGCGATCGGGTACTTCATGGACCCGACGGCCGATGAGCGTGAGCTCGAGAGCCTGCGCGTGCTCAATCGCGAGCTCGGCGCCAGCGTCGAGAAGCTCCGCAAGGAGAATGCGCACTTCGAGCGTCTCGCCTACACGGATGAGATGACCGGATTGCCGAATGCGCGTGCGTTCTGGCGCGAGATGCGTCAGGCGGTCGAAGATCAGCGCATCGAGGGCGGGTCCATGGCCGTCTTCTACTTCGATCCGGACAGCTTCCGTACGCACAACGAGACGTACGGCCATCGCACGGTCGACAACATGATCCGCGCCGTGGCGACTCGGCTGCGTGAGGTGACGTCGACGCACAGGGGGTTCGTGGCGCGGGTGGGAGGGGACGAGTTCGTCGCCTTCTTCCGCGGCCCGAACGAGACCCTCTACCGCATGCTCGGCGCCGCGTTCGCCGAAGCCCTCACATTCCGCTTCGAGGTGCGTGAGAAGGAGACGCGTGACAAGGTTCACATCCTGATCACCGTCTCGATCGGCGGCGCGATTCACCTGAACGGGGAGATCCCCGAGCCCGGTGAATTCGAGACCGAAGCCGAAGAGGCGATGTACGACTGCAAGGCGACCGGGCGCGGCGAGGCGAAGGGACAGCGATACGTCCTTCGTCCGATTCCGACTCACTCGTCTCTGCCACCTAGGCCCTGAATCAGGGCTTTTTTCATACCCTTGACGCCTTCGCTGATCTTACGCAAACTAGCAACTGCAATTAGCAAACGCATTGTAAGACTGCTAACCTACTATTTCTATGAATCTACGCCCCCTTTCGGACAAAGTCATTGTGACGGCGTCCACAAAAGAAGAAAAAACAGCCTCCGGTCTTGTGTTGCCGGATACGGCCAGCAAGGAACGTCCGGAACAGGGAACCGTGATCGCGGTTGGTCCGGGTCGCTTCGACGAAGACGGTGAGCGCATGCCCATGTCGGTCAAGGTCGGCGACAAGGTCATGTTCAAGAAATATTCGCCGGATGAAGTGAAGGTCGATGGAAAAGATTATTTGGTATTGTCTGAATCCGATATTATCGCCGTCATCGAATAACCCATATGGCAAAGATCATTGTTTTCAACGAAGAAGCCCGCCAGGCGCTTAAGCGCGGCGTGGACAAGCTCGCGAATGCCGTGAAAGTCACGCTCGGTCCGAAAGGCCGCAACGTTGTGATTGAGCAGGGCTATGGTTCGCCGATCATCACCAAAGACGGTGTGACGGTTGCCAAGGAAGTCGAATTGGAAGACAAAATGGAAAATATCGGCGCCGAACTCGTGAAGGAAGTTGCTTCCAAGACGAATGATGTTGCCGGTGACGGTACAACCACGGCCACGGTGCTTGCTCAGGCCATCATTGCCGAAGGCATCAAGAATATTACGGCTGGTGCTTCGCCGCTCGCGGTGAAGCGTGGCATGGAAAAGGCGCTTGAAGCCGTTGTGAACGAGCTTCGCGACAAGGTGGCGCAGCCGGTTTCGGGTGACATGATTGAAAACGTCGCTTCCATCTCTGCTAATGACAAGGAAATCGGCAAAACGATTGCCGAGATTGTGAATGAGATGGGCAAGGAAGGCGTGATCACGGTTGAGGAGGGCCAGGCCTTTGGTATCACTAAGGACGTGGTGAAAGGCATGCGCATCGACAAGGGATATTCATCTGCCTACATGATCACGAATCAGGATCGTATGGAGGCCGAATACGCCGAACCGTTGATTTTGGTCACGGACAAGAAAATTTCTTCCGTGCAGGAATTGCTTCCGATTCTCGAAAAAGTTTTGAAGATCGGTCGCAAAGAATTGGTCATCATCGCCGATGATGTTGATGGTGAAGCTCTTGCCACACTTGTGGTGAACAAGATGCGCGGCATTTTCAACGCGCTCGCCATTAAGGCTCCGGGCTTTGGCGATCGTCGCAAAGAAATGTTGATGGATATCGCGACTGTAACCGGCGCAACCTTCATCAGTGAAGATATTGGTCGCAAGCTTGATTCCGTTGAGATGGAAGATCTTGGCTCAGCTCGCAAAGTCGTAGCGACCAAGGATCACACGACTTTTGTTGACGGAAAAGGCGATAAAGTAGCCATCGACGCACGTGCGACGAACATCAAAAAGCAGATTGAAAGCACGGATTCCTCGTTCGATAAGGAAAAATTGCAGGAACGCCATGCGAAGCTTACGGGCGGCGTGGGCGTTATCAAGGTTGGTGCTGCGACTGAAGTCGAAATGAAAGAAAAGAAGCATCGTATCGAAGATGCGATCGCTGCCACCAAGGCTGCCATTGAAGAGGGAATCGTTCCTGGCGGTGGTGTTGCCTTGCTTCGCGCCATGAAGTGCCTTGAGTCACTCAAGCTCGAAGGCGAAGAAGAGGTTGGCGTGCGCATCTTGCGCCGCGCGATGGAAGAGCCGTTGCGCATGATTGCGCAGAACGCGGGCAAAGACGGCGCCGTTGTTGTCGAAGAAGTGAAGAAGCAGTCAGGCGCCATCGGTTACAACGCCGACGCCGACCGCTACGAAGACATGATTAAGGCCGGCATCATCGATCCGGCCAAGGTCACGCGCTCTGCGTTGCAGAATGCGACCTCAATCGCTGCGTTATTCCTTACGACCGAATGTGTGATTTCCGAAAAGCCCAAGAAGGAAGAAGCATCACATGACCACGGTGGTGGCATGGGAGGCATGGGCGGCGGAATGGGATTCTAATCAAAAAAGAGGCTTATCAAAGCCTCTTTTTTTGCGAGCATCTTGCCGAGCTTCTTAAAAAAAGGTATCATATCTCCCGTATGGAAAACACCAACCCCCAGGGCGAGCACGCTCACCCGCATGAGGCGAAGCCGACCGGCACCCCTCATTTCGATCCGAAGGACGTATCAGAAAACAAGCTTCTCGCTTGTCTCTCCTACATCGGTATCTTGTGTCTCATCCCGCTCCTCGCCAAGAAAGACTCGAAGTTCTGTCAGGAGCACGGTAAGCAGGGTTTGGTTCTCGTCATCGCGTTCGTGATTTTGATGGTGATTGGTATCGTTCCGATTCTTGGCTGGTTGATTGCCTTCTTCGGCAACTTGATCCTCCTCATCTGTGCCTTGGTGGCCTTCATCAAGTGTCTCATGGGTGAGTTCTGGGAAATCCCGGTCATCGGTCAGTACCGCCACAAGTTCAACTTCTAACCAACATCCAAAGCGCTCCGTATCCCGGGGCGCTTTGATTTTCCGCCGATTTTCCCGTAATCTCCGCTACATGCTGCAGGAGTTGCTGACACGCACCGATGCCTTACGCGCCAAGCTTGATGAAGCCTGGCGTATCTTGTCATTGGATGCGGTGAAAGAAGAGATGGCTGCATTGGAGAAGGAGACGATGGCTCCGGACTTTTGGTCAGACCAGGAACGCGCCAAGCGCGAATCGCAAAAGCTTTCAGAACTTAAAAAGGAGTACGACCAGTGGAATGAGTTGCGCATGGCTATCATGGATGCGCAGGAATTATTGCAGCTCGCATTGAAAGAAAAAGACGAGACCGTATCAGCAGATGTCGCAAAGCGATTGGATGAGTTGGAGAAGCAGTATATCGATTTGGAGTTTACGCTTTTGTTCTCCGGTGATTACGACGAAAACAACGCCATTTTTTCGATTCACGCAGGCGCCGGTGGAACCGATGCGCAGGATTGGGCTGAGATGCTTATGCGTATGGTCTTTCGTTATGCCGAGCGCAAAGGTTGGAAAGTGAAGCTGCTCGACGAATCACGCGGTGGAGAAGCCGGAATCAAGTCGGCGACATTCGAAATCACCGGTCGCTACGCCTACGGAAACTTAAAGAGCGAGCATGGCGTGCATCGCTTGGTGCGCCAGTCACCATTCAATGCTGATGCGTTGCGCCAAACATCTTTTGCGCTGATGGAAGTCGTGCCGGAAATCAACGAAGATATTGATATCGAAATCAAACCGGAAGATTTGCGCATTGATACCTATATGTCGGGCGGCAAGGGCGGACAGTCGGTGAATACGACCTATTCTGCTGTGCGTATCGTGCATTTGCCGACCAAGATCACGGTGACTTGCCAAAACGAGCGTTCACAAACGCAGAACAGGGAAACCGCGATGAAGATCTTGAAGTCCAAGCTGTTGAAATTGAAAGAAGAAGAATTGCAGAAGCAAAAGCAGCAGTTGCGTGGCGAATATCAGAGTGCGGAGTGGGGGAACCAGATCCGTTCCTATGTCTTGCATCCGTATCACATGGTGAAAGATCACCGTACAGGTGTAGAAACGACTGACACAGATGCCGTGCTCGACGGCGATCTCGAGCGCTTTATCGAAGGATATCTGCGCATGGCCGCCGAAGGCCGTGATATGCGTGCGGAGCTTAACGTCGAAGAATAATGAACCCGACTCAAATCAAAGAAGTACTAGCACGAATAGGTGGAGGCGCGAATAAACGCTTGGGCCAGCATTTTTTGATTGATCCGCATGCACTCGAGACAATTGTGGCTGAAGCTGAGATCGAAAAAGGGGAGCGTGTGCTTGAAATCGGCCCGGGTCTCGGTGTTTTGACGGACGCGTTAATCAAAGCAGGAGCAGATGTCTCTTCTGTTGAGCGCGATCGTCGTTTCATGCCGTATCTGGAAAAGAAATTTCCGGAACAATTTGAGTTGATCGAGGGTGATGCGTCAAAACTCGAATGGGAAAATCATTTTAAGAAAAAAGATTGGAAATTTGTTTCCAATCTTCCATATTCAATTACTTCGCTCGCGTTGCGCAAGGCGTTGTATTGCAGCCATCCGCCAACCAATATGGTCGTCTTGGTTCAGCGTGAGGTTGCCGAGCGCGCTGTGGCTCGGGATCAAAAGCAATCTTTGCTTTCGTTGATGGTCGCTTTTGCCTCGCATGAGGCGCGTATCGTGAAGCGCGTTGCTGCCGGCGCTTTCTTTCCGCCGCCGCGTGTAGAGTCCGCCATCCTCCGTATCGTTCCGATGACTCAGGCCGAACGGAAGGCTGTTTGGGGCGTTGATCCGGAAAAGATCATGGCCGTGGCCAAAAAAGGCTTTGCTCACCCCCGTAAAAAGCTATCATCCAACCTTGGAATAAAGGATTTTGGGGATTTGGGACTGGATTCCAATATTCGCGCCGAAGACCTTACAACGGCCGACTGGGTAAGGGTTGCCGCCTGGTTGTCATAACGTTTTGGGCATTGCGTTCAAGCATGTATCATCTAATTAGATCGATACACCCTTTTTATGTCCAAAGAATCCAAGTTGGCGTATGGCGTCATGGCGTTAACCGCTTTGCTCGTCGTTGTTTTTCACACCCTAACCTTTGATTATCCATCAGGTTGGCCGTTCTTGGTCTTTCTTTGGCTCTTGATCGCGGGAATGATCGTATTCCGCGCGGGCATCGAATCTGAACAAAACGTTTGGTCCTATTTGTTTCTTGGTCCGGTAGCCTTAGTGAGTATTGCGCAGATTTTGTATTCGAATCCTGTAGCGCGTGGTCCGGGAGATTTGATCGCTTTGGTTTCTGCCGCCTTCTTTGCGTATTGGTTGTTTGCGCCAAAAATATCTTTGGTAGATGTGCGAAGTTTTTGGTCGCGTTCTTGGTTCACGGAAACGTTTTTGCCGATTGAACAAAAGGGTGTCTGGAATAAGTTGTCTGTTGGTAGTACCGGCAAGCAAGCCGTGTTCGGTATTTTGGTCGCAATCCCATTCGCGCTTTTATTCCTTGTGTTATTCGTTTCCGCAGACGCCTTGATCGGCAAGGTAATCAACAGCACGTTTAACTTGGATGATCCTGGTAAGTTTGTCGCGCAATGTATTTTTGATGCGATTCTCGCCATCTATCTTTTGTTGGCTTCGTGGACCGCGATCTCGCGCGCCATTCATTCTCGTCATGCGCATTGGAATACCTACACACCAAACGAGGCGCATGCGATGTTCATCGCATTCTTGTCCGTCTTGAATGTCCTGTTTCTTGGATTTATCGGTTTTCAATTCGTGTATTTCTTTGGCGGGCAGGGGATCGTGGAGTCATATGGCCTGACCTATGCCAACTACGCCCGCGAAGGCTTCTTCCAGTTATTCACGGTTTCAGTCGTGGTCTTTGGCTTGATCTGCTCCGTGGCCTGGTTTACGCGCTTGCGTTCATTTGCCGTACGCATGCTTTCATTAGCGCTTATCGTCCAATGCTGGGTGGTGATCGCATCGGCTACCAAGCGCTTGTCTTTATATGTCGCTGCGTATGGATTGAGTGTGCAGCGCTGGTGGGCTTTGGCCGGGTTGTTTGCTGCGGCCATTGGTCTGACGGTCTTGTTTATTTGGATCGCGAGCCGGGCTAATTTGAGCGCCCTAAGCAAAACGCTAACGGCCGGTGCTTTGTATCTCTTTGCCGGGATGTTGCTTATCAATCATGAAGCTATGATTGTGCAGTGGAATATCGACCGTCCCGCTCATGTGGTTGCTCCGGACTATAGCTATCCCGCCAATTTGTCGGGGGATGCCATGCCTGTTTATCTCGCCTGGCTCAAACAGGCTCCGGATGAAACGCGCGTAAATTGTGATGATCTTTTTCGCTTAGGGGAACGATATAACATTGATGTTAGGGGAGGCTGGAGTTACAGCGGTCTATGCACGGTTGCCGATTTGAAGAAGTTGTATCGGGATTCTGTCCTCCTGAAACAGGAGAAAGATTTCTCCGATATTCGCGCCTGGAATCTCTCTGACGCCAGAGCCCTGGAAGCCTTGAAAAAGTTTTGATTTTAGTGTACGTTTTTTCGGCACAGGGAGGTGCTGAGTGTCCGAAGAAACATCGAAGAAAGAAGACCCCAAGGTTCCCTCGTTCCTCGTGAGGTTCATCCTCAGCGTGAGGAACACCGTCACCGGTCGTCTCGACGACATCCGCTTCGACTGCCTGACGCGAGCCGAGTCTCTCGAGCTCGTGCACGAGATGGTGAAGAAGCTCGACCTCCCGTCGAGCTGCTCCTACACGGCGGCTCCGATCCTGGAGTCCAACATCGCCGATCTGCCGGAGGTGCTCCGTCGTCATCTCAACGACACGAAGGTCGAGCTCGTGTTCTCTGCGGGTCCCGGAACCGTCTCTCCGGCACAGCCTCCGCCTTGCCCCGACTGAGGCAGGGGATCTGCCTTTCAGGCCCATTTCTGGGCCTTTTTTGATACATGGGGGGAGACTTGACATCCTCTTGACAGGGCCTACGCGTTCCACTAAACTGCGGACACGTTCTGAAAGGTATCCACAGCGATACGGTCAGGGCCACGAAGCTTTGACAACAGAAGAGTGATTGGAAACTAAAGTCTTTCCTTTGATCCCATAACTCCGCCAGGGGTTATGTGGGTTTTACTGAGAGTTTGATCCTGGCTCAGGATGAATGCTGGCGGCGTGTCTAAGGCATGCAAGTCGAACGGAACGTTCCGGGTAGCAATACCTGGGACGCTCAGTGGCAAACGGGTGCGTAACACATTGGTAACCTGCCCCCCAGTCGGGCACAACTAGCCGAAAGGCTAGCTAATTCCACGATGGACATGAGGGGACACAAGTCATTCTCATGTAAAGTCGTAAGACGCTGGGGGAGGGGCCTATGGCCTATCAGCTTGTTGGCGGGGTAATGGCCCACCAAGGCTCTGACGGGTAGGGGGTGTGAGAGCACGACCCCCCTCACTGGGACTGAGACACTGCCCAGACACCTACGGGTGGCTGCAGTCGAGAATATTCCCCAATGGGCGAAAGCCTGAGGGAGCGACGCCGCGTGCAGGATGAAGGGCTTCGGCTCGTAAACTGCTTTTGCCGAGGAAGAATACTGACGGTACTCGGAGAATAAGAGGTTGCTAACTCTGTGCCAGCAGCAGCGGTAATACAGAGACCTCAAGCGTTATCCGGATTTATTGGGCGTAAAGCGTCCGCAGGTGGCTGAGCAAGTCACCGGTTAAATCCCTAGGCTCAACCTAGGGACCGCCGGTGATACTGTTCAGCTCGAGGATGGGAGAGGTACGCGGAATTACCGGTGTAGTAGTAAAATGCGTTAATATCGGTAAGAACACCAAATGCGAAGGCAGCTCGCTGGAACACTTCTGACACTCAGGGACGAAAGCGTGGGGAGCGAAAGGGATTAGATACCCCTGTAGTCCACGCCCTAAACGATGAATGCTAGATATTGGGAGTATCGACCCTCCCAGTGTCGGTTAAAATAGTTAACACATTAAGCATTCCGCCTGGGGAGTACGGCCGCAAGGCTAAAACTCAAAGGAATAGACGGGGACCCG
>CAZQSK010000008.1:0-36784 GCA_964596245.1 uncultured Gammaproteobacteria bacterium
TTAGCCGGTTTGAACGTCGAGTTGGTGGAGATGCAGCGTCGAGAGTTCAAGCTGCGTGATGCGCTGCTCGAAATTCGTAATGACTACGATTTTATTTTGATTGATTGTCCTCCGACGCTTGGTCTTATCACGCTGAATGGCATTGTCGCTGCTGATGAAATTCTGATTCCAGTACAAGCCGAGTATTATGCACTTGAAGGTCTCGGACAGCTTCTGGAAACGGTACAACTCGTGAAAGAAAACATCCGCCCGGAGATTGATGTCCTCGGCGCGGTGATTACCATGTATAATCCAACCACACGCTTATCAGACGATGTAGTGCAGGAGTTATATAAGTATTTCCCAAACAATATTTTTAAAGCCATTATCCCGCGCAATGTGCGCTTAGCAGAAGCTCCGTCATTCGGACGCTCAATCGTTCAGTTTGATCGCTACTCCAAGGGCGCGAAGGCGTATGAATACCTCGCGCAAGAAATTATCGAGCGAGAAGCAGGTGGTTACGTGATCCGCAACGTATGATCTTGCAACGCCAGTCAGGTTTAGGTCGGGGATTGGGAGCCATCATTCCCCAGAAGCCCTCTCAATCACCGCAAGACCAGTCTCGCGAGATGAATCCTGTTGCGCCTGCCCCGCAGCCTGTTTCTACAGAGGTTCCTATTCAGAAATACGAGCCACGCCAACAAGAAGGTCAACGCGTTTTGGAAATTCCCGTTTCTTCCATTGAACGCAACCCGCATCAGCCGCGCGTTCAATTCGACCACGGAGATTTGGAAGATTTGATTTCAAGTATTCGTGAACATGGCGTTCTTCAACCAATTGTCGTCACACCAAAAGGTGATGGCACATATCAGTTGATTGCCGGTGAGCGACGTTTGCGCGCATCAACGATCGCCGGTTTGAAAACGATTCCGGCCCTTGTGCGTGAAGCGACCGAGCTTCAGAAGCTCGAGTTAGCCATCATCGAGAACGTTCAGCGCGCGAACTTGAATCCGATCGAAGAAGCGAAGGCCTATCAACGCCTGATTGATGAGTTTGGAATGACTCAGGACCAGGTTTCGCACAAAATGGGCAAAAGCCGCCCTCAGGTGGCAAACATGGTTCGTTTGCTGCAGCTTCCGGCAGAAATCCAGCAAGCGCTTATGGAGGGGAAGATTTCAACCTCCAATGGCCGCACGCTGCTATCCTTACCAACTGATGCGGAACGCTTGGAGCTTTTCCGCGCCATGCTGGCCGGCAACTTCACGGTACGTCAGGCCGAAACACGCGTTGCGGCTCGAATGCCCGGCTCAACCATGAAGGATGCGAATCTGATGGATGCCGAACAACGTTTACGTGAAGCGTTAAAAACAAAGGTCTCGATTACCCGAAATCAACGCGGAGCAGGGGATGTCAAAATCCACTTCAACTCCGATGAAGATTTCTCCAACCTGTTGGGACGTTTGACGGAGTAACTATTTCGAACCAGGAAGCATTCCCTTAATCCACTCCGTCAGGGTGGATTTTGCGGTCTGACGAATCTTGGATTTGGCGTGACGGGTTTTCACGAACTTGATCCAGTCAGGGTTCGGTCCTTTGCGCGATTTATCGACCATGATTTCAACCATGTCGCCGTTTTTTAGAACGCGATCAAGCGTGGCTACTTCTTCATTCACTTTGGCACCGGTACAAGTGTTTCCGATATCGGTGTGAATCGCGTAGGCGAAATCAACCGGAGTACTGTCTTCCGGAAGATCAATCACGTCACCGCGCGGCGTAAAAACGAAAATTCTGTCCTTAAAGACATCGATCTTTAATTCCTCGAGGGATGTGACGTAGGTTTTCCGATCTTCCATTTCCTGCTGAATTGCGGCTAACTCACTAACCCATTCCGGTGAGCTGCCCTTGCTCGATGAGCCTCCGACGCTCACTTTACCGCTCTCATCATAACTCCAGTGGGCAGCAATACCGTATTCGTTCATGGCATGCATTTCTTTTGTACGAATCTGGAATTCGACGATTTCACCATCTTCGCAAAACACAGTCGTGTGCAAAGACTGATAGCCGTTCGGCTTGGGCTGGGAGATGTAGTCTTTGATTCGTCCTTTGAGCGGCGTCCATTCGGCATGAATGATGCCCAGCGCTGCATAACAATCGGCCATGGTATCAACGATCACACGTACCGCGATCAAGTCGTAAATGCGCGCTATATTGCGTTCGTTTTTCAGCAGCTTGCGATAGAGCGAATAGAGGTATTTGTTACGCCCTTGCACGATAATGTTCTTCAAGCCCGCTTCAAATAAAATATCTTCCGTGCGCTTCGTGATGCCCTGCAGATACTCATGCTTTTCCGCGCGACCCGTAGCAGCGAGTTGCTTCACCCAGGCATATTCCTTCGGCAACACGTAGCGAAAGGCTGCATCCTCCAGACGGCCTTTCATTTCACCCATACCAAGGCGGTTGGCGATGGGCGCGTAAATCTCCAGTGACTCGAGCGCGATGCGGAATTGCTTCTTTGGAGGAATCGCCTCGAGCGTTTCCAGGTTGTGGAGGCGATCTGCGAATTTTACGAACACCACACGCACGTCGGCGGCCATGGACAAAAACATCTTGCGCAAGTTCTCGATGTAGCGCTCCATGCCACGATATTTGATTTTGCCGAGTTTTGTGATGCCTGAAACCATGGTTGCGACATCGTCGCCAAACGCTTCACGAACGTCCTCAAGCGTACGATTCGTGTCTTCTGGTACATCATGAAGCAGCCCCGCAATGATGATCGGTGCAGGAAGACCCATTTCGGCCAAGGTCATGCCCGTGGCCAAGGGATGGATGATATAGGGTTCGCCGGTCGCGCGTTTTTGCCCTTCATGGGCCTCTTTCGCAAATTCATACGCCTTGCGAATGAGCTCGGGCTTGGCATTCGCATCGTATGACGAAACAAGCGCGCATAGCGCGTCTATCGTCGGGGGTTGTTTGGCGCTCGACAGCATGGCCTCCAAGGTACTATCATCTGCGCATATGGCACAAGCCGCCCGCGCAATTCAGCCCGCTGATGAGCAGGAACAGCTCCCTCAACAAGAAGCGCGGCTCGAAACAAAATCAACACCCGAACATAGCCCAGTTGAGAAGGCTTTAGAAAGCGGCTCACCGGAAAAAGTAGTCAGTATTTTCCGCGGAAAGGCAGTTGAGGAGGTCGCGGCACTCAAGCGACTAGGAAAAGCCGAGGTAAATCCGCAAATCCTGCCTGTCACCCCCGAAGTGCAAGCCGTCATGAGCCAAATGGAAGCGGCGAACGATAGCGCATATCAAAAAGTGAAAGCCACTGAGGCCAAAGCAGTCGAAACAGTACAAAAAGCCATGGGGGTCGCTGCTCCGGAAGCCGCGCCTGCACCAACTCCGGCAGTGGAGGTGGCGAAAATCGTACCGGTGGGTGTAGCGGCCGTCGAAGCTCCAAAAGCAAAGGTGGATACATCCGAGTTTGAAGAACAGCGTGATGCAGCTGCGATACAGATTAAAGAAAATCACGAAGCGCTGACCTCATTCGCGAAAGAACATGGACTGAACATCGATCCACAGACGCTAGCGATGTCGGCTCAGGACTTGGCCAAACTGACGAATGTCGAGCAGATGTACGTGTCCGTGCTTCAAGCTAAGCATCAAGAGGCGCAAGCGTTTACGGAGCTCGCCGAGGCGCACATTCAAGGTGACCAGGACGCCATAAACGAGCACGCCCGGGCTTCAGCGCTCGCCCACACAAAGGCCAGCGCTCTTGAGGCGGCATATATGAGTTTGCCGGAAATCAGCGGTTCCGCTCCGAGCAATCCCACCGGTGGAAGTTATGGAGGGGAAGCGTTTAATCAACCTCCGCTCGCCGCCGCTCCTCCAAGTGGACCAAAAGGTCCTGAGGGTCCAAAAGGACCCACAGATGTGATGCCTGCAACCAGCCCATTTGCAGCCAATGAAAGACCGCCCTCGCGCTCATCAACCGAGCCGCTCTATAACGACAACATCGTTGTTGGACCTCGTGGAGGAATCGCCGATATCAAACCTGTAAAAGCAGAAGGCCCGGACATTAAGCCCGAGCCCTCATTTATTCGCCGCTGGATCAATCGTCAGTTGAGCGGAGGATCAGATCGCCATTAGGCGGTCTTTTTCGTTCGTCCGCGCTTTTTTGGGCCCTTGGCTGCGCGCTGCTCGATCAACTCGACCGCTTGTGCAAGCGTGACGTCTTCCGGTTTCATGTCTTTCGGAATCGTGGCATTCACGCTGCCATGTTTTACATAAGCTCCGAACTTACCGTTATGAAGCGTAATCGGTTTATTGTCTTCGGGATGCTTCCCGATTTCCTTACCGCCTGAAGGACGCCCGCGACCCATTTTCGGCATGGCCATCAGCTCCAAGGCGCGTGGCAATTCAACCGTCAGCACATCGTCCTCTTTCTTGAGCGAACGGAATTCTCCGTCATGGACAATATACGGACCAAAGCGACCCAAACCGGCGCGTACCTCCTTACCCGTTGCAGGGTTCGTACCCAATAAACGCGGAAGTGAAAGAATCGAAAGCGCTTTTGCGAGGTCCAATGTCTCAAGCGGAACATTTTTCGGAATACTGACACGCTTCGGCTTTACCTTGGAGCCCTCTTCCTCCTCACCGAGCTGCAGGTACGGACCGTATGAGCCAGTGCGAAGATAAATAAACTTGCCGGTGGTCGGATCGGTTCCAAGTGAAGTCGGGCCCTTTTGTGAATCAGCGAGAACGGCCTGGAGAGCCGCTTCATCCACATCACCGGGAGCAAGGGCTTCGGGAAGCGATGCTTTGATATCTGTTCCCGTGTTCGGAAGCGTGGATTCGACGTATGGGCCAAACTTACCGACCTTGATGCGGTAGTTCTTTAGGTTCGGCAAATCAACCGTCTTCGCTTGCTCAGGAACAATAATCTCAAGCTCACGAGCGATCTTTTCCTTCAAGCCATCTTTCCCGAGAAAGAATGCGCGCAGATAGGGGAGCCAGTCTTCCTTTCCTTCGGCAATGCGGTCAAGCGATGCTTCCATCTTTGATGTGAAACCAACATCCACCAAATCACCAAAGTGGTTTTCGAGAAGCTGCGTCACCGACATGGCCGTGAATGTTGGGACCAGTGCATTACCCACTTTGCGCACGTACCCGCGATCAAGCAGGGTGCTGATGGTTGAAGCGTAGGTACTCGGACGACCGATACCCTCTTTTTCCATGTACTGAATAAGCGCGGCTTCGGTGAAGCGTGCCGGCGGCTTTGTTTCGTGTGCCTGACCTTCGGCCTTGATGCAGTCCGGATGATCACCCTTTGCGAGAGCTGGCAAAGCCTTCTCACGATCCTCAAGTGCGTGTCCGACATCGTCAGCGCCCTCAACATACGCGCGCAAAAAACCCGGGAAGATGATGCGCATCCCCGTTGCCTGAAACGTCGCTTCGGCGGCTTCGAGCTGTACCGAAATCTGGAGTTGCTCGGCCTCTTTCATCTGCGAAGCGATCGCACGCATCCAAATAAGCTCATACACGTCGTGTTCGGCGCCTGAAAGGCCGATATCTTGCGGAGGAGTGAACGAGAGCGAAGGACGAATGGCCTCATGAGCCTCCTGAGCACCCGCCTGAGCCGCAAAATTACGCTCAGGCCCCAAATACTCTGCGCCGTACTTAGACGTCACCAAGCCGCGAATATTGTGAACGGCGTCCTTGGAAAGGTTGACCGAGTCGGTACGCATGTAGGTAATATGACCCTTTTCGTACAAAGACTGCGCCACGCGCATGGTTTCACGCGATGAGAGGCTCAACTTGCGGTTTGATTCCTGCTGCAGGGTCGATGTCGTGAACGGAGGCGGGGACTTGCGATGCATCTGCTTTTCCGTGACTTCAACCACGTTCCACTTTGCATCTTTTACGCGATCGGCAACGGCTTTTGCGCCAGCTTCGTCAAGCAACAACAAGTCCTTACCACTTTCTTTCAGTGTGCCCGTGTTTTCATCAAAATCTTTACCGCTGGCGATGCGCTTTCCTTTTTCTAAAATCAACTTTGCTTCAAACGGTGTTCCGTCTTTTGAAAGCTCGGCTCCGACATCCCAGTAAGAACCCTTGCGGAAGGCCATGCGCAAACGTTCGCGATCAACAATCGCCTTCAGCGAAGCGGATTGAACGCGACCAGCAGACAAGCCATACGCAATCTTTTTCCAAAGCACCGGGGAAACCGAATAACCGACAAGACGGTCCAAGATGCGGCGTGTTTCCTGAGCGCGTACCAACTTTTCATCAATCTCGCGCGGATGCGACAAGGCATCTTCAATCGCCGTCTTTGTGATTTCATGAAACACCATGCGCTTCACTGGAACTTTCGGCTTCAAGAGCTGCAACAGGTGCCAGCTGATGCTTTCTCCTTCTCGGTCTTCATCGGTTGCCAGGTAAACGTCTTCTGCGTTCTTCAGAAGCTTCTTCAGTTCGGTCAAAACTTTCGTCTTGCCGCTGGATACAATATAAATCGGCTCAAAATCCTTATCGATGTTCACCCCAAGACTGGCCCACTCCTGTTTGCGGAACGCTTCAGGAATCTCGTCGGCAGAAGCCGGCAAGTCACGCACATGCCCCATGGAAGCCACGACTTGGAAGTCAGGACCCAGGAACTTGCGTATGGTCTTCGCCTTGGTGGGCGACTCAACGATAACGAGATGCATAAGTCCGCTTATCTATATCATTTATAGAGTGTTTTGGCGAAAAGCCCTTTTTTTAGCCATATTTGGCCGCCCTGGTGCACCGCATAACCCTTAAGCTCAAGCAGGGCCAAACAGGCGGATAAGTGAGCTGTAGACTCATTTAAACGCTCAGCTAATTGGTCGATATGGGTCGGTACATCAAGCGCAGCATAGACTCGACTTTCGGGCTCGGTCAGGGGCATGGAAGCCCTGGTCTCAGCCATCAGTTCGGGTCGATCGAGGCATAGCGCGTTCAAGATATCTTCCGCGGAACGAATCGCTTTGGCGCCCAATTGAAGAAGCTCATGGCAACCGTCTGATTGCGAACTGAAGATAGATCCTGGTACGGCCAACACTTCACGATTACTTTCCAACGCGAGTCTCGCGGTGATAAGCGAGCCGCTGTCTTTCGATGCTTCGATAATGACGGTCGCCGGTGTCATGCCCGCGATAATTCGATTGCGCTTTGGAAATGCGTATTTGAAAGAAGGGGAATGGGGCGGATATTCGGAAATGATTGCGCCACCACTTTCAAGAATGCGCTTTGCAAGATGAACATGCTCACGCGGATAAATTGTGTCGTCATCAATGCCCGTGGCGAGCACGGCAATTGTGTATCCGCCAGCATCCAAACACGCTTTATGCGCTTCAGCATCAATGCCGAATGCCAAACCGGAGATAATTCCAAGTCCGGAAGAAACTAAACCACCAACCAACTCATCAGTCGCGCGTTTTCCGTACGCTGAACAACGTCGCGTACCAACAACCGAGATAGCGGGAACGTCTTTCAAGTTTCCACGAACAAATAAACCCTCCGGTGGATCAGCGATTTCTCGCAGCAACGGAGGGAATCGGGCATCATCAGCCCGGATAAATTCGATTGGGTATTGGTTAAGCACTCTTTACTGCGTTCCACACATTCATCGCCTTTGTCAAGCCCTCCTTCACCCATGCGAGAGACATGTCAGACGCGGTTTCGATCGTTTTGTCGATTGATGTGCGGTGTTCCTTTGAAGGTCGACCCAAAACATAGTCTTCGGCCGCTTCAACCGTCGGACGGCCGATGCCGAGACGAATGCGGGCGATATCTTTGGTTGCCAAGCGTTCTTGGATAGATGCGACGCCGTTATTTCCACCTGTTCCAGCACCGATTGAGAAAGCTACTTTGCCCGGTTCGTAATCCATTTCGTCGTGTAGAACCAAAATATCTGCATTCTCAAGCTTGTAGAAAGATTTGAGAGCCTGAACCGCATCACCGGAAAGGTTCATGAAGGTTGTTGGCTTAGCGAGCAACACTTTTTCAGAACCGACATGCGCTTCAGCGATTTCGGCTTGGAATTTCTTGTCCGTCTTGAAAGATGTCTCGAGTTTTTGGGCGAGATGATCAAGAGCTTCAAATCCAAGATTGTGACGCGTTCCGGTGTACTCCTTACCCGGATTACCGAGTCCTACAATGAGTTTCATGTCAGGATCATATGCTATAGTTGGCTAGATATGCAAAAAACAACACAATACGTAGTACTTATCGTTGCGGTTGTGCTCACTACGTGTTTTTTGTTTGGTTTTATTGTCCTAGCGCAGTTTTTTAGGGCATTTCCCGGCCCGTCTTCCGGATCGCAACGTACCCAAACCCCGAAAATCGAAAGAGGCTACGACGGTAGCGTTCACAGGTACTAAAAACTCCCCCGTAAAAGCGTGAGCGCTCTACGGGGGAGTTTTGTCTTAGTAGCGGCGTCCACCATGTTTCTGACGACGCATGGTCTGGTTTACCAACTTCTTCTTCTCACGAATCTTGCCCGCGACCGCGATCATACCCGGACCCTGAACGTTACGCGGCTTGCTGGATTTCGCGACCGGAAGATGGCGTACCTTCACTTCAATCGGCGTGCCGGTGAATTCAAACTTCTCACGCAAACGCTTTTCGAAGAATTTCAACCAGTTCGGATGCAAGTTATCCTTGTCACCGTGAACGGTGATCAAGAAAGACGGCGGCGCATGACCGACCTGAGCGGCATCGTAAATACGAGGCGAGTGAGCGCCGTAGCTGGCCAACGGCTTCATTTTTTTGATGGTAGCCTTCAGCAAGCGGTTCACGGCATTGTAATCAATGTGACGATAGCGCTCTTCCTGCACCTTAAACGCCATATCAATCAACGATGACGTGCGCTGTTTTTCTTTGGCGCTGACGAAAACCATCGGAGCCCAGTTCAAAAAGGGGAATAGCTGACGAATCAGGAATTCGTAGTCATTCGTGCTTCCAGTTTTCTTATCTTCGACTAAATCCCATTTGTTCGCGACAAGAATGATTCCCTTGTTTGATTCTTCAAGCAGACCCGCGAGATGGCGGTCCTGAACGGTCGGATCCTGCGTGGCATCAAACACGAGCAACGCAACGTCAGCTTCGTGCACGGCGCCCATATTGCGTTCAATACCTGCGGCTTCGACGCCCTTTTCGATCTTGGCGCGATTACGCATGCCGGCCGTATCAACAATCGTTACCGGCTTGTCGCCGTACATGATTTCGGTGTCCTGGGGCTGGCGCGTGGTGTGCGGGATAGGGGAGACGATGACGCGATTCTCGCCGAGAATAGCGTTTACAATCGAAGACTTTCCGACATTCGGACGACCGACCAAGGTCAGCTTCAAAGAAGTATGGTCAGGAATCGGCTGAGCTGGATGACCGGCCTTGTCGAGCGTGATTTCAATTTCATCCAAAAGGTCACCAATACCAAGACCGGTAGCGGCGCTCACCGCGCGCGGATCACCCAAACCAAGATTATAAATCGCGGCTTCAGATGCTTGCGGAAGATATTTGAGCGTATCGACTTTGTTCGCGACGAGAATCAACGGCTTTTTCAAGCGGGTCATCTCTCGAGCAAGTTTTACATCTTGCGTTAGCGCGCCAGCCTGCGCATCAATCACAAACAACACAAGCTGCGCTTCCTGAATCGCCAAAAGAGCCTGCTCATGGATCCCTTCGCCGATCACATCCTTTTCCGTATCCATGCCGCCAGTGTCGATCATCTCAAACGCAGAACCTTTCCAAAGTACGCGGCCGTAGGCACGGTCGCGCGTCGTATGTTCATCTGGGCTCACCACCGCACGACCGGATTCGCACATGCGATTCCAGAGCGTGGACTTACCGACATTCGTGCGACCAACAATGGCAACACGAGGAAGGCTACGGTTGAGTTTGAGGCTTTGTTTCGCTGGCATAAGAAGATTCACCTAACACGACAAGAAAATCCGTCGTCTCATCAATCACATTTTCCTTGGTCAGGGCTTCGCCATACACCACGCGCTTAACCTTGCCGTCCGCTCCGGTAGTGGAACTGACCTCGGACATGGACAAGTCGGCGTTTAGGGAACTGATAAGTTTGGCTAAGTCATCAGGTTTTTTGCCATTCGTCAAGTCAAAGACCAAACTCCTTTTATACTGGCGATAACTGGCATTGCCCATATTGTTCGAATCGTAGCCCTGTAATTTGAGCGAATTCGATACTTGATAGGCTAAACCCGTGTGAAATGTACCGTTTCTTACCTCGATTTTAGCTAAAACAGGGGAGGCGGCTTTTAGCTCTTCCTTGGTCTGGAATGGGTTTTGGGCCAATGACTTAATAGGCTCCCAATTGCCGCCCTTCGCAAACAAAAGATAGTTGTTGTTGATGCTGGTTGACACAAGCTCACCGTCCTCAGCATCCGTCAGAACATGTGTCGTGAGTTTGCTCGGGTCAAAATCTTGAATGAGCGGCGCAAAAGAAATCGCGTCCCAGGGTGAGAGGTCGGTTTGAATGTGGTTTGCGACAGCGCTATACAGTTTTGCCATCTTGGCCGGATCAGCAAGCGTATTCAACGAGAGTAAGCGCTGACGAACAGCGAGCATAATCATCTGCTGGCGATGGCTGCGCGCAAAGTCGCTCCCTTCGCCATTATTCCCATGACGCGAGCGTGCGAAAATCAAAGCCGTGCTCCCGTCCATGTGCTGTTGACCCTTACGGAAGGAAACCGTCTGGTACTTTTCATCCAATGTTGGATATTGCTCGTCCGTGAACCCACGCTCGACATTAATATCAATGCCGCCTAGCGCATCAATCAATGCCGCAAAACCACGGAAGTCGATGCGCAAGACGTGATCGATCGGTGTTCCAAAAAATTCGGAAAACTTTTCTGCTGTGAGTTTTGCTCCCTTGCCCGGATTATCCTGCTCGAGCCACGCATGAACGGAGTTGATCTTTTCGTAATTACCATCCTCGCGCTTCCACGCCATGTCGCGCGGAATCGAAAGCATGCCGACCTTTTTATCCTTCAGATCGACGCTGGCGAGGATAATCGTATCGGTCAACAAAGAACCTTCGTGACCAAAGCCGCCAATGCCAAGAATAAGGATATTCATTGTATGGCGATCGGGTTTGACTAATGGCGCAGGCCCCGTATTTCCAAACACAAGGGTACGCACCTCATTGATGCCGGGAAGACGGACGAACTCATCGACTACGCTGGAACCGTGTTGAACCGAACGATACGAGGCAGCCGCGCCAGCCGTAGAAAGCGCGCAAACTGCCAGCGCGAAAACGCCGGCCAATATCCAGGTCTTACGTCGGGCCGACGTGTCGGGATCAGAGTTCAAAAAATTGACGGAGAGCATCTTCGTGGGTCTTCAAAAACAAAACTGAAGATACCAAGAATAGATGACATGCGCAATCGTAGGGGCGGGGTGACCCCGCCCCTACGTTGTCCCCAAACAGCCACAATATATTTATGGTATGATGTCATCGTCTATGCCGCACGCGCAGGCGCACCGTTTTTCGTGGTCATCGCTCCTTGGAACCGCTTGTTTAGGTTTCTTGTTGGCGATGGGGTTGGCGCTTGCGCCGATTTCGATTGATTCAGCGCTCGCGGCTGAGTGTGTTTGTTCGGGCGGCTCAACTTCAGATCAGAGTACATGTCAGTCCTGTGTAGATTCCTGTGCAGGCACCGGAGGCATGAGTCGTTACGGCTCAACCGATGGAAGCAGCTGTCGCACCGACGGTTCAGTTGAACCGACCCCGGCACCGGTACCAGACGCCTCCGAACTCGCAGAACCGAATCCCGTCGGTACAGCGGACAGCTCATTGTGTTCAGCCGAAGGCGGTCCTCTTTCAACGGTGCGTTGTTACTTTTTATATGTTATTGCCGAAATTCTCCTGATTGTCGGCAGCTTTTTGGGTAAAATCCTCGTTTTCTTCACGGATATTCTCATTGCATTCGCATCCTATAATGATTTCGGCTCCACCATCGTGGTTCAGCGCGGTTGGGTCATTGTCCGCGACATCGTTAACATGTTCTTCATTATCGTGCTGCTCTTGTCTGCCTTCTCGAGCATCATTGGGTATGAAGACAGCTTTCACTACAAGCGCGTGCTTCCGAAATTGCTGTTGATGGCAGTTTTGATCAACTTCTCACGTACCCTGATTCAACTGTTAATCGACTTCTCGCAGGTGATGATGCTCACCTTCGTGAATGCATTTGCTCAAGCAGGTCCGGGTAACCTTGTTTCGGCATTAAAATTGGATGCCGTGTTCCGCATGGCACCTCCGACAGGTGGTGGAACAGTCGAAAGCGTAAACGGTGGGGAAGTGACGGGCACAATTGACCAGATCAACATTATCTTGGCTTTGATGTTGGCCATTTTCATGCTTTCGATCGCACTTGGTGTGATCATCATCATGACGGCCTACCTTATTTTCCGCATCGTGGGCCTTTGGATCGCTCTTATCTTGTCGCCAATTGCTTTGTTTGCCACGGCGTTGCCGGGTAAGCTGCAAAAAGCTGTTGATCCGTTCACTGGAAAGTACTGGGCACGCTTGAGCGCGCTTTTGACCGGTGGTCCTGTCATGGCGTTTTTTCTCTGGCTGACATTCGCGATCACGCAATCATCATCAGGCGAAGGTGGATTAGCTCCCGCGCTTAATATCGAATTAACGAACCCGACATTGAACTTGTTCTTGACGAGCGTTGGTACTTCACAAGATGTCGCATCGTTTATCGTTGGCGTCACGCTGATGTTGATGGGTCTTGATGCTGCCGTCAGCGCAGCAGGCGCGATTAGCGAAACGCTCGGTAAGTACGCAAAGACGGTCAGCAATTACGCGCAGTCTGGCGGGCGTTTGTTAGCAGCTTCACCGTTCTTGCTTGGTTATGCCGGTGCTCGCTATGCCGATCGTCGTTTGGACATTTCCGGCAAGGCGGCCACGGCCGGTGCGGCGGTTACAGCCTTGCCTTTGATGCGTAGTCTGACGCCGAATGTCATTCAGAAGGGTTTGAAGGCCGGCATGACGCGCAATGCGCGCTTGGATGCGGAAGAGCGCAAGGAGGCTGCGAAGGGCAACGAATTCTTGTCTACGAAGCAGCGTGCCATTGTGAACGCCCAGCAACGTGGCCTGATTCCGACTCGTGGTCAAAACCAGGCTTTTGCCGATCAGATGTTGGAGCGTGCAGGTAAGAAGAATGCGACAGCCATTAAGGACGAATTGATGCCGTCGTATATCAATCAAGTTACTGCTGAACGCAAGAATGAGTTGGCTGCTCAGGGTCTAAGCGGTAAGGCTCTTGATGATAAGTTGGTCGGTGACAAAGACATGATCAAGAATCGTGCCTCGCAGAAGGCCGATCGAGATGTACAGCAACGTCAGGCGTATTTCTTGGCGCAGGCACGTCAGACTGCGGAGAAGATCGGTGACGAAGACATGATGCGTTCAATTGACGATCAGATTAAAGAAAACCCGAACTTGGCTCTCGACAAGACAAAGATCGCGAAGAAGCTTCTTGCAGATAAGAAAGCGCTTAACGGAATGTCAGCTTCGGCCAAGTCCGATGGCGCGACTTTGCACGCAATCATGGATCAGGCGGGCGTCTTCTCGAAAGATAAAGATGGGGCCATCACCGGTATTGATCGCGCCAAGATGGAACAGTTCCAAGACAAGATCACGGATAAAGATCTTCGGGAAAATGTCGAGTCCCTTGAAAAACTTGTCCGTGGCAACACCGGAGAGCTTATGGTTGATCCGGCCGACCCAAGCAAGGGAACGCGTACCGGTACAATGAACGCAGCTCAATTGCAGAATTTACACATGGGTAAGGATGAGAATGGGAAGGCGCGCATGTTCAATATGCCGATGCGTGCCGCAGGCAAAATGCAGCAGCTTGGTTCGGAAATCGAGCAGCTTACCGCCTTGCCAGGCGCCATCACGGGTGTGGCCGCAGGACCGGAAGCGATGCTCGGCATGCCTGGCGCAACAGGCACTTCGCCGATTCAATCGGAACGTGCCAAACAGGCGCAGGCCCGTTTGGACAGCGTCAACGCACAGATTCAGTCAGCCTTGGCGAACGCAACCAATGAAACCGGAGTGACCAACTTCGATGATCAGTTCTTGCGCTCCGAATTGGACCGTCTCGACGGAGAACTGCGAACAGCTGTACTCGGCGTTTTGGAGAATAAGGGTCTCGACGATGCAATCAAGGGAGGCTTGGAGCGCAATGGAGAGAACCTCAACTTTAATATCGTAACTGATGCAATCACTGCTGAAGCCGCATCGGGCAAGATGGACTTGGTGAATAGCGTTGCAGGCGACATTAAGAAATTGGGTAACGACCAGCAGCTGAAGATCGCCTCGGCTATGACTCCAGTGATCACGTCCTACGAAGCCATGCGTAAGGCCGGTACAGCGGGCAAGAAGGAGGACAAGGCCATTGAAGAGATCGTTCGCGTGAATGCTTCGATTGAAGAAGACTTCAAGAAGTCAGGTCGTAGCGCACCGAATGCTGCAGAAGAAGCGGTTATCAAAGCAAACCAAGAGATTCGCAAAGCACTCAACAGCACCGTTGAAGCAGAACGCAAGCGCTTCCCGGGTAAGCTTAAGTTCATCATTGAGGAAGAGACTAAATAACGCAGGGTATGAAACGCAATCAATGGCTCGAGTTCTATGACAATCAACCGGGCTCGGTTCAGGCGTTTCTGTTAAGTAAGGAGTCTGATGATCGTGAATATGCAGCTCAGGCCAAACTCGGCTACGACAATGACGCTTGGGATCGCGTCATGGATATTGTCTGGGATTTGTTGTTTTTGAAGACATCACGCGGCGAGTTCATCAATCGCGTTCGAACGCTGGCAGGGGACAGAAAACCCGAGGATGTAGAACGCACCGTCTTGCAGTGGGTGGTGCTTCCTTTGGCGGATCTGGTCCCTTGGGATGTCGAAGGGCGATTGGTTGAGCTGGGAGTGCCTCAAAGTGAAATTCAAAGCGTATTTCGCGTGTCTTTGCGTCCGGTTTCTTACGGTGCTGCGGCTCGTCGCATCGCAAGTTTGGCAAAGATCAGCTTGCTAGATGAGGCTTTTGTGACGCGTTTGCGCGATGTGATGGTCTCTTACATCAAAGGCGTGCGTGATGAGGCACAAGTACTCGATATTCTCCAGCGCCCGCAAGTCGAAGGGGGATTGGGCTTCGCTAAGCAGCAAGCAGAAGGCTTCGTGAAGCAAATGGTGAATTTCCTCGGCAATACTCAGGTCATGTCTGAAGCTGAATATGCGGATTGGTTTCAGAATTATCAGAATGATGCGGAACAGGAACAGGCATCAATCGCTTCATCGGCAGCCAAGACCGGCGACAAAAAAACCGAGGGAATGATCGGGGAACAGCGCGAGCGCCGTTTTGATCCGGTTCTTGAAGCCACTATTAACGAGACATTGAAGAACATCAATCTCGCAAAACCGCTCGAGGAGTTTAAGCTCACGCGCCTCACGAACCTCATTTCATCCCGGTTGCGGGATGTGCGTAACCGCGAACAGATTCGTCAGATGCTTGAGCGTGAAGAAAAAGTCGGTGGAATGGGCTTTGATGCTGCCGAATCCGACCGCATCACCGAAGTAATTGAAAACACGTATCGAGAAAAACGTGCTGCCGTGGAGGAGGAGGCGCGTTTAAAGATCCAGGCAGTTCAGGAAGATCAGAAATCGCGGGTTGAAGAGCGTAAGAAGCGCGAAAGCGCCGAACATGCCGAGTGGTATCGTAATAAGGTCATGGCAGCCAAAGGCGATGAAGCATTGCGCCAAATCATTATGGAGGGGAACAAGCAGCCGATAGGTACAAGCCAAAATCAACCGATAAGACCGATGGTGGATGGCATCATGGCGTCCACCAACAAACTGACTTCGCTCGCCGATGAAATGCGGCAAATGGACATTGAGGCCTATCGTCGCTTGTCGAAGGACCCGAATCAGGCCGCTGAGCGCGTGTTGCAAAAGCTTGAGACTCTTAAACGCGAAGGGTTTGAGCGCTGGACCGAGGGCGTGGAAGCGTGGCGCTCATCACAATTACAGCAACAGTATTTGAGATTGGTGGCCGAAAGCTTTAGCTCGGGTCGTCCTGTGGCCGAATTAGTTGAAGAGAAGCGAAAGAATGATCCGGGGCTTCCGACCGCCGAAGAATTGGGGTCGATTATCGCTTTGAACGGAAGGATACAGTTCTAAAATTACGTGATATCATGTACCCATGCCGGAGAAATTCGTCGTACCGCAATTCATTGACAACGAAGACAAAATTCTCGGCCCGATCACGGTCCGCCAATTTTTGATCTGCCTAGGTGCGACGCTCCTTATTTTTATCGCGTATCGAGTGCTGACGTTTGTTCCGTTTATTTTTGCCACCGTTCTCATCGGAGGTATTGCGGGCGTATTCGGTTTTTTGAAGATCAATGGCCAGCCATTCCATCTCTTTTTCGTGAATGTACTGCAAACCATCTCACGCATGCCGAATAAGCGCGTGTGGAACAAAGACCTTAACGATGCCGAAGTCCGCGCCTTCATCACCAAGCCGCCAAAGATCATGGAAATCGCTACAAAAGCCAAATCGCGACCGGAATCCACCCGTCTTCGTGATCTTGCCCTCACCGTGAACACGGGAGGGGTGTATAATCCTGATGAGGACACCGGACCGTAACGTATGCAGAGCAAGAAACTGGCTGGATCACGCCCGGGGGTAGCCTCTCAACGCTATCTCGATATCGCGGAAATCCGCGATGATTTGGTTATCCTGCGCGATGGGACATTACGTTCCGTGTTACTGGTCTCGAGCATCAACTTTGCTTTGAAGTCGGTTGATGAACAGAACGCTATTGTCCAAGCGTATATGCAGTTCTTGAACAGCTTGGATTTTCCGATTCAGATTGTCATCCAGTCGCGTCGCATGAACATCGACAACTACATGCGTCAGATTGCCGATAGCGAAAAAACATTGTCCAACGATCTTCTCAAGCGTCAGATCCGTGACTACCGTGAGTTCATTTTGCAGTTGGTAAAGTTGGGCGAGATCATGCAGAAGCGTTTTTACGTCGTTGTGCCGTATAGCCCGACGGATCAGGCCGGCGGGGGAACGCAACGCAACTTTTTCCAGCGCTTGCAGGATATTTTGACTCCGACCGTTGCCGGCAAGCTGTCCGAAGACCGTTTCCAAAAGATGAAGTTCGATCTTGGGTTGCGTGTAAACACGATTGTTGGCGGTCTTTCATCCATGTCGTTAAACGCCGTAGCTTTGGACACGCAAAGCCTGATTGAACTGTATTACACGGTTTACAATCCGGAATTGTTTGAAACCCAGCGCATGACGGACGTCGACAAGCTTCAAATAGAAGGCTAACTATGGCATTCAATCCGAACGAACGGCAACCGATGGACCCCTCACAAATGGCTGTGAGCAATGTTAAGTTACAAAAAGGACCATCACGCGAAGAATTGAAGCGCCAACAGGAAGAACAGCGTGTAGCGCTTGAAGAAGAGCGCATTTATCGTAAAGGCGTTGCGTCGATTAAAGATTTGATTGCACCGGCTTCGATGATGGTGGAGCCGTCATTTGTACGTTTGGGCGATGTATTTTGCCGCACATTGTTCGTGGTGACTTATCCGCGTTATGTAACGGTCGGCTGGGCATCGCCGATTATCAACTTGTCAGCGCAGCTTGATATCGCGATGTTCTTTTATCCGATCAAGGCTGATGTGGTGTTGAAGCAGCTGAAGAAAAAGGTAGGTGTGCTTGAAGCACAGATCTCGGGCGACGCAGAATCAGGCAAGCCACGCGATCCGATTTCCGAAACCGCTTTGCGCGACATCGAGCAATTGCGTGATGACCTGACGCAAGGCATTGAGCACTTTTTCCAGTTCGCGTTTTATTGCACGTTCTACTCAAAGGACAAGGACGAATTGGAACGCGTCACCAGCCAAGTCGAAAGCACCTTTGCCTCGATGTTGATTTACACGCGCCGTTCGTATTTCCAGTCGGAACAGGGCTTCAACTCAACGCTGCCTGTCGGTAATGACGAGTTGCAGATCACCTTTAACATGAGCACGTCGCCGATTGCGTCGAGCTTTCCGTTCACATCAGCCGAACTTACCAGCGACAACGGTATTTTGTACGGCGTAAATCGCCACAACAACTCGCTGATCATTTTCGATCGTTTTTCATTGCAGAATGCGAACGCGATTATCTTCGCCACATCCGGTGCAGGTAAAAGCTACACCGTGAAGTTGGAAATCATCCGCTCGATGATGCTTGGCGTGGAAGTCATCGTCATTGACCCGGAAATGGAATATAAGCAGCTGTCCGACGCGGTCGGTGGCACATATATCAATATCTCTTTGGCTTCGCGCTCCAAAATCAATCCATTTGATTTGCCGCGCCCGACCGGTGAAGCATTTTCCGTCGAAGACATTATTCGAAGCGGTGTCATCACCATCAAAGGCTTGTTGCGTTTGATGCTTGGCAAAATCACCACGGCAGAAGACTCGATTTTGGACCGTGCCTTGCTTGAAACATATGCGAAGAAGGACATCACGCCCGGTGCCGATCTTTTGACGATTGAACCGCCGATCATGCAGGACTTCCAGAGCATTTTGGAAGGTATGGAAGGCACGGCCGAATTGATCGTGAAGCTCAAGAAGTTCACAGAAGGCACATTTGCAGGCTTGTTGAACTCACCAACCACGGTGCAGATGAATAACCAGCTCGTGGTGTTCTCGGTGCGTGATTTGGAAGACGAACTTCGTCCGATGGCCATCTACACCATCATCAACTACATCTGGAACGTGGTGCGCTCGGAACGCAAGAAGCGCATTCTCGTGATCGACGAAGCCTGGTGGTTGATGCAGAGCGAAGACTCGGCCAAGTTCGTGTTCGCGCTGGTGAAGCGCTGCCGTAAGTATTTCCTCGGCATCACGACCATCACACAGGACGTGAACGACTTTTTGACCTCGCCATATGGTCAGGCCATTGTGACCAATAGCTCGATGCAGCTGCTCTTGAAGCAATCTCCGGCAGCCATCGATCTAATCGCGCGCACATTCTTGCTCACCCAGTCTGAAAAGTATTTGCTGCTTGAATCAGGTGTGGGTGAAGGTATTTTCTTCGCCGGCTCCAAGCACGCGGCCATTCAAGTCGTGGCGTCGTATACCGAAGACCAAATCGTCACGACCAATCCGCAGCAATTGCTTAAGATCGAACAGCAGAAGAAGGAATTTGAAGAAAGTCAGAATAGACCCTCCTAATATATGCAGCCCCAAAAACGCCTCTTGTTCATCCTCCTCATCGTCTCGGCCGCTGTGGCTCTGGGATTGGTGTTCTGGTACATCCTGCGCCCGGTTTTGCCATCTTTACCTGGAACCACGCAACAGCCGGCACCGCTACCTGCAAGCGTTCCATTTGATCCGTCCAAGTCTGCCCCGCAGCCGCCCACGAACGAGGCCCCGGTTGATCCGAATAGCGCAACCGAGAAGCAGCGCCAGTCCGATGAAGCCCTAAAGCGCCAAGCCATGGATTTCGCGGGCCGACAGGGGACCTACTCCAATGCGGATGACTATCAGGCTTTACGTGACGCTCAAGCGAACGTGACGGATGCTCTCAAGGCCAAACTCGAAGCTCGCCGCGTACAGCTTAAGCGCGATCATCCGACATTTGGACCGTCGTATTCGCAAACCATCCGTACACTTTCGTCAGAAATCTCAGGAACGGGCGTCGTGAAGGTGCAGGCACAACAAATCACTGAAGAACAGGGCAAGTCACGTATGGTCGCAACCGTCATCGTAACGGTCACCATGCAAAAGAGCGGCGACAACTGGATTCCTTCTGATGTCACGCTGGAGCCGTACAATCCTTAATTTACTTTTCCCGCCCTATTGTCAGGGCTGCGGAAAAGATGACGCCTGGTTATGCCAGGCGTGTTTGAATTCCATCCCATTGCTACAGAAAGAAGGTGACATCGCCTCAATTGCGCCGTATGCGAACCCAATCGCACGCAAACTCATCACTAACTACAAATATTCTGGAGCAAGATGCTTAGAGGAAAGTTTGCGAGCTCTATTGAAAAGGTATGCGTCGGAAGTAGGGAAGCCTGATTGGACTGAGTTGAAGGAACTCACGATCGTTTCAGTTCCGACCTCCGAATCCCGGTTACGAGAACGAGGCTTTGACCATGCGGCCGTCATCGCGCAGATCGTGAAGGAAGAGTGGGCGCCGCAAGCATCAATCAAGAAAGTTTTGAAGCGCAGCAAACAAATTCTTTCCAACGCAAAGCTGGAAGATGAGAAAGCGCGCCAAGCCAATGTCAGCGGAGCATTTGAAGCCCTCGAAAAGGTGAGCGGGCCTGTACTTTTGCTAGATGATGTCTACACGACCGGAGCCACAACCAATGAGTGTTACAGGGTTTTGAAACAGGCCGGAGCAGAATCACTGTATATTTTTACCTTAGCTAAGGGCTAATATAGCTATTGACCATCACGTTACGTTATAGTTTAGTCTACGTATCAGGTGAAGGTCGACACCTAACCTGTCTATGACTTACACGGTCAACAAGCTGGCCCAACTGGCCGGAATCAGCGTGCGCACGCTTCATTATTACGATGAGGTTGGTTTGTTGAAACCGTCTAAAGTCGAAAAGAACGGATATCGCCAGTACGGACAAGACGAGTTTCTCCGTCTGCAGCAGATTCTCTTCTTTCGCGAGCTGGATTTTCCGCTCGAAGATATCAAACGCATCATGAACTCGCCGAACTTCGATATGAAGCAGGCCTTGCTTGATCACAAGGTCATGATCGAGCTCAAGAAAAAGCGTTTGACTGGACTCGTCAAAACGATCGACAAGACATTAATCAAACTTGAAAAAAACAAACTTATGGACGAACAAGACTTGAAAGAGACGTACGATGAGTTTGGCGAAGACACGGTGAAAAAATACGCCGAAGAGGTGAAGCAGCGTTGGGGCCACACGGAAGCCTATAAGCAATCCATGGAGCGCTATGCGAAGACGACCAAGGCCGACATGGAGAAGTACAAAAAGGACGCTGACATCTTCATGAAGAAGGCCGCGGAAGTCTCGGTACACGGAGCGCTCAGCCCGCAGTTCCAGGAGATTATCGCGCAGCACTTCAATGCGTTGCGCACGTGGTACGAACCGAACTTCGAGATGTATCGCGGTTTGGCCAAGATGTATGTCGATGACCCGCGTTTCACGGCTTATTACGAAAAGTACAAGCCGGGACTCGCAAAGATCTTCAGCGAAGCCATGCTTCATTACGCTGACCAAAACGAATCGAAACAAAAGTAAAAGAAAAACCGCCCACAAAGGGCGGTTTTTAGTATGAAATCGGATATTTGAATCTCTTCTGGTTCCATTCTCTAATCTTCTTTTGAATTGTACGATTTAAAAGGAACGCCTTCTTCACATCGAATGTTTCACCACCAAAATCGTATTCTCCATTTATTAAATTACCCAGCATTGTCGGATTTTTCAACGGAAGTCCCTTCTTGTCTTTCCCATCTATTCTACCGTCAGTTATGTGCTCTAGGTGATCTCTGAACTTATTCAAATCCTCAAGCTCGGGAAGATGATGCTTATATATCTCGTTAAGTACAGGATCGGTCTTATGTAAGCTTTTCAAACTCAATAACGAATCCATCACAAGAGTCATTGAAACAAGAAAAAAGTGAATGTCAGCAAAAAGAGTGGGTAGATGCTTCCCGTCCCAACCTTCAATAATCCTGTTTTCCTGCAGAAGACCCTTTTTGATAGCTCCGTCCAAAATGACGGCTCGAATAAAACCCTTGCGATAGTCCGGATCTGCTAGCTTGGGGATGTTAATGACCTTGGAACCCTGCATAACATGTCACTTCTTCACCCCCACCATCATCTTCATCCCTTCAGGTCCTGTCTTGGCGACATGAGTCGTGCCGGCGGGGAAGTCCACGCGATCGCCCTGCGAATAAACCGACTCAACGCCTGCAGCGTCGGTGATCACAAGCTTGCCCTTCAGAATGATGTGCACCGTTTCCTGCTCATGCGTATGTGGTTCCGGCGAAATATCACCAGGACGAATCGAAACAACACCAATGTCGGAAAACCCATCGGATTCCAACTGCATCTGCCATTCTTGTTCAGTCATACGCTCAATAATGCCTCTTTCTGCGTTTTCGTCCAACTTTTGATCTCCGCCTCACGTTTTCGAGCCCTAGATTCCGTCTTGGCGGCCTCGGACCAAACCAACGTAACCGGCTTTCTGCTACGCGTATAAGCCGCTCCCTTACCAGCATTATGCGTTTTGAGACGAGCCTCAACATCCGTGGAAATGCCGGTGTACAGACTTCCATCACGGCAACGGAGAATATAGACATGCCAGCGTGACATAAGGGAAAGATAGCATTTAAAGCCGCATTGCCCTATGATGGGGCACGAATATCTTATGAGCGCCCTCCTCTATAACGCCTTCAAAGGCCATAGCGAGAAATACGATGCAATTGTCATTGGCTCAGGCATGGGCGGATTGAGCGCGGCCGCGCTTTTGGCCCGTGCCGGACAACGCGTCTTGATTCTGGAGCGTCATTACGAAATCGGAGGCTATACCCACTCATTCAAGCGCAAGGGCTATGCCTGGGACGTCGGCTTGCATTATGTCGGTCAGGTCCATATTCCCGGCACGGCTTTGAACAAAGTGTTCCGATATATCACGGATGAGAAGCTCGAGTGGGCGCCGCTTGATGACGCCTACGATCGAGCCGTGTTCGGTAACGAGCATTTTCATTTCATGCGTGGTAGGGAAAAGCTTCGCGCGGAGCTGAAGAAACATTTCCCCGACGCCAAGGATCACGCTTCGATCGACCGATATTTTGAATTGCTGAAAGAAGTCGAGAAGCTGGGCGTCGGTTATTACGCGGAAAAAGTTATCCCTCCGTTCTTGGCAAAGCTCTTCGGCAAGATGCTGCGTAAGAACGTCTTAAAGTACTCCGATCGTTTGACCATTGATGTTCTGAGAGAGATCACGGACAACGAGAAACTGATTGGTGTTTTGACCGCACAATACGGTGACTACGGCCTTCTTCCGTCGGAAAGCAGTTTCTACATGCACGGCTTGTTGGCGAATCACTACATGGAAGGCGGAGCGTATCCGGTTGGTGGGAGCGGGATGATCGGTCGCACGATTTTATCCGTGGTTGAAAAGGCCGGTGGTGCTGGCTTGTTCTATGCCGAGGTAAAACAGGTGCTCGTTGAGAACAACACAGCTATCGGCGTGGAGATGATGGATGGCAAGAAAATCTACGCCAAGCGCGTGATCAGCGATGCTGGCATTTACAACACGTTTGGGAAACTCGTACCAAAAGAGGTGGCGGAAAAGCATGGTATGCCGGAGATGTTGAAACAGCTCGAGCCTTCTTGCGCGCACATGGGCATGTATATCGGCATTAAGGAATCGCCGAAGACCTTGAACCTCCCCGCGTGCAACTACTGGGTATTCCCGGAGAACGGCTTCAACCATGACAAACTCCGCCACGATTATAAGGACTTCGGAAGCGAGATTCCGGTCGCGTATATCTCGTTCCCGGCCGCGAAAGACCCTCATTGGCAAGCCACGCATCCTGATCTCACGACAGTGGAGGCGATCATCATCGTACCGTTTGAGTGGTTCACTAAATGGGAGGGGACGGCCTGGAAAAAGCGCGGCGACGAATACGAAGCGATGAAGAAAACGGTCTCGGACCAATTGCTTGAAATTCTCTATCGCGTTGAACCGCAACTTCGCGGCAAGATTGATTACATGGAGGTATCAACACCGCTTTCAACGAAGAAGTTCATGAACCATCCGCATGCGGAAATTTACGGTGTCTCTCATACGCCGAAACGTTTCCGTCAGGACTTCCTCAAGCCTTGGACGCCGGTCAAAAACCTCTTCCTCACCGGACAAGACGTCATGATCGCCAGCATTGCCGGTGCATGTATGGGCGGCGTGTTGACCGCTTCGGCGATTTTGAAACGCGATGTGTTGGGTCATATCAAGCGCGTCATCAAATAAGTATGCGGATCGGCATCATCGGCGCCGGCGCGGCCGGATTAACCGCCGCAGAAACCCTACGCGAGAGGGGATATACGGATATCACCGTTTTGGAAAAGGCCGATTGCGCCGGAGGAAAATGTTGCACGATCCAACACGAAAGTTGCTCGTATGAACTCGGCGCCGGTGTATTGTCCGGAAACAATCGCACCGCGCTCGCCATCGCCAAGAAATACGGCGTTGAAACAAAGCGCGTGAGTTTTGCTCCAACACTGTTTTTGGATGCCGAGACAGGAAACACGCTGACCAAAAAAGGCGTCATTCATCGTCTGCAAGTCGCCTATCAGGCACTCCTTCGCTATCGGGTGCTGTGCAACGAGTACAAGCGTCTTGCCGAGCCGGGATTTGATCGCATCCCGTCCGAATTATCCGAGCCCTTTTCGACCTGGGCCAAAAAACACGATATTGAATTGCTCGCAAAAGAATTCGCACCCTTCTTTACGGGCTATGGATACGGTTTTTTTGATGAAGTTCCCGCCGCCTATGTCCTGAAATACTACTCCTGGGATCTTATCGAAGCGTTTTTGAAACGACAGATCTACAAGTTCCCAAAAGGGATACAACGCTTATGGATTCGTGTCGCTCAGGAGTACAACGTCGTTTATGGCGTAAACATCAAAGAGATCACGCGAAACAAAACGGTCATCGTAAAAACACAAACACGTGACTTTGAGTTTGATCGACTCATCATTACATCGCCATTGGATGAAGCGTTGCGCTTTTTGGATGCTACAAAAGGGGAGCAGGAGCTTTTCTCAAAGATCGAGCACTATGATTACCGAACATACGCTTGTATCTTGAAAGACTATCCTAAAAAGAGCGGTTATGTTCCGGGAAACTATGTCTCGGGGCGCATCGGGCATCCGGTATTCTGGTATCTTCGTCACCCCACGACTGATTTATACACGTTCTATCTATTTGGTGATTGGAAACTTTCAGATGAAGCCGCAGTAGAAAACATTCAGGCTTTGCTTGAACCGCTAGGCGGAAAAGTCGTGAAGCTACAGACGGCGGTGCACTGGAAATTCTTTCCGCACGTCACTCCGGAGGTCATGCGTAACGGCTATTTCGATACGCTGGAAGCCATGCAAGGCCAGAAGAACACCTACTATGCAGGAGAGCTGATGAATTTCAGCACGGTCGGCCTTACAGCCGACTATTCGAAGCATCTCGTTGAACGATTTTTTTAACCCTTCCAAACAAAGGCCTCGTCTTCTTCATCAGCATCCGCATCGGCCTTGGTTTTATGAACGCGACCATCGATATGATTCGGCGGCGCATACACAGTCGCAACCTTCAGCGCTACCTTGCCGGTATTTTTAAAATTGTGTTTTGTTCCCGGCGTAACCACAACCACATCACCGGGCTGCACAGCTGTTTCAACGTCATTTAAAATGCTGATACCGCTTCCACTTTGGAAATAGAGCGTCTGCTCAACGTGATCGTGGGTTTCTTCACCGATCTCTCCGCCGGGCGGGACGCTCATCACTACCAACTGAGACTTGGCACCCGTGAACAGCACACGACGAAAGTCCGTGTTGTCATCGGTCGCGAGAATGATATTTGTTCGGAAGGACATATGGTTATTTCTTAGCGGCCCAAAGGCCAAGACTTGAAACGATTGCCATCACCAGATACATGAAAAAGCCGTACACGCATGCCGGATATCCGAATACAGTGCCAGGAGCTCCAGGGGCTGGGCAGCTAACTGCGGTGGCTCCAAAGAGCTCTTGATATGTAAGGGTTCCGGAAAACACGAGACCAAACAAACTAATGGCGAACAGGATCTGTAGCGCGAGTTTCATGGTCATAGGCAAGAAGTTATTTCCCGTACTGCACCACAGCCGCAAACCCTCCGTAGGCCATCTTTTTCATGTCGAACGGCATGACCATCTTTTCGGGGTGCTTCTCCACCCAGTCATTCATTTCTTTCATAACTTTCTTATTTACCTGATCACGATGTTTCTTGGATTTGTACGTGATGAAGGAAAACCAGACCGTTTCGTTGCTCTTGAGCTTTACCATTTTCGGAAAGCGAAGCGGCTGTTCTTTTCCCATATTCGGAAAAAGATCGTCACCCATACACTCATAGTAGGAGAGTGCGCCGTGCTTCATCCAGCTTTTCCCTCCTTCAGCGGCCATCTTCCGATACGCGGCAACGTTCTTCTTGGGTACGACTAACACAAACGCATCAACGTATTTAGGCATAGCAATAGGATAAGAATGATTAGCCCTATCGTAACACATGGGCTAAAATTGAAGGATCTATGGCCAAAAACAAGAACCAGACCGTACCCACTAAGATAAGCGTCTCGGCTTATATCGCAGGGTTGCCGGTTGAAAGACAGGCGGATGTAAAGACACTCAAAAAGCTGATGGAGAAGGTCTCAGGCAAAAAGGCCGTGATGTGGGGTCCAAGCATTATCGGATTTGATCAATATCACTATGTATACGCGTCGGGTCGTGAAGGGGATTCACCCATGATCGCTTTCTCACCTCGTGTCGGAAATCTCACGCTCTACATCATGTCGAAAACGCCCGTGTACCAAGGCCTCATGAAGAAACTTGGAAAGCACAAAGTGAGCGGCGTCTGTCTCCACATCAAGAAATTGTCCGATGTAGATATGACCGTGCTGGAGAAAATGATGGTTGAATCACTTAAAGAAACGCGCAAGAAAAATAAGTAGCACTGCTACTTATTTCTTTCTCAAAATCTTCTCCATCGGCCGTCCTTTTGCTAACTCATCAACCAGTTTGTCCATGTAGCGAATTTCCTGCATGGGTTTTTCTTTGATGTCCTCAACGCGTACGCCACAAACCACTCCCGTAATCAACGAGCGGTTCGGGTTAAGCTTAGACGCTTCTTTGAAGAAGTGCTCGAGGTCCGTCTTTTTATCAACCTGTGCCTTAAACTGTTTTGGAGTATAGCCGGTTAACCAAAGAAGCACCTCGTCTAATTCGGCCTTGGTGCGACCTTTCCTCTCTACCTTCGTAATATACATAGGATAGATACTGGCAAAACTATAGGCGTAGACTCGAGCTAGTGTTTTCGCATCGGTTTTCATACATGCATCATAGCAGAGACTCCTTTATCCACAAATAACAATAAATACTTATCGACAAACGATAAGACGCGTGTTAGGGTATTTCCATGAACAATTCAAAACCTCCTCTTATGAAAAAGAGCTTCGCCCTGTTTTTGCAGATCGTTATTGTGCTTATTGGCATCGGAGCGTTTGCTCTCTTGCTTTTGGAGCCGCATCTCGAAGGTGTAAATGCGAACGCGACCAGTCTTGCTCAAATTTATCTTGACGACCCGTTCTTGATACTGGTGTATGCCGGTGCAATTCCGTTCTTTGTAGCCCTCTATCAGGCATTCACCGTATTGGGACTCATAGGTCAAAACAAGGTGTTCTCCCCGGCGGCCGTAAGGTCCATGCGAATTATTAAATATTGCGCGATCGCTATCGCTGGCTTTGTTGTGACGGAAGAAATCATCATCATGTTGAACCGTGGCGATGATGACGCGGCCGGCGCGGTGGTTATCGGCATTGTCATCACCTTTGGCTCAATCGTGATCGCAACAGCTGCAGCCCTATTTGAAAAGACATTGCAGAATGCCGTGGACATCAAGTCTGAGAATGACCTAACCGTCTAATCAACATGGCCATCATCATTAACCTAGACGTCATGCTGGCGAAGCGAAAAATGAGCGTCACCGAGCTCTCAGAAAATGTCGGGATCACGCTCGCTAACATCTCGGTCTTGAAAAACGAAAAAGCGAAAGCAATTCGCTTCTCAACTCTGGAAGCGATCTGCAAAGCACTTAAATGTCAGCCGGGAGATATTCTGGAATATAAGGAATAAGCAAAACCGCCCTTTCGGGCGGTTTTGTTGTGGCGGAGAGGCAGGGATTCGAACCCTGGCGGGCTTTTTAGACCCCTAGGAGATTAGCAATCTCCCCCCTTCAGCCTCTTGGGTACCTCTCCATAGCTGAAGCGCCGCTATCTTAGCGATGTTTTTGGCCCTAGGCAAGAACTCGACAACCCAGCAGATTCGGCGTATCTTCCAGGGGCTAAAACCACGGAGAGGTGGCTGAGTGGTCTAAAGCAACGGACTTGAAATCCGTCGTACGGGAAACCGTACCGTGAGTTCGAATCTCACCCTCTCCGCCATCAAAATACCGACTTTACTGAGTCGGTATTTTGTTCGTCTGGAATTTGCTGAATGGGCGGGCTCTGTAGCCAAAAACGATGATCGATATCGAACTGTATAATATTTTGTTAATACTTGCTATAATCAGCATATGTGGAAATCGCTTCATGGTTCGACGGTCGTGGCCCTCATATTCGCTGGACTCCTGATAGCTGCATTGGTCTTTGCCTTTAACCGGGAAAAACTGGAGCCAGTACGAGTTGCATTGCCATGGTTGCATCAGGCTCAGTTCGCCGGAATGTACGTTGCGAATGCCAAGAACCTTTATAAAAATGAAGGAATTTCGGTGCATCTCATCGAGCGCGATTTGGACGGTTCGCTGGTGGTCGATTTGTTAAGCAAGGGCAAAGCGGATATAGCGATTATATCGCCGGGCGAGTTTTTACGCGCGGCAAACAACAAAAAAGATATCGTTGCACTTGCTGCGGTGTTCCAAATGAGCCCAACCGTGATCTTATCGCTCGAAAAAACAGGCATTCAATCTCCGAAAGATTTGAAGGGGAAAAAAGTCGGTTTGCCCAAAGTAACCGAAGAATCAAAATTGATCGTATATGCGTTACTAGAAGAGGCGCAGATCCCAGAGGACTCTGTTACCTTTTTGGAGGTAGGCCACAACCAAATCGATGCTTTGCTGCGGGGAGAGGTAGATGCCGTATCCATCCATCGCACAAATGAACTATACGAGCTCGAGAAGAAAAAGATCCCTCATTCACTGATCTTTCCAGAACGCTTCGGAGTTGACATGTATGGCGATATTATCGTCGTAAGCAAGGAGTACCTATCAAGCCATAAAAAAGAGATCGGTGGTTTTTTGCGAGCAACCTTTAGAGGGTGGGAAACGGCTGAAAAGACTCCGAATGAAGCCATTCAGATCACGCTCGGGGTCGATAACCCAAAATACCACGATGCTACACGTGAAGAATATATCCTGAGCAATGTGTTGAAGATGGTGCGACAATATCCAAAACAAACCATGGGACAAATGATCCCCATGCACTGGCATTATCTCTACGAGCTGTTTCGTGGTCATGGCATCGTAGAGGAGTTTGAATTGAACGACTTTTTTATTCATCCATTGACATACAGAGACCTGGGATTCCCTAAATAGGCCTATAAGTATCGATCATTCGTCAAAACCCCACCGGCATGGTGGGGTTTAAGATACGGAATATATTGTATCAAAATATTCCCACAGGTAGAGCCTTGACACGCTTTAGTAAATCTTTAAATATATCTCCGCTTCTTATTCATCTTGTCCAGAACCCGTATGCCCAAGCTGCCCAAGTACAACACGAACAAGATCGCTTCGAATGTGAAGAAAACGCGCCTTTCCATGGAGCTTTCTCGCGAGGAACTCGCCTCAAAAGCCAAGGTAAACTATAATACGATCATCAAATTGGAGTCCGGAGCCAACAAAAATCCGACCATAAATACGCTGATCGGCATTGCCAAGGTCTTCGGGATCCCGGTGCAAGATTTGATCGTATAAGAACGTTTTTTCGTACGGGCGGACCTTGTGTCCGCCCTTTTTGTTTGGGAAGATCCACATATGAAGACCTTTACCGAGCGCGTCTACGATGTGGTACGGAAGATCCCCAAGGGGAAGACGCTGACGTATGGTCAGGTTGCGGTGGCTATCGGGCAACCGGGTGCAGCTCGCGCTGTTGGGAATGCCCTGAATAAGAATCGCGATACGAAAAACATCCCATGCCACCGTGTGATACGATCTGATGGTTCAACAGGCGGATACGCCTTTGGGGCTAAAAAGAAGATCGCTATTCTTAAAAAAGAGGGGGCTATCTAAAATATGATGGTAAGAGCGAGTTACATGACGGTAGGCGGAGCAATCGAAGGGATCGTGAGACTTATCACCCTCGGTATTTGCTCTTGGGTGCTCTATCGCATTTACCAAAATCCCGTACCCCTCTATCGCTCGGCGAACGATGCTTTGATTGGCGGTTTAGTCCTCCTTGTAGCGCTCTTCGTTGGTGCGTATCAACTATTTCGTCTCTTAAACGTCTTCTTCCAAAAAATGGAGTTCGAGAACGGGGTTTTAACAATCCGCTTCTTTCTTCGCGAGCAACGTATTCCACGAAAGGACTTTGACTCACTTTGGGTCTCGTGCAACACGCCTAAAGGATGGGCCGACTATGTTTATAAGCGCAGCATCAGAAGTTTGTGGCTCTGCTCCATCGGTTTCGATGGTTGGAAGTCTGACCAGACTTTCACTGAAGGGACGATTGGTAAAGCATGGGATCCTGCCGAGGTAGACACGTTCGTGAAACTCGTTAATCATTCATAAAACTCATATGCTTAAAATCGGAATGAAAGCACCGGAAATCAACCTTCCGGACCAAGAAGGAAAAATGCATTCCCTGAAAGACCAAAAAGGGAAGTGGACGCTGGTGTATTTCTATCCAAAGGATGACACCCCGGGGTGCACCGTCGAAGCCTGCACCATTCGCGACAATTACGGCTCATTCAAGAAGATGGGCATCACCGTTTGGGGCATCAGCGTAGATCCGGTAAAGAAGCATGCTAAATTCGCCGAGAAGTACTCGCTGCCTTTCACTCTCCTCGCTGACGAAAACAAAGAAGTCGTGAACGCCTATGAAGTCTGGGGGAAGAAGAAATTCATGGGTCGGGAATACATGGGAACCAACCGTGTCAGCTTTTTGATCGGCCCGGATCTCAAGATTTCCAAAGTGTATGAAGAGGTGAAACCAGCCAAGCATGCCGAGGAAGTTTTGGCAGATGCAAAAGAGTTGAAATAAATATGCAAAACGACAGATCGCTTTGGTTGGGAATCATCGCGGCGGCCGTAATCATTTGCATTCTTCCTTTTGTTATCAATCTCGCGATTGGCGTTATCGCCTTTCTCGCGTTAATGGCTGCCGCAGGAGGCGCCTCACCCAAACCTGATTGGCTGGAGCCCACCATTCTTTCCGTATTCGTGGTTGTCCCGGTATTCCTGATCGGCATGAGTCTTATTCCGGTCTATTTCTTCTGGAAATCGGAACAGCGTTGGAAGAGAATCTTCTTCTACTACCTCGTTCTTATTATTATCGTGCCCTTCCTCGCTTTCTCGCTTCTACGGATGGGTCAGCGCGACATGGAAAACCAGGTAAAGGGTGGGATTCAAGATGTTGCCAATCTGCAGCGGACGCTCTACGGAAAATGGGAAACGCAATACAATGGCGAAACCATCATTCTTGAGTTTAAAAAGGGGAGCACCACGAACGAGAGTGATGCATTCCTTTCAAACGGAGGAGCTCTCAGCTTTTACAAGAAAGGATCGTCAACCTCTTTTGAAGAAGGGGCTTTCACCACCGGAGACAGCCGAGGCAACCCAGGGATGTTTCTCAAAATCGAAAGCCTCTCGGCGAGAGGAGAGACTCTATACATGAGGCAGCAGGGCTACATTACGACGCTTACTCAAGATCGTCTCGTAGCCGAAATGCAGGACTTCCCCCCGCATCCGAGCCAACCGGGTCCTGTTCATACGGTGGTTTTCGTCAGAGTCAAATAAATGATATACTGAGCGGCGTATGAAAACCTTCCCGCGGGAAGTTGAGGACGCCATCATCAAGGGCCAAGACCGTTTTGTCTGGGAAGCCCCGTCTTATTTGAAGTACGAACGTGGACCGCGTTGGTATTTCTTCATGGCGTTGGCCGCGATCGCGCTCATGTCGTATGCCGTGTACACAGCCAACTTCTTGTTCGCCTTCATCATCTTGTTGATGGCGATCCTGCTGCTCTTGGTCGGTAACAAAGACCCGGAAAAGGTTTTGATCCAGGTGGGGGACAACGGCATTGTTTGGAACGGCCGTTTGATGCTGTTTCAGGACCTGGATCAGTTCGCCGTCGTGTATCAACCTCCGCATTCAAAAATCCTGTATGTTGAGGCGCGTAGCCCGGTTGTGCCACGTTTGCGTATTGAGCTGGAGGATCAGGATCCGCTCGAATTACGCAATCACTTGAGGCAATTCATGCGTGAGAATCTAGACTTGCAGGGCGAGCATATGTCTGATATAGTCGCGCGGCTATTGAAGATCTAAGGTAGGCGGCCATAGCTCAGCTGGATAGAGCGCTTCCCTGCGAAGGAAGAGGTCTGTCGTTCGAATCGACATGGCCGCACCACGTACAAAACCACGCCAAAAGCGTGGTTTTTACGTACCCCGACCTGTGCTAGGCTGAGGCCATGCTTCGCTGGGATGAGCCCGTATCCTTTATTAAAGGCACGACGCCCTCGGTTCGGCGTGCTTGGGAGGCTTTGGGCATCAGAACAATAGGCGAGCTCTTGCTGACCATCCCGCGCCGTTATGACGACTATTCAAAAATCACCCTGATTCGCGAGGCGATGAATGGCGACACCGTCACGGTCAAAGGAAAAGTCCTCAAATGCGCCAAGCTCCCAAGCTTTCGCAAGCGCATGCAGATCTACCGCGTCACCATTCAAGATGAAAGCGGAAAGATCTATGCCAACTTTTTTAATCAGCCTTGGGTACTCGAGGAACTGAAGGAAGGTCGCGAGATTTTTCTTTCAGGAAAGATCCGTACTGATATTCGTTTTGGAAAGGCGATCGTGAACCCACTTTGGGAACCATCTGATCGCGACACAATCGCCGCTGGAAAACTTGCTCCGGTGTACGGCTTGGCCGGAACGCTTGTTCAAAAAACCTATCGCCGCTTGATTCAATACGCTCTGGAGAATCTCGCAGCAGAAGATATAGAGAAGGAAATTGCTGATGCACTTAAGCAGGTACATGAACCAAAAGATGCGGATGACGCGGAAGCCGGCCGCCGTCGTTTGGCGTATGAGGAAATGCTGGCATATCAGGTCGGTGTTCGCGCAGCTCGCACCGAAGCTGATTTGCATGGCGCGCCGCCCATCAAATTTGATGAGCAATTCGCCAAGTCATTTGTTACGTCTTTGCCTTATGCGCTAACCGGCGATCAAAAGCGCGCGGCTTGGGCTGGATTTAAGGATATGGAGTCTGGTCGACCGATGCGACGCCTGCTTCAGGGTGATGTGGGCTCAGGAAAAACGGTTGTTGCTGCTTTTTTGATGGCGCACGTGCAACATGCGGGCGCTTCTGCTGCGATGCTTGCGCCGACAGATATTCTTGCGAAGCAACACGCGGAGAGTTTGAAGCGTTTGTATGGTCGCAAAACAATTCCGTTGTATTTGGTGACGCGAACCGAAAAAACCGAAGGCTGGGAAGATGCAGTAAAGAATGGCAATGCAATCTTTGTTGGTACGCATGCGCTACTGGAAGCGAAACGCCTTCCGGAAGATCTGGCTTTTGCGATTGTGGACGAGCAACATCGTTTTGGCGTGAATCAGCGCGAGGCGATGGTCATGGGCGCACGCAAAGATGGACGCGTCCCGCATCTGCTCAGTATGACGGCGACGCCGATCCCGCGCTCGCTGGCTTTGACGCTGTACGGCGATCTGGATGTATCCGTTCTGATGGAAAAGCCGCCCGGCCGTCTCCCCATCAAAACCACGGTTTGCCACGGCCAAAACCGCGAGAAAGCCTATCGTGCCATACGCGAGGCTGTGGAGCGCAAAGAACGCGTCTTCGTTGTCTGTCCGCTCATCGATCCTTCGGATGCTCTGGGCGTCTCCAGCGCCACCGAGGAGGCCAAGCAGCTCTCAAAGGGCCCGCTGGAAGGGATCAAGATCGGTCTTCTTCACGGCCGCATGAAGCCGAAGGAGAAAGAGGAGGCGATGCAGGCTTTGTTGGATGGAACCACGCCGGTTCTTGTTTCTACGACCGTGATTGAGGTCGGCGTGGATGTTCCGAACGCCACCGTGATTGCGATTGAAGGTGCGGAGCGTTTCGGATTGGCGCAACTTCACCAATTGCGTGGTCGCGTTGGCCGTTCGCATCTCAACAGTGAATGCTTCTTGCTGACAGATGCGGAAGGCGATGCATATCAGCGCTTGAAGTTACTTGAAACGATTAGCGATGGTTTCCATCTTGCAGAAGAAGACATGAAACGCCGCGGAACCGGAAATATGTTTGGCACGCAGCAGAGTGGGGAAGTCGGTTTGCAGATTGCACGACTCACGGACTCGGATATTATTGCGAAAGCGCAGAAAGATGCGGCTGATATCGTAAAAGACGATCCAAATTTGGATCGTCATCCGAAATTGAAGAAAACAATCGAGTTGTTACGCGTTACAGCACACCTTGAATAGCTTCTTTCAACGTTGAACATTCAATCAGCTTGATGCCATTCACTTTGAGCGGCTGTTTTTGTCTCGGGATGATGAGCGTCGTGAAGCCCATGCGTTGAGCCTCTTTGATGCGAGCATCGGTGCGTGAAACAGGACGCAACTCTCCGGCCAAGCCAACCTCTCCCCAAGCGGCTACGTCTTTTGGCAAAGGCTTGTCTGCTTTAGCGGATGCGAGAGCGAGACACACGGCCAAATCTACGGCCGTCTCGCTTACATCAATGCCACCGATCACATTCACGAAGGCGTCTTGATCACCAAAGCCATAGCCAGCGCGACGACCAAGAACAGCAAGTAAAAGTGCGGTGCGGTTCAAATCAACACCCGAGACACGACGCAAAGGCGTGCCATAGCCGGCTGGTGTCACGAGAGCTTGAAGCTCCACCAACATCGGACGCGAACCTTCGAGCAAGCAGCTCACAATCGTACCAGAAGCATTCATCGGACGATCAGCAAGCAACGCAGCTGAAGGATCGAGCACTTCTTGCAGACCTTTTTCATCCATTGAAAGCAACGCCGTCTCTTCCGTGGTTCCAAAACGATGCTTGGGCAAACGCAGCAGACGGAATGCATGCTGACGATCACCCTCCATCATCACAACCGTATCAACCAAGTGCTCCAACAGACGCGGACCAGCCAAATCTCCATCTTTTGTGACCTGACCGACAAGAATTACCGGAACTTGCGAACGCTTAGCTGCCTCACTCACGATTGCCGCCGAAGCTTTCACCTGATTCGTGTTTCCGGCTTCGCCCGGAACCTGAGAAGCGCGTAAAGACTGAACCGAATCAACAATTACCAAACGCGGTTTCGTCATGCTGATGGTAGCCGCGACCGTGTCGGCATCCGTCTCATCCAAAAAACGCAAACCTGACGGCAGAGTAGGGGACAAACGCTTCAAACGCAGCGCGACTTGAGCGGGAGATTCTTCACCCGTGACATACAACACATCCTTGTTAGCGGATGCCATCAATAAAGCGAGTTGAGCCAAAAGAGTGGATTTACCAATACCTGGTTCGCCACCCAAGAGAGTAACCGAGCCTGAAACCAATCCGCCTGACAAAAGGCGATCCCAAACGGCTAAGCCGGTCGGATGGCGATCAGCCTGCTTATCAGCCCCAATAGCCGAGAAGGACTCGGTTTTACCCGGTTTAGCGCTCGAAGCGCTCGCAACGCGTGTTTCTGCCGTTGTTTCTTCGGAAACCGTGCTCCAACTGCCGCAAGATTCACAACGACCCATCCATTTCGGGTATTGTGCCCCGCATTTGCTGCAAGAAAAGATCGTTTGGGGCTTTTTCATGCTTATACCTTAGTTGTTCCGGAAATCATTGCAATAGTCGCCCTCCTTGCTCAACCAATACTCGCGGCAATTGCTGACTTCGCGATGCGCCATGCCACGACAGGCGGCCCAGAGCTTCATTTTGCTGCAAGCGCCAACGCGAACGCTACACCCTTCGCCTCCATAGCGTGCAAAGGTACAACGCTGACGAATATACGGATCAGAGTATTCGTCACAACCATTGTATGCGCGGCGATAGATACTCGCGGCTGCCAACATCTGCGGGCGCGGTTGAAGCAGCTCGGGAACGCTATAGCAGGTCCCTTCGACCTCGCGTCCAAGCATGCCATTCGGACAACGTGGAAGACGGCAGGTGCTGCGATCAGGCAGAAGCGTTACCTGACCCGCGCCGATGCCGACGCTAAAACGGTCATCAAGACCGAAGTCAGGCGCCGCTGCAGGATTGAAACGAGCATCATTACGAATACTGCGATCTTGAATGGCTGCAATTTGGGCCGCATTTAATCCTTCGGACGAAGGGCGGCATTCTGGACCGCTCCATGTTCCGGCCGGAACAGGAAACGTGCTGCCACTATAGCGCCGACCGCTACGGATAAATGCTCGACGGGAAAAAATACCCACACGAGGAACGTTTGAGTCATATCCGATGGCATCGGCACGACCGCCTGATTCGCCGATCGTCACGGCACTCAAGCCACATTCATCAAGTCCAAGCTCGGTGGCAACCGTTCGAACCATGGCCGCGACTTCGCCACGACTTGGAATGTCCATACCGGTTGCCGCACGATAATCCTCCGAAGAAACGAACTCCAAACCCTCGCGCTCAACAACCGTGAGCTGAATCGCATCCAAAGAAACGGTTGCCGGATTCACCGTATTCAAAATCATGTATGCGCCAAGTGTGATCAGCATCCCGGCGAGCGCGTCCA
>CAZQSK010000009.1:0-36694 GCA_964596245.1 uncultured Gammaproteobacteria bacterium
GAAGGAAAGGACAAAACCGGTTGCGTACTCAATGGCGTGATGGCGATCAACCCTGCAAACGGCGAAGAAATTCCGGTTTGGATTTCAGATTACGTGCTCGCGAACTATGGAACGGGTGCGATCATGGCCGTGCCTGCGCATGATGAGCGTGATTACGCATTCGCAAAAACATTTGAGTTGCCGATCAAGTCCGTGATCGATGGTGAGAAAATGATTGAGTCGGATTTTTTGAACGATGTTCCAACCTGGAAAGCCAAAGACGAAATGATTTCGTGGTTGGAAGAAAAAGAAGTTGGTGAACGCGCCACGACTTACAAGCTCCGTGACTGGGTATTTTCACGCCAGCGTTATTGGGGTGAACCGATTCCGATTATTCACTGTCCGAAGTGTGGTCAGGTTGGCGTGCCGGAAGATCAGTTGCCGGTAACTCTTCCAAACGTCGAAGCGTATGAGCCGTCTGATACAGGCGAATCTCCGTTGGCTTCGATTCGTGAATGGGTGGAAGTGAAGTGTCCGAATTGTGGCGGCGATGCGGAACGTGAAACCGACACCATGCCCAACTGGGCCGGTTCAAGCTGGTATTTCCTGCGTTATTGCGATCCGAACAACGATCAGGAGCTCGCATCAAAGGAAAAGCTGAAATATTGGATGCCGGTGAATCTCTACAATGGGGGCATGGAGCATACGACGCTTCACCTCTTGTATTCCCGTTTCTGGTACAAGTTTTTGTGGGATTTGGGGATTGTGCCCGAAGAATGTGGCTCGGAGCCGTATGCCAAGCGCCGCTCGCATGGCCTCATTCTCGCCCAAGGCGGAGAAAAGATGTCGAAATCCAAGGGGAATGTCGTAAATCCGGATGATGTGGTGAGCGAATACGGCGCTGACGTATTCCGCATGTATGAAATGTTCATGGGTCCGTTCGACCAAGCGGTACCGTGGGATACGAATGGTATCGAGGGCGTGCGCAAATTCTTGGATCGTGTCTGGAATCTGTTTGAGAACGATGGAAGCAATCCGTTTAGCGATGTGGAGACGTTGTACCATCAAACGGTGAAGAAAATCGGTGATGGCTTGGAGTTCATGCACTTCAACACGTGTATTTCGCAGTTGATGATTCTCTCCAATGCCTTTGCCGACGCCGGCGGCATTCCGACCGACATGCGTCGCGGCTTTGTTCAGATGCTTGCACCGTTTGCCCCGCATCTTGCCGAAGAGCTTTGGGAAAAGATTGGCGAAAAGGGGAGTGTGCATGTTTCAAGCTGGCCAACCTTCGATAAGAACAAGCTACAAGCGGCGACATTCGAGCTGGTTGTGCAGGTAAATGGCAAGGTGCGCGGCAAGGTCACGGTCGATTCGGACATCAGCGAAGACGACGCCAAGGCAAAAGCGATTGAAGCGGCCGGAAAGTGGTTGGAAGGCAAAGAACCGAAGCAAACTATCTACGTCAAAGGTAAACTCGTGAGTATCGTTGTATAATCCGGTCATGTGGTTCGCGATTGTCCTGCTTTTAGTCGCCTCTGTCTTGGGTGAGATTTCGGGTTCGCTTGGAAAATACGCGGTCAAACATAAATTAGAGAGCGTTTTCAGCATGGCGTTCATGAACATGCTGTGGGGCTTGGGTATTTTTGCCGCCACCGTCTTGCTTCGGCCGGATGCGTGGCGGTTTTCGTTTGATTCGTTGCCGACTTTGTTGGTCCGTTTCGTTCTCGAATGCTTTCAGACCTACTGGAGTGCCAAGGCCGTGGTCATGGCCACGCGCGGAACATTCGGACTCGTGCGTTCGCTCACTATTCCGCTTTTACTCATGGTGGATGTGGCCCTCGGCTATGTCCTTAATGGATGGGAATTAATCGGTATGCTTGTCGTGTTCCTGACTTTGGTTGGCCTTGGACTTATGGGGGATCTCGATCGTCGCGGTTTGAAATACGTGTTGCTCTCAGCCGTGAATGCCGTACTCACGATCTCGCTCTACAAGTACAACATCACGCATTTTAATTCGGTAGCTGCTGAGCAAATCATCATCCTGCTCGGTTTGGTGATATTCCTATTCATCATGGCCAAACGCCAGGGCGAGAATCCGATCGCCCTGTTCCGCAAGCCTGTGCCCATGGCCCAGTCGGCGGCTTTTGGATCTGGAGGCATCTTAGAGGCCTTTGCGTTTAGCTTTGTACCGGCATCCATCGCCACGACATTCGCTCGCGCCCTGGGCGTATTCTGGTCTGTGATTTTCGGCCGCACCTATTTCAAAGAAACGCATTTTGTTGCCAAGTTATTTGGTTGCGCCGCTATCGTTGGGGGTCTTGTATTGCTTGCCCGATAGCGAGTCGCTACTCTAGGTAACCTATGACCAAGGTACGCAAAGTCATTATCCCGGTAGCCGGTTTTGGGACGCGTTTTTTGCCGGCCACCAAGGCCATGCCCAAGGAAATGCTGCCAGTCATCGATAAGCCGGTGATCCAATACATTGTCGAAGAGGCGGTAGCTTCCGGAATTGAGGATGTGATTCTGGTCACGAGCCACACCAAGCGTCCGGTTGAGGATCATTTTGATGATAATCCGGTGCTGGAGAGCTGGCTCAAGGCACAAGGCAAGAAAAAAGCGTTGGAAGACATCAAGGCGATCTCAAAACTCGCGAACTTTGTATATGTGCGACAAAAGGGTCCGTATGGAAATGCGACCCCCATCATGAATGCGCGACATATTATTGGAAATGAGCCATTTGCAGTATTGTTTGGCGATGACATCGTGTTCGGAAAGGTGCCGCGTCTGCGTCAGCTGCTCGATGTCTATGAACGCGAAGGGCATCCGGTGATTGCGGCCATCAAAACCGACACCGAAGGCACCAAAAAGTACGGCATCATCGATCCGGGGGCTCGTTTGCGTAAGAATGTGATCGAAGTGAAGGGCGTGGTTGAGAAGCCGGGACCGGCCAAAGCCCCGTCGCGTCTGGCTTCTGTTGGTGGCTACGTTCTAACCCCGGACGTTTTTGATGAATTGGCCAAACAAAAGAAGCCGGGACATGGCGGAGAATACATTTTGTTGGATGGAATCTCTGCATTGATGAAAAAGCGTCCGCTGTATGCTTGTGAAGTCGAAGGGGAGTATCACGACACGGGAACAAAAATAGGTTGGTTGAAAGCAAACCTCGCCGCCGCCCTAAAACGCGAAGACATGGCTCAAGAGGTGAAGAATATGCTAAAATCGCTGCGATAATATGCAGCGATTTTTAAAACGTTTTTTTGGTCTCGCGGTGATCTTGTCGTTGGCCGGTCAGGGGTGCACCAAAACCCTTTCTCCGGAGACGCTGGCGGCGGCCAAGCCGGTGACATTGCGTGTCTGGTCGGTCGTGGATGATGAGAGCGCCTACACGCAGGCGATGAACTCGTTCCGCGCGGCGCATCCGAATGTCAGCTTTGATTTTCGTCGTCTGCGTTTGGAAGAATACGAAGATCAGTTGCTGAATGCGTTGGCTGAAGATCGAGGTCCGGATGTGTTCATGATCCATCACACGTGGACGGGGGAGTATGAACCCAAGATCACGCCCATGCCGCGCCAGACCAAGACCGCGTATCGCGTGCTTACGGAGGGTTTGAAGAAGGAGCAGACATGGGAGCTGCGTACCGAGCCGACCATCTCCATTCGTGAGTTTAAGGATCAGTATGCTGATGCCGTTGTTTCCGATCTTTTGCGCACCGTGAACTTGGGCACGTCCGAGCGAAATGATTTTCAAGAGCGTCCCATGGGTGTTGCGGTCGGTATGGATACGCTCGCGATGTATTACAACAAAGATCTGTTGAATGCTGCCGGCATCCCGACTCCCCCGGAGAATTGGACTCAGTTTGCGGACGGCGCAAAGAAGCTCACTCGCGTGGATAGCCAGGATCGTATTTTGCAGTCAGCAGCGGGCATTGGTACCGCGTATAACGTCGAACGTGCCACGGATTTGCTTACGGCTCTCATGGTTCAAAACGGCGCACAGATGGGAAGTGAAACCGGACCACTGTTCCATCGTATTCCTCCCAACACGCAGAGTCAGAGCGGTGAGCCGCCGTCATGGGAAGCACTTAGCTTTTACACTTCGTTTGCTGATGCAACCAAGGACACCTACACCTGGAGCGTGAACCAGCCGAATTCGCTTGAGTCGTTTATTGGCGGAAAGGCCGCTTTCTTCTTCGGCTATGCTTATCAGTATGATTTGATTAAGGCCCGTGCTCCAAAGTTGAACCTTGGGTTGGCGAAGTTGCCACAGATCGAGGGGAATCCAACCAAGAACGTTGCCAACTACTGGTATTGGGTGGTTTCAAAGAAATCAAAAAATCAGGACGTGGCTTGGCGTTTCTTAAACGGGTTAACAGATCCTACGGTTGCCAAGGGCGTGCTCGACGTGGTGAAGCGCCCGGCTGCTCGCAAGTCTTTATTGACTGGCCAGTTGGAAGACGAGCGCGTCGGTGTATTTGCCTCGCAAGTACTGACTGCTATCAGCTGGTACAAGGGTAAAGATGCGACTGCCATGGAAACGGCGCTTGAGAATATGATCAACGACGTCAATACGGCTACGCGCGACATCCAACGCGCCGTAAATTTCGCCGCGAATCAAATCGCGCAAACCTACTAGCATCCGTGTTACCATTATCCCGATATGCGCCGCGTCATCGCCCTTCTTTCCTTCCTCTCCGCGTCTTGGATCATGTCGGTTTTGCCGGCCGCCGCTCAAGCGACCTGTGGCGGTGCTCTCACCGAGCTTACGGCCGAGCAACGCACCACGGCAGCCAACGTTGAGCGCTCATCCGGAGCGTCGTTTAGCAGCTTCACCTGTCAGAACGTGGCCGGCGTAAGCCGTGCGGATCGTGGACAGCGCTGTGTGACGAATTTGTGTGGCGATCGTGCTGATGTTGTGTGTTGTGCGCCTGGTACCGGTGGTCGTGAAGGTTCGACCGGGGGAGCGACTTCGACCGTGGGGACGACTGATAGTGGCGGATTCTTTCGTTTGCGTCTTCCTGCGTGCGTAGAATCCGGAAACTGCACCCTGGATGATATTGTCACCACGGGCGTTAATTTTGCGAATTTCTTGTTCGGTATTTCTGGTGCTATTTTGCTTGCCACATTTGTCTATGCAGGCGTGATGTATTTAACGGCTGGGTCGTCCGGAAATGTGGGCAAGGCCAAGGACATGTTGAAAAATGCGCTGATCGGGATGGTTTTAGTGTTCGGTGCCGGTCTGCTTGTAACCACGGTGTATGACACCTTTCGATCCGATACACGCGGTGGCGACGATGCCTGTCGTACATCGGCGCGTCCTAATTTTAGCTGTCAGTATTTGGATGCGAGTTTGAGCGATGCGGCTGGGATGCAGGCCGAGATGGACCGTCGTGGCTGTATTCCCAACTTGTGCGCCGGAGACGAGACTCGTCGTTGTTGTCCTGACCCGGGCGCCGCCCGCTAAGCCTGTATGCGACTTCTTATTGCTGCGATTGCGTTCATCATTCTCCTGCCGACCTCGGTTGCGCAGGCTGATGGTTCCTATTGTTGGTGCCGTACCCCTGGTTGGATCTGCACGAATCATCGGGCAAATGAGGTTTCCGGTGGTACAGCCGGCGATACCTTTACTGACGCGCAATGCAACACCTACTGCGCCAGCCGCTCCTCGGGATCGCGAGCGATTCACGTAGACACGACGTATCGCGATACGGCCATCTGTCCCACGGATTGTTTGCGCGGCGGCAGCTGTCCTTCGGCCCCATCTCCAGAAAACTCTTGTGTCTGCGGTGGGGATCGTCTGATCGGTGCGTCGGCATCGGTTACTGATGTCGGTTCTTGCTGCGCTGCATGCGCCTCCGGTGGCACCAACCCATCTTCGGTTGGGTATGGGGGATCAACGGTGTCCTGTCCTGCAACTCCAGGAAGTAGCACTGTTGGTACACCAACGGTCTCATCTACGGGTCCGATTCGTCTCTATAACCCATTGGGCGCGGAAACCGATATCCCAGCCTTCATTGGACGCGGTATTCGTGGGGTCTTGGGAGTGATCGGCGCGATTGCGCTTCTCATGTTCGTGTATGGCGGAGTTACATGGATGACGGCTGGGGGCGATTCCAAGAAAGTCGATGGGGCAAAGAGTATTATCAAAAATTCGGTTATCGGTTTGTTGCTGATTTTCTTCTCGTACAACCTGATCGGTATTTTCTTCGATTTTTTCCGCTGATATGCACTCGCGTAACTCGCAACTCGCTACTCGTTTCGTCGGAGGGCTGTTGTCTCTCATCTGTCTTCTTTCTTTTGTACAGCCGGCGTTGGCTGCCGAATGTGTATGTGCCGATGCGAGCTCGGGTGATCAAGCCTCATGTAGTGCTTGCGTGACATTCTGTGGAAGTAGCGGTCGTGGGGGAATGGAAGGGTATGACGGGATTGGTGGTGAGGCCTGTTCGCCTGAGGGGCGAGCGATTCGTCGTGGCGGCGACCCGATTTCACCCGGTAGCTCAAGCTGTGGCTGTTTGGATGGAACAACGCCTCCGGCTTCGGGTGTGACATCGGTGGAGGGTTGTTGCGCAGCCTGTAGCAATGCGACGACGCGCGCTGAGGGCGTTTTGTTTAACAGTGTCACCCGTTCATGTACGGCAACCGGAAGTGAACCAGCGGTGACAGATACGGCTCCGCCACCTCCGACGCGTACGCCGGGAGAATTTGGATACGTGAATCCGCTCGGCACCACGAGTTTGAATACGGTTATCAATCGCATCATCCGTACGGTACTTGGATTTGTCGGAGCCCTGTTCCTTGCGATGTTCGTCTATGCGGGTGTTCTCTATATGACCGCGGGAGGGGACGATAAGAAGGTTTCTGCCGCCAAAACAACCATGGTAAATGCGGTTCTTGGCATCCTGGTTATCTCTCTGGCGTATTCAATCATCAGTATTGTCTTTGAAACTGCCAGACAGGTGCGGGGTGGGTAAGCTTGTGCTACACTATTCCCATCGTCTGCCTGTGCGGGCGATATATCCCAACATGAGAAAGGAGGTGACATGCACATGAACGTACGCATGAAAAAACTCGTTGGTTTTGCAGCCACGGCGGCTATTGTCGCTGCGACAGCACTACCGACAGTGTCCTTCGCTCAGACCACTCTGAACGGGAATGACCTCGGTCTCAACGCCATCGGCGGTGAGGGCGGTATCAAACTCGGTGGTGGTGACGTCCGCACGACGGCTGCCCGTATCATCAACGTCGCCCTCGGCTTCCTCGGTATTATTGCCGTGGTGATCGTCTTGATTGGTGGCTTCAAGTACATGGTCTCAGGTGGCAACGAGGAAAAGACCTCAGAAGCTAAGAACATGATCGTGGCCGGTATTATCGGTCTCGCTATTATTCTTTCGGCTTGGGCCATTACGACTTTCGTAATCAGCTCTTTGCTTTCCGCGACTCAGGAACCGACAACGTAATGTAACGCCAGAAATGGCGATCTCTATGTCTCCCCGTATTCGATCATCATTGGCAGCCGCGCTTCTGTCGGCGAGCTTGCTCGTCCCGAGCGTGGCCATGGCCCAACTCGACCCCGGTAGCACCGGTTTGACCGCCGCCGCCGAAGGCTCAGGCCTGACGGGTGGTTGTTCAAGCTCCGGCTGTATCGCGGACGTGATCGGCCGCATTATCAATATTGTGATCGGATTCCTTGGTATCGTTCTCTTGTGTCTCTTCCTCTACGCCGGCTTCCTCTGGATGACGGCGCAGGGTGATGAGAAACAGGTGGCAAAGGCCAAGCAGCTTATCCTGAACGCTGTGGTTGGATATTTCATCATCGGTACCGCCTACGCGCTTACGAGTTTCGTCCTTTCGAACCTCGCGAGTGTCACATCGGAAACCGTGGAAGAAACTCCGGCCGTACCGGCAGGTGGAGCGGGTGCGCCATAATGTACGATTTTACCCTTCATCCGGTTGTATGAAATTCTCACTCAAAAACGCCATCTACGCAGGAGCTGCCGCGGGTCTCGCGACTCTTCCGGCTATCGCTTCTGCACAGGTAACGGGCAATCCGTTTCAGCGCGGCGCCAACGCCGTGACGAACGTCGCCAACAGCGCGGGCATCAGCGGTGGTACCACCGACCTCTACACGATCGTCGGCCGTATCATCAACGTCGTGCTCGGATTCCTCGGCATTGTCTTGTTGTTCTACTTCATCTACGGAGGTTTCCGCTGGATGACGGCAGGCGGCGATGACAAGCAGGTCACGGAAGCCAAGACCATGATCCGTAACGCGGTGATCGGCTTGGTCATCATCATGGCCTCCTACGCGCTTTCCAACTTCGTGTTGACCCAGCTCGTGGCCGTCACGACTGGTACGTAAGATTTCGCTGCGCAGCGAAACAAAAGTCCGCCTCCGGGCGGATTTTTGTATTTCTTGAAAAAGAAACGCCGGCCTCCCTCAGTAAGTCGAGGAAGACCGGCGGAGCACTCTCTCCGAGGATCGGAGTGTGCTCTAGATGTCAGAACTCGCCCCACCCGCAATCGCTGTTCGCGATCGAGGTGTAGCCGAGCGAGTGCGCGCTGTCGATCGTGCGCTGGAACGTCACCCCGTTGCTGCAGGTGAAGTTCAGCGTGACGAGGCGCTGGTCGGGGATCGGGAGCGGCGTGGTGCCGCGGGCGAGCGGCGCGCCGTTGAGCGCGACCATGCGGCTGCCGCCCTCGGGGCCGCCCACGTAGCCGGTGACGTTGTTGATCACCGAGTAGGGGCGTCCACCACCGAAGCCGATGCCGACGCTACCGCCCATGGTCCCGAGACCGAGCGTGAACGACGCCGAAGCGAAGCTCATGCCCGAGGCGCCGAGGCCCCAGAGCGCGGACGGCGCCGAAGCGATGCCCGAGCCGAACTGGTTGCCGGCCGCCATGCAGAAGGCGGTGTACTGCGCCGACATCGAGCTGGTGGCGAAGAACGCCATGCCCGAGTCGGCACCGGTGGTGCGCGCGCCGTGGCCCGTGGAACGGGTCACGACTTCCATCATCGGCATCTCCTCGTCGGAGATGTCGGCGATGTGTTCGCACACGGCTGCCGTCGGATCCGCCGCGCAGAAGTCGCGCAGCGAGAGCCGCGTGACCGTCTCCGTCGTCGAGTCCTCGGAGCAGCCGCCGGTCGTCCGGCAGTAGTCCGTGAGCATCTCGTCGCGCTGGGCGTTGAGACGCTCGAGGCAGAAGTCGGTGGCGCCGCGCGTGTCCGTGCTCGAGAAGAGCGGGTCGGCCACGGCGGTCATCGTGTCGGTGCGCACCTCGCGGCGAAGCGAGCCTCCGCAGGCCGTGGTGAACGGCACGAGGAAGAGCGCGAACGTGGCGAGAGCGAGACCGAGGAACTTGTTCGAGTTGTTCATGTGCGAGACCTCCAAACGGGAACTTTGATGAGCTGTTACGGCTATCCGCCGTCCTAGGCTCAACATACTAATATACCACATTTTGGCCCAAAAGTCAAGAAAATGAAGGTTCATTCTTGCGCTAAGGTTAGGCAAATATTTTTCTCTAAGATCAGCGATTTTTATCAAAATCGAGTTTGTTTTGTTTTATTGACAAAAAGGGTATTTTCTGGTATATTTTTGTGTTCATCCTGAGAACCACGTTGGTTCAAGGGCTCTGAATGAGTTCCGGAATCGAACGGCTTTCGAGCTCGTTCAAAACTAAGACAATGGAAGGAGGCCAATCATGGCCAAGAACAAGCAGAACAGTGGTGGCGGCGCTCCGAAGGCTCGAGACTTCCGGGAGATCATGTTCTCGGAGGCGCTCGAGATGACGGGCGAGGCGCTCGGTGAGACGAGCATCCGGCTGCTGCGTAACGACCAGGTGGTCTACCTGGCCAACCTGCTGCCGATGAGCTGGCTCACGGACGCGGACGCGCGCAACAGCGGTACCCGCATGATGGCGGTGGCGCTCGGTCTCGCCATGGGGTGGGACCAGAGCTTCATCAACGGCGTGCAGGGCTTCCTGTACCAGGGCTTCGAGGAGGTCGGGAAGATCGCACCCTCGATCGACCCGTCCAACAACACGGCCGCGCGGAACAGCATCCGCACGGCGCTCGGGACCAAGCGGTCTCTCCTCAGCGGGCTCAAGGGCGCGAAGAAGGAGGACAAGCCGGCGTCCGACGGTCGTCGACCGGGCATGGATTACTTCCAGGCCAAGGCGGCGATCAAGGATGCGGCGCAGCTCGACGGTCTTCGTCGGCTCGAGATCGTCCTCAAGGCGAATCGACCCGACGACTACAAGCTCCTCATGGGCGACGGTGCGCACAACATGCGCGTCACGCCGGAGGAGCTCACGAGCCTCGTGCCCAGCACAAACGGCGCAGCCGAGACCGACATGGCGCTCGACCAGCTCGTGGCCCTGATGAAGGGTCCGCGCGGCATGGGTGCGACGTCGGTCAAGGCCAAGTCCATCGTGGACAAGCTGTTGGGGGCGACCCTGAACAGCGGATCCGTGATGGGCGCGAACGCGACCGACATGGGGGACCAGGCCGAGAAGTGGGCCCAGGACTCCAAGACCGCGCGCGAGAAGCGCAAGTACACCTGATCCCAGTCTTCCACCCCAAGCAAGAGGTGTTCCATGGATCCCATTCTGGTTGCCATCCTTCAGGCCATCGTCGATACCGGAGGTTCCGGTCTCTTCGTGGCCATCGTCGTGCGGTTCTGGCCGCAGATCCGCCAGCTCCTGATCGCCGGCCGTGAGGCTGTCGATCGCGGGCGCGAGGCCGTCGTGGCCTTCGCCTCTCGTGGCGTCGTCATCATGACGAGGCCCGTCATGCTCGTCGTCCTGCCGATCCTGGCGGGCGGCATCGCCCTGAGCACGCTCTTCGCCTTCCGGGCACATGTGCCGGGCGAGGGCGCCCTCGAGTGGTTCATCGTGAACCTTCTGATCAAGGCCGTGGCCTTCGCCGCGGCTGCCGTCATGACTCGAGCGGTCTATCGGGTCCGCATGGTGGATCCGACCAATCCTGCGCTCGTCGCGGTCGCCAATGGCACCGCGGCCGAGCAACAGGCGGTCGTGAACCGCGAGTTCGGTCGTCCGTGGCTGTTCGTTCCGATGATGTTCGTGGCCCTGGGTTCGCTCACGGTTACGGCCATCGCCATCGGTTCGGATGCTGCGTTGATCTCCGATCACGTGCCCTTCATCAGCTCGACCTTCGTTGCCTTCATCGGCAGCGTGGTCGCCGGTGCGGGGATCCTGCTCTTCGTGGCGCTGGTGATCTCGGCGCGACTGCTCTTCAACTTCGGCATCGATGTCGGAGGCGACGGGTGGTCGGGCATGCTGGTCGGGGCGCTCTCGCGCATCTGGCCTGGGCTCACGGGTACCAACGCGATGCCGCTCATCGGCTTCACGCAGGAAGAGCAGAACGAGCTCATGGCAACGGTTCGGGCGAACACGGCGACCGCGCTGTGGTTCCCGATCGGCGTCTTCGGTTCGTTCGTCATCTGGTTCATGACCTTCCACTTCGTCACGGCCGTCATGACCGAAGTGGTGGTCACGGGCTTCCTCCTGTGGTGCTACGCTGCGTGGTTCGGCCTGCGTCGTGAGATGCGGCCGGACATCTACAACCGCATCGTGTGGTGGGTGGTGTTCGGGGGAGCTGTCCTGTGGTTCGCCCGTCTCCTTCACTCGTTCGTCTCGATCTCGGTCGAGGCGCCGCTCACGTCAGCCTGGGAGACTGTCTCTCAGGCCGGCTGTGTGGCCACCACGATGAACTCGCTGGTCATGATCGGCGTGTTGGGGGTCGGGGTCGTGGTGATGCTTCTCAGCTACGTGAAGTTCTACCACAGCCACGTCTTCAAGGTGACGACGGTTCTCGGGGGTCTGACCGCCCTCGTGATGTTCGGTGCACTCGTGCACCTGGCAGCCGTTCCCGTCAGCCATCGCACGCGGCTCGAGCAGTGCTACGGCGCCACCCCTGCGGAGGCGGCCGCGCACGAAGCCGAGCGCGAGCGGGCCCGGGAAGCAGAGGAGGCGCGCGAGCGCAGTCTCTCTCCCGGTCCCATGACCGCAGCGGTCGGACCTTCCGTTCCGACGACGTACCGTCGTCCCCGTTGAGCCAGGGCTTGGCTCTACCCGCCCCGCGCATCTTGCGCGGGGTATTCTTTTTCCTAAAAAGGGCGTTATCATGCCCGCATGTCATTTGTGCGTCGCTTTGAACCCGTGCTCGTTTTCTTGATCGCGCTTATTTGGTTCTCTGTTTTTCAACCATGGGGCAGTTTCACTGATCCGGATGGGTTTTATCATGCGCAGATTTCCGCGCGCATCGGCCAGGATGGACCTATTCAGCAATTCCCTTGGCTTGATCTGACCACGCTTGGTCAACATTTTGCTGATCAACATTTTTTGTATCACGTAGCATTGATTCCATTCATCAAACTATTCGGAACATTGCCTGGCACGCAGGTCGCCACGGTTTTGTTTGCAGCCTCTTTTGTTTTTATCTTCTATCTCGTTTTACGAAAGCTCAAAACGCCGTGGCCTTGGCTTTGGTGTATTCCTCTCGTGCTTTTGCCTCATGTGTTGATGCGTCTCACGTGGGCCAAGGCGTCTCCGTTTGCGCTCGCATTTTTCATGCTTGGATTGTTGGCACTCATGCAGCGGCGTTACGTCTTCGCGTTTGTGGTCGGTGTTTTGTATGCGCTCTCCCATGGAGGTTGGATTATTCTGTTGGCGTGTTCGGTTTTGTATTTGATAGGGGAGTGGCTCGCACAACGCTTTGCTTTTGATGAAAAGAAATACGATTCTTTGTTTACGGGAATCAAAACAGCATTGGCTGGTGTGATTGGGGTGGCTTGTGGGTTGTTGTTGCATCCAAATCGAAGTGAGATTTTACCGTTCTTGTGGACGCAAGTATTCCAAGTTGGAGTAACAACACCTGTCGGTCGCGTCTTCATGGGCATGGAATGGTATCCGGCTGGCTTGTCGGATGCGTATGCGCTGCTTCTTCTGCCGACATTCATGTTCGGTGCGTTGCTTTTCGCTCTTATCGTGAGTCCGCGTAAGCCGTTGGATCGAATGGTGGCTGCTCAGGTCGTTGCGAGTCTCACCGTGTTCGCAGGATTGCTGGCTTTAACTCTCAAGAGTCTGCGCTTCGTCGAATATGCGGGGCCGGTCGGGATACTTGTATTGGCATTGCTCGCATCGTTGATCGATTGGAAGCGTCTGCCGAGTATCTTAAAGGAACTGATTCCCGAATACGCGAGCGTGGTGTTGGCTGGCTGTCTGATTTTTCTTGTTTCGTGGCAATTAACCGATGCGTTCCGTTTGATTCGTGATGGCGCGCAACGTTTTGATCATTACGACAAGCCAATGGCAGCGCTGAAGGCGGAAGCGAAGCCTGGGGATCGTATCTACCACTCTGATTGGGACATTTTTCCGGACCTGTTTGCCGTAGGGGATGAGTTTCGATATGTCTCGGGTCTTGATCCGACATTTCTTTTGTCTGCGAACCCAGAACTTTCCGATGCGACGATTGAGTTGTATCAGGGACGAGCCACCTCAACCGCCTTTTCCGTCATCCACGATCGAGTTGGCGCATCTTTCATTGTGGTTGACCGAAAAAATGACGCTCCGTTTGAGCGCGTTATTCGAGCGGAACCGCGTTTTGTGGAGTTCTATCAGGATGAAGACACGTCCGTGTTTCGTGTCAGTCCGTGAACAGTTATCCACCGCGATCATTTGACGCTTTCGTTGAACGTGGTAAGACTTGTGCGTCATTAAGCAGACCTTTCGTCCCCTGGCTCGCGTGAGAAACCCGGTAACGTGTTTGTCACGCGAGCGAGAGGAGGAGTGATTTCGCCGGTTCCATGCTTGCCGGTGAAATAAAAACATCCCACTTCGGTGGGATGTTTTTATTTCGTGTCGTTTGTCGGGTTCTTTTTCTCGTCCTCTTCCCATTCTTTGATCAGATCTTCCAAGCGCGGCTCGCCCCAGAGGTTGAATTCGCGCAATGATTTGTCGATCAGGTCTTCGGCTTCGTCGATGTCCATCATCTCATCCAAGATCAGCTTATTGATCATCTCGGCGCGTACCTCCGCCTTGGGCAGGATGGTACCGGTTGGGCCAAAGCACATGGCGCGCAGTTCTTCTTTGGTAACCATATGGGGCGAGAGTAGCAGGAAGCGCCGTAGGCGGGTAGGCTATGGGCATGTTTAAGACATTGCGTGAGGCCCTACGACGTCAGCTGTGGTGGGTTGTGGCCTTTTTACCTATCTTGGCGCCAGCCTACCTGGTCCGCCTTAAACTGGGCCCTTTACCGACCACGGCGCTGGAATTGATCCTGCTCGCCATTTTCATTCTCTTTACTCTGGCGCAGGGGAGAGCGGGTTGGATGATTGGGGCACGGGGCTTAGGAGTGTTCAGGCTTCCGATCATGTTGTTTTGTGTGGCGAGTTTTGTCGCCGCGCTGTGGGCACCTGATGCGTATCAGGGTTTGGGTTTGTGGCGCGCCTATGTGTTGGAGCCGGTGCTCCTTTTGTTTGTCCTGTGTTTTGAATTCCACGATCAGTATCGTCGTGGATTTTTGCGTTTGTCTTTGTACGTCCTTGTTTGGACCATCGCGATTTGGGGTCTGATCGAATTCGTTACGGGCTTTGGCATTCCCACTCCGTGGAATGTGTCGATCGCCGAAGGGCGTCGTGCAACGGGACCGTTTCCGTTTCCAAATGCGCTCGCGCTTCTTGTTGCGCCGATTGGTGCGTATGCCTTTGCGCGTTTTGTGAAGATGCCAGCAAACGCGCTTTCGCTTCTCACCTTCGGAGCCGCGTTGCTGTGTGCACTTGTCGCAAAGAGCGACGGTGCCTTGGTTGCCTTGGTGGCCGCGATGCTCATTTCATTGTTGATGGAAAAACGTTTTCGCAAAATTGGCATCGCTTTAATTGCTATCGGGAGTATCGCAATTATCGCGATCCCATCTATCCGCAAAGAAGTTTGGGAACAAGTCACATTTCAGAACTGGTCGGGTCGCGTGCGCGTCTGGATGTGGGACGAGACTTTGCAGATGTTGCGTGACCGTCCGATTACAGGTGCCGGTCTCGGTGGATATCCGACGGTTGTCGCTCCGTATCACGGCCATGACTTCATTGAGATCTTCCAGTATCCGCACACGCTCGTCTTTAACTTTTGGAGTGAAACAGGTTTGCTCGGATTGATCGCCATCATTTGGATTCTCATCACCTGGCTACGCGAGGGGAGACGCCAAGGCGGCGAGTTTTGGTTGGGGTCTTTGGCCGTCGTGACCGCCATCTTTGTCCATGGCTTGGTCGATGTGCCGTATTTCAAAAATGACTTGGCAATTGCCTTTTGGATGCTATTGTTTTTAACGGCTATCCGCCTTGACCCGAAGCCCATTCGGGGCTAGGATTGGGCCGCGTTTGGAGAGGTGGCAGAGTGGTCGAACGCGCCGGACTCGAAATCCGGTATACCTTCACGGGTATCGAGGGTTCGAATCCCTCCTTCTCCGCCATGCAAAAGCCGTCCCGCATATGGGACGGCTTTTGAGTTATACTGGGGCGCGTATGGAGGAGCCGCGCGTTTGGAAGGTGAATGGCCGCGATGTGTGGCTGGCTGCTTTTTTAAGTCTTCCTTCGATTTCTTTGTGGCTCGGTCTTCGATGGCCGCGTTTTTTTGAAGTCGTGATTGCTTGGTATGTGGTGGTGAAGTTGGGTTGGGTATTCCATATGGCAGCCAAGCGCGAATTCAAAATCGCCAGGCCGGGTATCAACATGCTCATTAGTATTGGTACGTTGCTAGTGGTTGTATGGAGCACGCTGACTTGGTCCGTAGGACGCTCGAGCTATTTTGGTTTTGCGATTGTGTTTATGTTTGTCTGCTTGTTGGTGCGCTGGATCAAAGAGCGTCCGGCTAAGGCGGTTCCCATCAAGCAAGAAATAAAAACACAGGAACGATTTGAAGTCACTGATGTCGTTGCGGCGAGCGGAGTAGAAGAACGGCTCGTGTTGTCGATTGCTGCGAGCTTGGTTTCGTTGTCGCATGATCCGATGGCGAGCGCTTTGCTCGCGGCTGCCACCGAGCGCTCCGTTCATCTCGCTGCCCTGGAGGGCGATGAGCGATTGGTGAGTGAATCCGAAGTTCAACTATCCCCAGAAGAAGCTCGTTACGTTGCGCATCTGAAGCGTGAGGGAAAGATCGTGCTTTTGGTAGTGCGGGCCGGTACGTATTTGGGAGCCATTGCCGCGCAGACTAAAAAGCGCTAAAACGGAACGTATGAAGAAACTCCAACCGTATCTTTTTCCAGCCACCTTTTTGATCTCCGTGATGGGCATGGTGGGCTCGCTCTACTTTAGCGAAGTCCTGCGCCTTGCACCGTGTGTTTTGTGTTGGTATCAGCGCATTTCTCTGTATCCGATTGTTGCATTGAGCTTGGTGGCGATGTTTCGTAAGGATCAGAAGGCCTATAGCTATATCCTTCCGTTGATTATCGGCGGATTAATTGTTGCGACGTATCATGTGGTTTTGTACTACGGCGTGAATTGGGGCATTCGTCCGGATTGGATCGGTCCTTGCCAGGACGGTGTTTCATGCACCACGCGTTATGTCGAGTACTTTGGTTTTGTCACCATCCCGCTTTTGTCTTGGCTCGCGCATGTGGGGATTACCGTGCTCATGCTGATTGCTTGGAGGATTGACCGAAAGCCCGTTTTGACGTAGGTTCGGACACATGCGAGTGATTTATCTCGACCACGCGGCCACCACGCCGTTGGATGAGCGCGTGCTTGAAGCCATGCGCCCTTTTTTCGATGAGACATTCGGAAATCCGTCCTCTTTTCATACGATTGGCAAGGGCGCGAAAGATGCGGTGGATGGGGCGCGTGCGAGCATTGCCAAGCGCTTGAATGCACACGCGGACGAAATCATTTTTACGTCAGGCGGAACCGAGTCTGACAACATGGCAGTCATGGGGGTGCCGCGTTATTTTGCGACCTGTCCGCCGTTTACCGATCCCGCGACCGGGAAGCCGCATGTCATCACGAGCGCGATCGAACATCATGCCGTGCTTGAGCCGCTTATTTGGTTGCAGCGTCGCAAGGAAATCGAGCTCACCATTCTTCCTGTCGATCGTTATGGCATGGTGGATGTGAAGGAGGTAGTGGCAGCCATTAAGCCGACAACGGTTTTGGTGAGCATTATGACCGCGAATAACGAGATCGGAACGATTCAGCCGCTCGCCGATATTGGTCGCGCCATCTTAAAGTGGCGCAAAGAACAGTCGAGCCTGTTTCCGTATTTTCATACGGATGCCTGTCAGGCCACGGGTTTTCTCGAGCTGGATGTTGAGAAGATGCATGTCGATCTTTTGACCTTGAACGGCTCGAAGATCTATGGCCCGAAAGGTGTTGGCGCGTTGTATGTACGTCGCGGTGTGAAGGTACAGCCGTTTTTGGTCGGTGGAGGACAGGAGCGCAACCTTCGTCCGGGCACGGAAAACGTGCCGGGCATTGTCGGTCTCGCGAAGGCTCTGGAACTTGCGCAAGAAAATCGCGAAGCAGAGTCAGAGCGTCTGACGGCCCTGCGTGATCGTCTCACCGAGGGCTTGCTCAAGATCCCGAAAACGATTTTGAACGGTCATCCGACCGAGCGTTTGCCCAATAGCGTGAACATTTCGTTCATCGACATCGAGGGCGAGGCGGCCGTGCTGTATTTGGACGCGCAGGGCATCATGGTTTCGACGGGTTCCGCCTGTGCTTCAACCTCCCTTGATCCATCGCATGTGATTTTGGCCACCGGGCTCTCGTATGAGGCGGCGCACGGTTCCATACGTTTCACCTTAGGCCATTCAACCACAGAAAAAGATGTCGATTTCGTGATCGAAGTCATGCCGGCGATTGTCGAGCGTTTGCGCATGATGAGTCCGGTCAATCTCGACATGAAATATTTTGAAACACACACCAAATAATCGTATGTCAGACACGCAGCCGATCACCGCCGCAACCAACGATGCCCGTAAGGGTGACGTGGTCGCGACCAAAGAAAAGGGATGGTTCTACACGGATACGGTAAAGGATCACTTTTTCAATCCCAAGAATTTTTTGGATGATGAGACGCCGTATCACGACGCCTATTTGGGCATGGTCGGTTCGCCGGCGTGTGGTGATGCCATGAAGGTCTGGCTGCGTATTGAAAAGGATGCGAATGGCGTCGAACGTGTGAAGGATTTCAAATGGAAGACGTTCGGTTGCGCTTCGGCCATCGCTTCAACTTCAATGTTGTCTGTCATGGTAACGGAGAACGGTGGTTTGTCGGTCGAAGAAGCGCTTAAGCTGCGTCCGCAGGATATTATGGCGCGCTTGGGGGGATTGCCGGCTCGCAAGGTGCATTGTTCGGTATTGGGAGATAAGGCGTTGCGCAGCGCGGTGAATGATTACTATCGCAAATCGGGCCAGGACTCGAAGATCGCGGTTGAGCAGGGTCGCATCATCGACAAGGTGTTGAAAATTACCGACCACGACATTGAAGAAGCGGTGCTTGAAGGTGCTGACACGCTCGAAAAACTGCAGCAAAAGACCAAAGTTGGAACGGGCGATCCGTCGTGTTTGCCTGAGGTCGAGCAGCTGCTCCGGTTTTACAAAGAGAAGTATTTCGGAGCATAATTCTCGCGACCTATGCATCCGCAAGAAGCATTGAAGGAAACGCTGGAAGGCTTGAAGCCGATGCTTGATGCAGCCGGCCGCTCGATCGAAGTCACGGAAGCCACCGATGAATCGTGTACCGTACTGTTGAAGGGCTTTTGCGGGGATTGCGCCTGCACCGCCTCATATGTCGAAGGTATTCAAGAGATCTTGGCCGAGAAGTCTCCGGCCGTGAAAGACGTTCGATTCATCCAGGCCTAATATGGACGAGAAGAAGCCACTCAAAATTTCCAAAGTCGTGGTTGATCGCGATCTTTGTATCGGTGCTGCGCCGTGTGTAACGGTTGCTCCGGGTGTGTTCCAGCTCGACGAAGAAAATAAGGCGTACGTCGTAGATCAAAACGCTGCCGACGCCGAGACGATTTTGCTTGCGGCGCAAGCTTGTCCGGTGCAGGCCATCATCATCTACGACGAAGAGGGTAAACAGATTTATCCGTAAAAAAATAACCCGACCGCATCATCCGCCAGAAGGCGGATTTTACTTGGTCGGATCAGTGACGGCCGTGTCTTCGATGAAGAGCTCGGCCAGACCGTCCTCGAGATCATTCTCGGTGACGGTGGACCAGAATTGCTTCGGGTCGAAGCGCTTGGCCGCCTCGAACTCCATCTCGAGCTCGCGAATGCGCACCTGCGAAGCCACGAGTTTTCTTGTGATGTCGTTGCGCTTATCGCGCTCCTCGTCGATGCGTAGGTCGAGGAAGTCCTCGTCGAGACGGTGCACTTGCCGCTTGAGCTCGCTCTTCACGAGTGCCTCGGCCAGCTGCTCGTTGAGGCTGCGCAGGCGCATCAGGCGCTGGGACTCTGGTATCTCGGCATCCGAGAGATCATTCTCGGTGACGGCCATGAGCCGCACGGCGCGTCGCGCCACGATCTTCACCTGCGAGTCGAAGCCGTATGTGCCGCTCTTGGTGAAGAGTTCGGCATTGATGATGCCGCCCGGCCCGATCTCGTAGATCGGTTCCTGGCGGACGACTTCGATGTCGCGCCCCTTGGCACCTCGCTCCATCACGCGGATGAAGACATTCGCGCTGCCCTCGAGAACGATGAAGGCGGTATCGACCTCCTGGTCGAATTCCACGATCGTCTTCCCGGGCTCGTAGAGAACTTCGGGAAGCGGAGACGCCTTCGGTTTGGGAAAGGCGAGGACATTGGCCGGTTTGGGAACCGGGATGGGAGTTTTGCCCAAGGTACTGCTCCTTCGTATGACGGGGAACCGTCGTAGGTTTGGCGTCCGCGAAGTATTCGCAGGACATTCGACCGTAGCTTAAAACGATCGAATTGTCAATAAATTACAGGTTTTTCTTCCTATTTGTTACAAAAAAAGCCCGAGGGTTACTCGGACAGGGCGGTCAGGGCCATGACCAGGGCGCCAGCGAATAGGATGAGGCTGCCGGCCGCTCTTGATGGCGGCACAGCCTCGCCCAGAAAGCGGCGTCCCATGATTGGGCCGATGACGGTCGAGAGGCGCTTTAGGCAGATCACGTAGGTGACCGGCGCGAGTGCCATTCCGGCGTATTGGCTCAACGCAGAGAAGTTGGCGAGGATGCCCGAACCGATGAACAGTCGGAGATTTGGTCGCCCATGTGATCCTGCTCGCAGAAGTGCGAATGGACCCAACATGAGACTCAGAAATCCTGTGACCAACGGTAGGTACCACCACAGGCCTTGCGCCTCGAGACCAAGCTGGTCGAGTGGGGCCGTGATGCTGAACAATGCCGTGGCAAGAAACATGCTCATCTGTCCGGGTTTGTGCCAGATGAGGAGCGGTTCATACCAGGTGCAGCCGGGCTGTAGGTTCACGACATACAGGCCGATGATGCAGATGCCCACGCCGATGCCTCCGAGGAGGCTTACCTGTTGGCCGGTGATGATCGGACCGGTCAGGAGCATGAAGGCGGGAGTGAGGGCCATGAGCGGGGCCGTGAGCGAGAGTGGTGCCTCGCGCATGGCGTGCATGTAGAGGCTGCTGCTCACCGCGCCGAAGAGGGAGCAGATGAGCACGGGCAGGAGACCCGTGAAGCTCAGGTCAGGCTCGCCGCCCAACAGAGCGGCGAACGGCAGACTGAGGACGGCCATCGAGCCGTGCATGGCGCAGGACGCAAGGAGAGGATCGATTTTGGAGCCGTTCGACTCCTTGGTTGCGAGTTTGAGCAGTACGTCGCTGCTCGAATTCATGAAGGCGGAAGCGAGACCGAATAGTACCCACATGGACCACCTCGGTGAGGGGGAAAGGAGCTTCAGTCTTTTACCAGAATATGGATGCGACGCAAGACACGCTGATCTTCGCGGCCATACGCAAGTGGTTTGGACAGCGGGGAGAGGCCGGCGGCGACTGCGGCGGCGGTGGCATCAGTTACAACGGATTCGTTTCCAACCACAAATTCAGGCCAGACACAGACAAGGCGTCCACCTTTGTTCAAAAGCTTCGCGAATTTAGGGAGGGACTCTTTCCAAACGCGTTCGACATTGTCCTTGTTCTTCATCAAAAAGGACTGCGGTTCATGTCCGCGCAGCGGTTCACCCAAATAGCCTTCCGTAACAATCGCATCAACTGTTTCGGTGAGATGCTGATCAATCTTTTGTGCCGGTGTCACGATGAGACGTGGCTCACTCGACTTGGCGACCAAGCCCTCGGTATTCAACCATTCGTAATTTTCTTTTGTGCCAGCGATTTGCTTTGGATCAATGTCAGAACCGACTAAACGCGCATCGGGAAACAACATGCCGGCTTCCATCAACACGGTTCCACCGCCGCAAAACGGATCAAGCAATGATTTGATCTGCGAATCGCCTGTAGCAAGATTTACCATCATGCGCGCGAGCTTGGGCGGCAGCATGCCTGTTTTGGCATCGCGGAACGGGCGGCCGTAATCACGCAAACTCCACGCGTCGGCGTTTTGTACATGTGACGTAAGTCCAACCAGAATTTTTCCGCGCTCAATTATCAGCACAAAATCGTATCCCTCGGTGTTGAGTTTGAGCTTGGAGACGGCGGCAGGGGAGATCTCGCCATGATCGCCCGTGACCCAGCGCACCGAGCGGCCGCGTTCTTGGAGTTGACGTTTCAATTCGATGGGGAGCTTCTTAAACTTGCCGGTGTCGTTATTTGTGCCGAGCAAAGTCAGTCCAAAGAGGACCCGGTCGGCACGCGGACGGGCATCGATTTGGTCAGCGAGCTTTTCAGCTAAATTAGTAGAGGTGAGGGTGCCACTCGCCTCTTCGAGGATGATTTCCCCCAGTTTCACCACCCCAGCCAGACGTTCCTGGAGCTCGGCACCATCAAAAGAGGGGGATTCGACTACCCCAATTTGACCCAGGCGTTGAACGGTTTTTGTACCCAAAACAGCCTCGGCTTCGGCCTGGGACAGCTCTGGGTGGGTTCCGTAGAGCAAAAAATGCTTCATTAAGCGCTATTTTTAGCAGAGATTCCGGCTGGGTGCAACCTTGACTTACCTTCTAATGTATGATTATCTAAGCCGTCGCCAAAAGCGGCTATGCTTTTCGGCGGTTGCGCTTAACCGCGTACCGCACTTTCCCAATTGAGACACGTATTCCAAACAACGAACAAGGATTCAGCCCAAGAAGGAGGCCCGTCATGTTGCGTCAGCTGTTCATCCTCATCGTGGCCGTCATGGCCATCAACTTCAACCTCAACCCCGCATCGGCTCAGCTCGCCCCCGGCGAGTTCCGCCAGCTGCGGTCCGACGATCCCGCCTGCGCCGAAGGGTTCACCTGCTTCCAGGTGGGTCCCTACGAGTCCGGAGCCGAGATCGGCTTCGATCGCATGCTTCGGGTCGTGAACCACGGCGTCGAAGAGGCGCAGCAGGTCACGATTCTCCAGCTCGAGGCCGCCAATCCGTGCGGTGTCATGTACACGTCGCCTGGTCGCCGTTCGGCGGTCAATGGCGAGTGCAGCCGCAACGGCACGAGCGAGCGCGTCACCTTCGCAGAGTACTGCGACGGTGCGAGCGCCTGCTCGCGCTGGCCCTTCGCGGGCCGCGTGTATCGCGTGCCTTCGGTGCGCATCCTGACCCCCGACGAACGTGCCGAAGAGATGGCACGCGAGATCGCGAACGCGGTCGTCACCGAGACGGTGCCGGCGCCTTCGACGCTCGGCGCCAACCTGCGGGAACTGATCGAGCTGCGTAGCTCCGATCAGCCTCCCACCGACGCGCACGAAGTCGCCGCTCTCACGGCCATGGCAGACGCCTTGGATCGTACGAGCGCCACGGCTCACGTCGAGACGGCTCCGGACATGGTCTTCGATCATGCGGAGACGGCCGCCCGCTCGGAAGAGTCGGATGCCCTCGCGGATGCGAATGCCCGCGTCGCGGAGCTCGAGACCGAGCTCGCGGCCCTTCGCGCGACGCCCGCAACCGGCGGCTGGTCGACCGGCCTCGGCATCGCGCTCGGCATCGCCGTCCTCATCATCCTGATGCTGCTTTTCACGCGGCGTCCGGGTGTCGAGGGCTCGACCATCATCAACCTCACAGACGATGAGCGTCGCGAGATCGAAGCGAAGGCTGAGGCGAAGTACAAGAAGAAGTTCGAGACCACGAACACGCAGCTCAAGGAGATCGCTGATACGGACGTCAACCTCAAGATGTTGCGCGCCCTGCAGAAGACCTTCCTCGAGCGCATGGGCGAGGTGATGAACGACAGGAGCTTCGAAGAGACGCTTTCCGACGCCCGGGCCTATCGGGACGACTGGAAGCGGCTCGTGAAGGGCTACACGCCGAAGGGGCTTGCCGACGCGCTTGCCAACGCCAAGGTGTTCGAGCGCATGGAGAAGGCCTTCGCGGCCGTCTTCGGTGAGCTCTCGCCGCCGATCGCGTTCGGTGAGTACGCCTTCGCCGGCCTGCAGCATCGTCACGAGAAGGCGCTCGCCGATCTCAAGACCAAGCACGACGCCGATCTGGAGGCTCTCGACGAGTCCTTCCAGAACGACCTGCGCGCCAAGGGTGACGAGATCGCGACGCGCGATACTCGGATCCTCGAGCTGACTCAGGAGAAGTCGGAGCTGCAGGAGCAGCTCAACGACTCCCTGACGGCTGCGGCTCAGGTCGTGGCCGAGGAACTCGATGTGCTGCTCTTCAACGCCCCCTGGTACCGTGAGGACCTGCGAGGTCTTACGGCACGTCACGAGCTGACGGGCGAGCGGAACATCGACTACTCGACGGTCGTGAGGCTGTTCGGCATCCCGGCCATGCTGGACGGGAAGCGCTGGAAGCAGAGCGATCGACTGGCTTCGCGCCAGAAGACGCTCGACCTCTACAACATGTGGCTGAAGATCTACGAGGGGCTGCACAAGCTCACCTCGAGATTCGATGCCCTTGCCGGCCGCAAGGCGGCGAGCGACCTCACACCTCCCCCCGGATCGATTCCCGCGGAGAGGCCGCTCACCATGCCGCCTCCGCCCGCAGAGCTGCGAGATCTCGGGGATGACCAGGACGAGGACGTGACCGGCGTGGCCGGCACGCCCTACCGGTCCGAACCCGAGTCCGTCGAGTCCGAGTCCGATCTCGGGCGCGAGCCCACGGTGATCACCTCGATCGCGTCGCTCGCCGGAAACGGCCGAGACGATGCGACCACCAAGGTGGCCAACCTGGGTCCCGACGGGGAGCCGGTTCGCACCGGCAAGACCCTGATGGGTCTGCCCGCGGCGCCGATCGCCGAGCCTGCGGGCCCGGCCGAAGGCGAGTGAGGGAATACGTGATCTACTGATTCTCCCGAAGGCGTCGCGATACCAGCGACGCCTTCATTTAATTTCCGCAGGTTTTCCCTTGACTTTTTCAATAAATTATGGCCATTCTGGGGTAGCCCTCATGGGGCGTGGATTCCGCACCTTCACTCAAGAACACACCAGGAAGGAGGCCAGTCATGGCCAAGAACATCCGTCTGATCCTGTCCGCTCTCTTTGCGGTCCTCAGCTTCTCCTTCACCAGCCTCGCGAACGCCCAGGGCGTGCACGAGATCCGCCCGGCGGCTCCCGACGAGGTGATCATCGGCGTCGACGGCCCCGTCTCGATCGAGACGGTGGTCGCCTTCGCGCGGCGCCTCACCGGCAACACGGCGCTCACGTCGGAGGACGTGGTCGCCAACCTGCCGCATGCGCGTCGCTACGCCTGCCGTCACGAAGGACAGCTGGTGTACTTCGGCCCCGACCCCAATTACGGGGGACGGTGTCCGGATGACGCCACGCGCACCGATGGTGTGCTACGCGGAAGCGCGTATCACGTGCCGCGCGTGCACGGCGTCGTGCTCGCTCGCACGAGACGCGTCACGCGACGCGCTACGCCCGAGACACCGCCGACCGCAGTGGCAGTCGCAGCGCCTGTGGATCCCAACCCGGAGATCCTCGAGCGCGCGATCGAAGCCGAGACGTCGTTGGTCGAAGCGAATCGTCGCATCGCTCATCTCGAAGAGGAGCGCAATCTCCTTCAGGACGAGGTGGATGCGCGTCCGACCGAGCCGTCCGTCGAGTACGTGATCGATCCCGCGCAAGCGGAGGAGATCAACCGACTCACGAGCGAGCTCGAGGCCGCGCGTGCCGAGTTGGTCGCGCGACCGATTCGGTCGTTGGAATGGTGGCGCGTCCTGCTGCTGATCCTGATGGGATTCGGCATTGGTCTTGCGATGGCTACATGGCTCGTTCGTCGTGATCGAGCCAAGCTCGCGGACCAGTATCGCGAGTACATCAGGACGGCCAAGGCGAGCGCCCGGGAGCACGCCATCGAGGAAGAAGAGAAAAACCTCGAGGCGACGAAACGCCGCATGCAGGCGACCATCGATGATGGAAAACGCGCCATCCAGACGCTGCAGACGCGCGCTCAAGCGCGTGTCGAGCGGCTGCGGGCCGCCATCGTCTGGATGCGCGAGCAGCGCGATGCTCTCGAGGAGCGCCTCGCCGAGTTCGTGAGTCGCCGCGCGCGACTCCCGCAGCTGCACGCCGAGTTGGCGTCGCTGCGGGCCAAGGAAGACGACTACGACAACTTCGTGGTCCAGATTCGGATCGCGGAAGACATGCGTACCGAGGCTGCGGCCCGGAACGACGAGATCGAGGTCCAGAAATGCGACCAGGTCATCGAGGTCTTCCGAAGCGAGCTCGCCAAGCTCAGCTTCGATCCCGAGGGATTGAAGCTGCAGATCGCCCAGATCATGGCCGAGTTCGCCGAGAAGTTCGAGGCCCAGTGCGGCTACGAGTTGGAGTATCGCCCCGCGCTCGAGATCAAGACCGAGTACGAGGAGCGTATGCTCGCCGAACGCCGCATGACCGAGGCCAAGCGTCGTACCTACGAAGCGTTGATCATCCTCATGGAGGAGGAGCACAACACGCTGAAGGAGGACATCGCGCGCCGCAAGCGCGAGGTCGAGGCCGAGTACGCTCGCAAGGAGGGTCAGCGTGAAGCGAAGTTCTGGTTGGTCGCCGCCGAAAAGGGCGAGCTCAAACAGGACTACGCTTTGAATCTGAAGACGCTCGAGCGTGCTCGGAAGCAGCTCGGCGAGGCAGAGACACGGCTGCGCGAGCTCGAAGCGAGCGAGGCAGAGCACAGGCTCCTGCTCGCCGGGTTCGCCGGAGATCCTTCCTCGCATGCGCAGATGCTCATCCAGCGCGACGAGCGCATCGCCGATCTGGAGAAGATGCTCAGAGATGCGGGATTGGAACCCGGAAGGGGCCCGCGTAACTCTCTCGAGTTCTTCTCTACCGATCCGCCGCCGAGCGTGTTGGCCGAGCGCATGACGCCGACGCCCATGAACGGCTCACCCCGTCGCATGGCTACGGCAGCGCCCAATGGCGAGCGACCGAGCCAGATCCCTGCGCCGCCGGCGAGTCCTGGTGCTGCTCTGACCTCGGCGATGATCCGCTTCCTCGACACGGTTTCCGGCATGCCGCCGGAGCTGCGTACGGTGGAGTGCAACGAGCGGGAGGCGGCCGACTGGGCCTACTTCCTCTCGAACTGGAAGATTCGGGTCAGCCGGATCAACCTGGAGCATCTCTTCAGCCGCCTGGTCATCACCTCCAAGGGAACGGAGCGCTCTCTGCCCTGGGGGAATGGCCGTCTTCGCCAGAAGACGGATCCGCCCCCTCCGCCGGAGACTCCGGCTTCCCCGGTTCCTGCCTAGGGACCACGCCTGCCTCGACTCTGTCGGGGCTTTTTTAATACCCAACCCCTCCCCTTGGCAGGGCTCAGGGCTTGCCAAATAGGCCTCTTTCGGCTAAGGTCTTGCTACTAATTTTTGACCGTGACTGGCCATCCCGAAAGGGGCCCCGAATAGGGGACATGTCACTCTCATATGTCGGATACCTCTATCCGCCGTTACGAACTGCTCTATATCATTCCTACGTCATTCACCGACGAGGAAACCGGTCCGGTTGAGACGAAAGTCGCGGGCTTGGTGAGCAAGTATGGTGGAACCGTCGAATCTACGACGCGCTTGGGCAAGCTCCGCTTCGCCTATGCCATCCAGGATCAGCGCCACGGACATTACGTGCTCGTGATGTTCACCGCCGAACCGCAGGCCGTGGCCAAGATCGAAGAGAACCTTCGCATTACCCCGGAAGTCCTTCGTCACCTCATCCTCTCGGCCGAAGAAGCCGGATCGGATCAGAAGTATGACCTCGTCCAGTTCACGGAAGTGAACGTCGACGCCAAGGACGACCGTCCGCGCCGCCGTCCGGAAGGTGAAGCCAAGCCTGAGGGCGAGGCTAAGCCGGAAGGCGAAGTGAAAGCCGAGGGTGAGGTAAAAGCTGAGGTTTCGACCGAAGCTTCCAAGCCTGAGGAAACCGTGTAAGATCGAGTTGTATGGACCTGAACCGCGCCATGATCATCGGCAATGTGACCCGCGATCCGGAACTCCGGACCACGGCCACGGGCCAAACTGTCTGCTCCTTTGGTATCGCCACGAATCAACAGTGGACCGATGCCCAAGGGCAAAAGCAGCAACGTACCGAGTTCCACAATGTCGTGGCTTGGGGCAAGCTCGCTGAAATCTGCGGGCAGTATCTCGGAAAAGGTCGTAAGACCTATATCGAGGGACGCCTCCAGACCCGCGAGTGGGAAGCTCCGGACGGTCAGAAGCGCAATCGCACCGAGATCGTCGCCGATAACATGATCATGCTGGATCGTAAGGAACCGGGAGCGCCCAGCGCCCCGCGTCCTGTGACCACGGGTCCGGCCACGCCGGCTGTAAGCGAAGACGCATCCGCTCAGGCAGCAGCTCTCGATCGCGGCGTCAGTGATCAGGAAATCAGACTCGAAGATATTCCATTCTAACTTCATTCATCCCGCACGCATCCGGAAGACCTGACCACGCGTGCCCATCTCTATGATCAACAAACAGATCCGCAAACCGAAGACCTGCCATTTCTGCCAGGTCAACGCCCAGGCCGTGAACTACAAGGATACGAAGACGCTTCAGCGTTACCTCTCATCGTTCGGTAAGATTGTCCCGCGCAAGCGCTCTGGCGTCTGTGCCTGGCATCAGCGCAAGTTGGCCAATGCCATCAAGCGCTCCCGTTTCATGGGATTCCTTCCGTTCGTGGTCCGTTAATTGACAAACTCCCCGCATGTCGGGGAGTTTTGTTATGCTTATCTATATGAAAGAACGAGCTATAGCCGAACAGGCCGGCCTCCATCGTGTCGAAGATATCGAGGGGGATCTTTTAACCTCGCGATTTGAGGAAATACTTCAGACGCTGCCGGATGGCGATGCGTTGATGGTTGATGCGGTTTTGGTGGTAGATGATATGAAGGCCGGACGCGACCCGGATTTTTCTTGGGTGCCTGATCAGGTACGCGTGGAGATTCTTTCGGCGTGGAGTGAATCGCGCGATCGCATCCAGGAGTTCAAAGAAGATGAGGCGCGCGCACGTCGTGAAGCAGCAGAGGGTCATCGCGAAGATGTGCTGACCGAGCAGTTGAAAGAGACGGCTGAAACATCGGCCAAGCTGTCTGAGATTGAATCCGAGATTGAAAAAAAGTTCGGAAAAATCCCAGACAAGATTCCGGAGCGTTTGCGTCACACGGAAATCATAAAGCCACGACAGCCTCAGAAGTCCGCTATGCGACGCTTCTTCGACCGCTTGGCAGGAAACGAGTAAACGGCTAGGGTCTGGCCATGAATCCGGAGCAGATCCGTATCCGATCACAGGTGGTAAAGCTTGTTCGTCGCTACTTTGACGAGCAGGGTTTTTTGGAATTGCAGACCCCGCGCTTGGTCGGATTGCCGGGGCAGGAACCGTATCTTGAACCGATGTGGTCTGAGGTGCAGGAAGCGGATGGGACCAAGCATCGCGGGGCGCTCATCACGAGTCCTGAATATGCGATGAAGCGTATGCTCGCCGCCGGCTTCGACAAGATTTACGATCTTGGTCCGTGCTTTCGTAACGGTGAGCCGTGGGATGGAACGCATGACCAGGAATTTTTGATGGCTGAGTGGTATGAAAAGGGGATCGGTCTGAGCGAACTCATGGATCGCACCGAAGCGATGGTGAAATGGGTGGCCAAAGAATGCGGCAAGCCTTTCTCTGATGCATTCCGACGTCTCAGGGTGCGCGAGGCGATGCTGCAATACGCGAATGTCGATATCGATCCCTTACTCGGTGATCGCCAGGCGATGGCGGTCGTGTGTCGCGAGCATCATCAGACGGTGAATGAGGCTGATACGTGGGATGATCTCTTCTTCAAGATTTTCTTGAGCGAGGTCGAGCCCAAGTTGGGTGAAGTGCCGACATTCGTTACGCATTATCCGGTGTCGATGGCTGCGCTGGCGCAAAAAGATCCGGCTGATCCGCGTTATGCCTTGCGTGTCGAGTTGTATATCGGAACATTGGAGCTCGCGAATGGTTTTGTGGAGTTGGTTGATGCTGATGAGCAGCGCAAACGCTTCGAAGAAGAGCAGGCATTGCGCCGCTCGCTTGGAAAAGATGTGTGGTCAATCGACGAACGCTTCATGAAGGCGCTGCCAAACATGGGTCAGGCTTCCGGAATCGCATTCGGTGTCGATCGTCTGGCGATGTTGATGGCGGGGACAGATTCTATCAGCGATCTAATGCCCCTTCCTATTCGAGAACGATTTTAGTCACGTAAAATCCCGCTTGCGCGGGATCACGTGATCTTTACGGCGTGACGGCTGATGTGGTGACGATGACGCTTGAGCCACAGATCGTTGTTTCCGGGCCGCTGGTGTACCCCTCGCCGCAGGTTTTTGTCATGAGATCCGGTGCGTTAGAAGTGACAAGTACCCAGAGCTTCATGTTTTTGTCCTGCTGCGGCAACGCAAAGGCGCATTCTTCGATCGCATACATGGCCGGATTGCCGGTGCGACGACACGCTTCGATTTCCGTCCAAGTTGATGGTTCTTCAGCGGCCGGAGCAAGAGCCATATACACGGTTCGGAAATGGGTGAGCCACAAACTGCCGCGTGTATGCCAAGTGACCTTGAAACCGCGGACATTGGTACCGAGCGTCGGACCAACCTTCACGTCAAAGATTTGTGTGCGCTCGGAAGAATACACCGTGTCATAAGCAAAGAATCCTCCCAAGACGATGACCATGGTGCAGACTAGGGCCAATGGAAGGGCCATGTGTTTGTCTTTTGCGTTCAACATAAGGTTCGTTTGATATTTAGAGCTGATAAAAGAATAGCATGTTTGAAGAGACTCGGCAGGGTTGACGCATTCAAGGGAGTTTGGCATCCTTCGGCCGAACTATGGCCTCCACTTCCGACATTAAGAAAGGCGTTGTCATCAAGGACCCTCAGGGCCTCTGGCTCGTCGTTGAATTCCAGCACATCAACCCGGGCAAGGGTGCGGCGTTCGTGCGTACGCGCATCAAGAACTTGCAAACCGGGAAGACGCTTGAGGCGACCTACAAGACCTCCGAATCCATCGACTTGGTGGATGTCGAGCATCGTCGCATGCAATATCTCTATCACGATGCCCAGGGATACACCTTTATGGACCAAACTTCCTTCGATCAGGTGAGCATGCCGGACGAAGAAGTGGGGGATCAGGGGAAGTATCTGCGTGATGGCATGGAAGTGAACGTCACGACCTATGAAGGTCGTCCGCTCTCGGTGGAGCTTCCGCGCAAGATGGTCTTCAAGGTTACGGAATCAATGGATGCGACCGGCGGCAACACGGTGTCCGGCGGCAACATGACCAAGGAAGTGACGGTTGAAGGCGGTATCAAGGTCCGCGCCCCGCTGTTCATCAAACAGGGAGAAGACATCATCGTGAATACGGAAACCGGTGAGTACGTGGAACGCGCCAAGAAGGAATAACAAAAAACGCCCCTGACGGGGCGTTTTCTTTTGTCGCGATTATTTTGTTTAGCGGGTTGTGACCAAGTTCACACGCGGCGACTCGAGCGTGGTGTAGCTCAGAGTGCGGCTCGTGAGACGGGCGTAGACGCGCGTGTTGATCGGATCGGCGCCGGTGGCGAACGAAACCGAGCACAAGCGGGAACCGGTACACGTGGCGATCGGGGAAACCGAGCGTTCCGTGTAGATGCGAACCACCGAGTCTTCCACTGGGATATTAGTGTCCGTGAAGGTGGCGGTGATGTAGATCACGGCATTCGTGCGCAGGTTTTCCGTCGGGGCAAAGGTGACCAAGCCGCGACCGGTCGTCTGCGTGATGTTGTAGCCGTAGTAATCGTTGTAGCTTGAGCCTCCGTTGTACGAGGAGAGATAGATGACCGGGGAGTACTGGCTCATGGCAAGCACGCCGTTGCGGTCATAGATCTTGGCCTGATACTGGGCCGTGAGGTTGGTCGAGCTGTAGGCCTGCGGATAGACGTCGACCAGACAGGTCGCTGAGTCATAACAGGTCTTCACAACCGTGTTGGTGCGCATGTCGGTAATCGTGATGCGATTGCCGGTGTAGCTCCAGGTGCCGGCGTTGAACGCGTTGGCGTTCAAGCGAACGACATTGCCCGGGTTGATGTTGGTGCGATCCGCATTCAACACAAGACCGTTGATGTAGTTCACGCCGTCGTTTGAGGAGCCGGTGTTCGAGTACCAGATCATCATCGTCTTAACATCGTTTGTTCCACTGAGACGGGCGTTCAGATAGATCGCGTTCGTGTTTACCGGAACGAAGGACATCGAACAGGTCGTTGTGTAGCAGGATTTGCTGCCACCGGTTGCGGAATGGGTAGTGCCTTGGCTCCAGAAAATTTCGATTGCGCTGTTCGTCGGAAGCGTGCCCGAGTAGGTCGCGGTAATCGTGATCGTTTCACCCGCATTGAATGTCGACTTGTTGGAAGACAGACTCAAAACCGTTACCGGGTTGTAGTTGAAGTTGATCACCGGCGACAAAGCCGTTTCAACGATTCCGCCGTCGCTATTCTTGCGTTCAGCGCGGTAGCGAAGCTGTTGGCTTGAGTTCGCGCTCGGAGAGACGACCTTTTCACAGGTCGAGAACTGTCCGTTGCAGCGATGGACCCAGCTGTTGTCACGCACATCGTAGATGTCGATGTACGAAGAGGCTGAACCAGGATTGTTCACCTGGAGCACGATAGTTTCTCCGAGGTTAATCGACGTGCGGTTGGCGGTAATCGTAAGAGTACCGTTCTGAGACGTTCCGTTCACGAGAATCGTCGGGCTGTAAGCCGTCTGAACCGTCGTGCCGTTCCAGTCCTTCAATTCCGCGACATAGCGGAAGGTTTCGCCGTTGCTGCGGCCGTACACCGTGGCGGTGTAGGAGCAGTTCGAAAGCGTGTAGCAGGTCGAGACAAGCGTGTTGTCGCGGCCGTCGCGGATTTCGATGCGGCTGTTGTTGAAGGTGTTGGACGTCCAAGCGTTGAGGACGACCGTTTCACCCGAGTTCAACGTCGTGCGGCTGGAGCTCAAGGTGAGCGTGCCGTTCTGCGAACCGGTCTGATAGACGGTCACAGGCTGCGACGAAGAGACAAGGTTGTTGGAGGCGTTATACAACGCAGCCGTGTAGCTCATCGGTGAGCGCGTCGGAACATGCGTAAGCACGCACGTGCGCGTATAGCAGCGACCTAATTCAAACGGGGCCACAACAGCACCGGTGAAGAGAATGGCGACCGAGTAACCACTCGGAAGGTCTGAGCCGTAGGTAGCAGTCAGAGCAACCGATTCACCAGTCACGATGTTCGTGTTGTTGGCGCTCAAAGTGAGCGTGCCGTTCTGAGACGTACCACCGAAGTAAATCACCGGAGAGTAACCGCTCTTGATGGTCATCGAAGAGCTGTCACGCAACGCGGCGTAATACTGCACGGAGTTCTCCGTGGTGTTTCGCTGCGGATAAACAGTGATGTCGCAATAACTAACTGGAAGGTTACACGTGCGGACCAAGCCGTTGGTGCGCGTGTCATAGATCTCCAAGCGGTAACCGGAACCGTAGTTCAAGGTGTTGTTCACCGAGAGCGTCACGGCTTCGCCGGTGTTGATGTTGGTGCGCGAGGCATTCAACACGATTTCACCGGTGGAACCCGTACCCGTCATGCCACGCATTGAATCCGAAGGCGTGGAAACGCCGTTGTATTCGTTGCTGACATTGTAGTCGGACTCATTGTAGATCGGAGAACCGACCGTGTAGTTCGTGAAATAGACGTCCGCGATGTCGTGGACATCCGTGCGCCAATCAGAACCGAACAAACGTTCGGCGAGGTATTCGCTGGTCACATGACGCAACACGGCGCCACGGGCAACGACATACACTTTCGGATCGGTGTTCACTTTCACGAGCTTGGCACCGGGGCGATAGGTGACATTGCCACCGATCGAGATGGAGTAGAGCTCAGAGTCCGAGATGGTGCGGACGTTGTCGAAAGACGGGAACCACGTGTAGTAGGTCGCGGCATTCGGGAAGACGTAACGCTTACCATCGTTGGCGTACCAGAAAACGGTTGAGACCGTCGTACCGCGGATGGCGGTGTTCGTCGGCACGGTAGCGGCTTGAGCGGCCGTCGGCATCAAAGATGCGATCGGAAGCGCCAAGAAGGCCACCAAGAAACCAAGAAGAGTCTTTTTCATAGATAATAATCGCGACAGCGATTGCGCTCAACTTAGCAGATTTTCGCGAAAATGTCAATGGGAAAAGACTCATTTTGAGCGCTTGATTTTTGCCTTGTTTTGGCCTATTCTGCGAGCACGCAAAACGCCGAGGTGGTGAAATTGGTAGACACACCAGCCTTAGGAGCTGGCGGGGAAACCCATTGAGAGTTCAAATCTCTCCCTCGGCACCATCAAAAAACCCTCCAATCGGAGGGTTTTTTGATACGGGCTAATGCTTTATTGTCCGCACTTGGTCCAACAGGATTCGTATGGGGCTTTACACGATTCGTACATCTTTTCGTTTGGGGTGATTTTGGCGCACGCATTGAAGTCGTCTTCACATGAAAGGCGGCACTTGGTGACATCCGATGAGGGCTGGGGAGCTGCCAGGGGTGCCGTTTTTTGTTGATCCGTAATCGTGTTTACGCGATCCGTCGTTTCGGTGACGGCCTTGTTTGGGATCGCGGCTTCTTCACAAAGCGATTCGCTCGTTGGGCCGCACTGGGTGGCGAGACGATCGATCTTAGCTTCGATGCGGTTGAGCTGGGTTTTGACGTCGGTGACGGCGCGATAGATCACGGTCGGCGTAACGGTGATGCGGTTTTGAGCCGAAGCAGAAAGCGTCATGGTTGAGGCCGAAAGCACCAGCGCGATGGCAGCCAACCAGCCCACTGCATGCCAGTGTGCGCCGTATCCGTCTTTCATGGCTTTTACGGGCTTTGAGACTTTTGAAGTGGACTTCATACAGAAAGGACTTTTTTGTTTGGAATAAGTATGGCGATATTATACCACACTCTTTTACTTATGATATTCCTTTCCTCTTGAGATCGCCTCTGCGCGATAGAGCTGTTCCAATAAAACGACGCGCGCGAGGCCGTGGGGGAGTGTCATCTTTCCGAGCGAGAGTAGCGTGTCGGCGCTGTCACGCACCGTATCATCCAAGCCCCATGAACCGCCGATGAGGAAGACGAGAGAGCGTCCGCCCTCGGACCACTTCTCAAGCTGCTTGGAGAAGCTTGCCGAGTCATATTCTTTCCCCGTCTCATCTAGAGCGATCACGAATGCATCCGCTTTGTGTGCTTTGAGAAGAGCCTGTGCTTCTGCGGCTTTGGCACGTGCCGCATCAGGCTTCGCTGAGCCCTTGTGTCCTTCGGCTTGTTCATTGATTTCGACCTTGGCATAGGGCTTGAGACGGGTGAGATAGGTCTCGGCCGCGGCCTTTTGCCAGGCTTCCGTAGGGGAGCCGATAGCCCGGATGTGGATGCTTTTCATGTAGCTGATTTTCCGCTAGTTATGGGCGCTTGACAAGGGTTGGGACTTCCTATAAAGTTTCGGCACTTCAAAACCCATGTCCCTGTACAGAGCACGACTCTGAGGGGACCTCTGGAGATTCCTACATGAGTATTCTCACCACTTTTGTCCCCTCGATGGGACTTCACGGTTAAGACTCAGGAACCTCCAAAAGGTTTCATGAGCTTGGCCGTCGGCCAAGCTCATTTTTTTCTCTCCAAATTGAGACAGGCAAAGATCGCTCGCGAAACAGTTCGCCATCGATCTTTGTCCGACTCGGCTCCGCTATCGAGCGGGGAGTTCCGGACTGAATCTTCACAACTGAAGAATACATGTAACAAATCCAATTGTTATATGTGCAAGGCATGTACAACACTTGCAATGTGAAGTCAGCAATGATGACACACCTGAACACAATACTGCCGTCCGGACCCGATCTTCTGATGGGGATCCGGATGGTCGAAGCACGTAAGGGCGTTTGGTGGATGACTTGGCAGTGAAGAGCCGATGAAAGACGTGGCAGCCTGCGATAAGCTTCGGGGAGGTGGCAAGCAACCTTTGATCCGGAGATGTCTGAATGGGGAAACCCCGTCGTGTGAAGCACGATGACCCGACCACTGAATTCATAAGTGGCGGGAGGGAACCTGGGGAAGTGAAACATCTCAATACCCAGTGGAAAAGAGACGAATTGATATGCAGATTCCGTTGTCACTCGCGATCAGCAATGGTCGCGGCGTGACAACGGAGTCTGCTCGATTCCCTTAGTAGCGGCGAGCGAAACGGGACGAGCCTAAACACACATGATTAACTTTTGCACCGAGTTCTACGCAAGTATAACCGCGGGCTTGAGGGCGAGCGGAGGCTATCTTTATGTGTGGGTTGCTGGGACAGGACACGCGTTCCCCTCCGGGATGCTAGAAAAGAATGTTCTCTAATCGAATCCGCTGGAAAGCGGAACCAAAGACGGTGATAGTCCGGTAGATGAAAGGGACGCATTCTTTTCTGTTCTTGATCCAAAGTACTACGGGGCCCGAGAAACCCCGTAGGAAGCAGGCACGACGATGTGCCAAGGCTAAATACTCTTCCTGACCGATAGCGTACCAGTACAGTGATGGAACGTTGAAAAGCAGCCCGGGAGGGCGATGAAATAGTATCTGAAACCAAACGCTTACAAGGAGGTGGAGCGGGCGCAAGTCCGTCACACCGTTCCTATTGAAGAATGAGCCGACGAGTTTGTCATACGTCGCTTGGTTAAGTCCCCGAGGGGACGCAGCCGAAGTGAAAGCGAGCCTGAATAGGGCGAATATGTGGCGTATGCAAGACCCGAAACCCGGCGAGCTAGCCATGACCAGGATGAAGTCCCGAGAAATCGGGATGGAGGTCCGAACTCACGAGCCGTGCAACACTCGGAGATGAGTTGTGGCTAGGGGTGAAATTCCAATCGAGCTGGGTGATAGCTGGTTCTCCCTGAAATAGATTTTGGTCTAGCGCTGATTAATAGCCTTCTGGAGGTAGAGCACTGAATGGGACTTGGGGAGCAATCCTACAATTTCCAACCAAACTCCGAATGCCAGAAGGTGTTCCCGGCAGTCAGTCCGTGGGGGCTAAGCTCCACAGGACAAGAGGGAAACAGCCCAGATCGCAGACTAAGGTCCCTAAATTTGTACTCAGTGTAAAAGGTGGTCGGACGGCTTATACAACCAGGAGGTTGGCTTAGAAGCAGCCATCCT
>CAZQSK010000010.1:0-34881 GCA_964596245.1 uncultured Gammaproteobacteria bacterium
GCGTCGCACAATATATGTTATACGACATCAAAGGTCGATTTTTCATTGGCTTAACGAGTTTGGTCTACTTTGACTGTCGTATAACACGCATCATATTTTCCGACGATTTGAAGAAAAGAGTTGGAAAATATGATGCATTATAAAAACTACTTCAAATAAACGCGCCCTGGAACTCTGACATCTACGTATTCAGGCTTTGTGATGTCCTTAGGCTTGTTCTGGATAAATTCTAGGTATGTTCGTACCTGTAAATCCAACGGCGCGGTTATATCCATCAGCACATTAAACCCTTCGGCGCTCAGGACCTTGAACATGCTGCTTGTGGCCATTGGAGGCTCTAATTCGCGATATACGAGTTTCTGGGCCCGCACATCCTCAGCCAACTGAATCCATTCACGCGCTTGGGCTGTTTGAGCCACGACAAACCCTGCATTAATCGGTTCGTCGAATTCGCGCTTGATGACCGGCGGTTCATCAGGACGAATTGGTCGCGTACCAAGTAGACGAGCTTGTACATCAAGTTTTTCTTCTTTGGTTAATTCATCTGTCGCAACTCCTTGTAAATCAACCCAAAAATACTGCTGATGTGAGTGAACTACCACTCTCTTCGACCTCTCTTCAATCGAGAGTCGTAAAACGTTGTTATATGACTTATCCACACTCGCTTTCATCACAAATAAACGTGAAATAAGCTCTTTTTCGACTCTTTTCTCGTCTACAAACCAAGCATGACGCGTCGGCCATGGCCTTTTTTCCGGCCTGTCATCAAGAATCTGGAACACTTCCCTACTCACATCGACCGGATCTAACGTTTTCGCGCCTACAACTTCAATTTGATTGATCGCAAACGCATCACTAAAAAAAATCAGATACATCCAACCAAAAGCCGCACCGATTCCCATCATCGCAAACACTGCTGCGCGGCGAGTATTCTTCGCTTGGCGTAATCCGCGGTTAATGTCCCCCGTTGCGGCGATGCGTGCGCGTTCATGAGTAGCCATATCAGCGGCGTAATGCCTCACGAATTAAATGCGTGAGCAGTTTTGGATAATCCAAACCGATCGCAGCAGCTGCTTTTGGTAATAAGGACGCTTGTGTGAGCCCCGGTAAAGTATTTGTCTCAAGAACGATGAACTTTTTCCCATCCCACATGATGTCGGTGCGCGAATATCCTCTGCAGCCAAGGGCCTTATGCGCTTCAATCCCAAAACGCTGCATCTTCTTCTTTGCCGATGCTGAAATCTCAGGATTTACAATCTCTTGAGTGCGTTTGTCATGATATTTGGCGTGATAATCGAACACACCGCCGGCAGTAACGATTTCGATCACTGGCAAGGCTCCCGGAATTCCCTTTGTTTCGATGACTGGCACGGTAAATTCACGTGCTTTGAAAAACACTTCGGCCAAACAACCGCTTGGATCTTCTTTAAGCGCTTTAGAGATAGCTTTCACCCAATCTTTCTTTTTTGGCTTCACGCTAAGCGCCACACTCGAACCTGAAGCATTTGGCTTGATGACAATCTGCGTTCCAAGTCGCGAAACGCGTAGCAAAGCGTTTTTTTGATTTTGCTTCCAGTCCTGATGCGTAATGAGTACGCCTTTGGATACAGGGATGTTGTCCAATTGAAAAATTCGCTTCGCTGCGGCCTTATCTAGGGCTTGAGCTGATGCGAGCACACCGGAATCCGTATAACGAAGTCCAAGTAACTCACATAGCCCTTGAATGTGACCGTCTTCGCCGTGCGTACCGTGCAAAGCATTAAAAACGACATCGATTTTTCCAGCCTGAGCATCACGAACAAAGTCTAATAAGCGTTTTTTCTTGCCCGGATCATAAGCTTTGGCCTTAAATAGATCCTTTGGAATGTGGCGCATCACCATGGCCCCTGATTTCAAAGACACCGCCCTTTCAGACGATGAACCACCCAGAAGGACCGCCACGCGTATCATGGCTGGAATTGTGCCATCAAATCACCCTGCGAGGAATGTCCCAGTTCAAACGGGTCACAACTTCGTAGTTGATCGTCTTGGAAAGCGTCGCCATCTCTTCAGCGGTGATACGCTCCTTGCCTTGGCGGCCGATTAGGACGACCTCGTCCTCGGGTCGGACATTTGGCACATCCGTAACATCAACCATGGTCATATTCATGCAGACACGACCCAGGACTTTGCAGCGCTGGCCGCGAATGAGGACATGCCCGCGCTTGGAGTTACCGACGCGGTCAAAGCCATCGGCATAGCCAATGGGTAGAACCGCAACTTTGGAGTCTCGGCTCACGCGCTCGGTCAAACCATAGCTAACCGGCGTTCCGCGTTTCACGGACTTCACTTGAGCGACGAGGGTCTTCCATGTCAGTACCGGCTTCATGGTCAACCGATCTTCGGCACGACGACGGGTGTCCTCAGACGGCCAAAGACCGTACAGTCCTATCCCCGACCTAATGAGGTTGAAAAGTGTATTTGAGTACAAAATGGATGCAGCAGTCGAAGCCGTGTGTTTGTACTTTGGATCAAAGCCATACTCCCCCACGATCGCTAATCCTTTTTTGTATTCGCTGAGTTGATGATCAGCGTATGCCCGAGATTTTGTATCTTCGATGTTTGCGAAATGCGTGTGTACGCCTTCAAGCACGATGCGCGAAGTATTTTTGGAAATAAAAGCGAGCACCTGTTCCAATTCTTTGCCCACTATCCCCTGTCTTGTGAGTCCGGTTTCAAGCGGAATGTGTACATGCGCTTTTTTCCCTTTCAATTTCGCAAGTGCTATAAATGTTTCCAAATTATATGCGACCAACGAGATGTCATGACGCACAGCTTCACCCAAACGATTCAGCGGCGTGTAACCAAGAATCAGAATACGCTCTTTGATTCCTGCATTACGTAACGCGAGCGCTTCATCCAATTGATCAACTCCGAAAAAAGTTGCGCATGATTCCTGTAAAACTTTTGCGCATTCAATTAAGCCATGACCATACGCATTTGATTTGATGACGGCCATCGCTTCCGCCGGCTTGGCGAGCTTCGATAAGGAACGAAAATTATGCGCCAAAGCACGCGCATCAATCTCAATCCAAGTCTTCATACCTTAGCCAATTTTATCAAAGCCCGTGTACGGAACGAGAACATCCGGAATCTTGATCGAGCCGTCTTCCTGCTGATGATTTTCCATGATCGCGATAAGAGCGCGAGCCAAAGAAATCGCGGTGCCATTCAACGTGTGAGCGTATTCAAGCGAACCATCCTTACGCTTCACGCGAATATTCAAACGACGCGCTTGATAATCGGTGCAGTTCGATGTACTTGTCACTTCACCGTATCCGCCCTTCCCTTCTCCGCGTCCCCACATCCACGCTTCAAGATCGTATTTGCGATACGCAGGTCCACCCAAGTCTCCTGTACAAATATCAATCACCTGATACGGAATATTCAATTTCTGGAAAATGCGCTCCTCCAAACGACGCAATTCAGCATGCAATGCGTCAGACTGCTCCGGTGCGCAGAAGATGAAGAGCTCTACTTTCGAAAATTGATGCACGCGATACAAGCCATAGGACTCGCGGCCATAGGCTCCAGCCTCGGTTCGATAGCAATGTGAGATGCCGGCGTACTTGATCGGCAACTGTGATTCATCCAAAACCTCATCCTTGTGATAACCACCAAGAGTGATCTCGGCCGTACCGATCAAAGATAGGTCAGTCCCCTCTATTGAGTAAATTTGGGTTTCAGGACCACGGGGGTTAAAACCAGTACCGACCAATACCTCATCGCGAGCGACATCCGGGGTGGTCATGGGCAGATAGCCTTCGGCCATCATCTCCTTGGCCGCCCAGGTGATCAAAGCCTGCTCCAAGACCGCCAGCTTCCCTTTCAAAAAATAGAACTTAGCGCCCGCCACTTTGGCCGCGCGCTCAAAATCGATCAAATCATGCTTCTCAGCCAACTCGACATGCGAAAGCTTTTTGATGAACGGTGACTGATCAATCTCCCCTACAGTGGCGATCACTTTGTTATCGGCATCAGTTGCGCCTACCGGAGAGTCTGGATGCGTCATGTTCGGCAAACGCATCACGTTTTCACGCCAAGCTCGTTCAACCTGTTCAAATTCCTCCTCCTTGGTAGCCAGCTCCGCCTTCAACTCCTTTCCGCGCTCGATAAGGGACGGGCGATCTTCTTTTGAAGCGGATTTCATCTTCTCGGCCACGCCGTTGCGTTCTTGGCGCAGCAGCTCGACCTCCTTCAACAAAGCCAAACGTCGCTCATCAAAAGCGAGGAGCTCATCCACGTCGATATCAACCTGACGGTTTTTGACGTTTTGCTTGACCTCATCCGCGTGCTCACGCACGTATTTCATGTCTAACATAGTGGTTATTCGGATTGCGGACGAAGCGTCGGGAAAAGAATCACCTCTTTAAGTGAGGGTGACTCGGTCAAAATAGCGGCAAGACGATCCAAACCCATTCCCATGCCTGATGTCGGCGGCATGCCGTGCTCCAAGGCCTCCAGGAAGCCCGTATCCATGCGCTGCGCCTCTTCACTCCCCTTATCAGCCAACGCTTGCTGTTCTTCGAAGCGGGCGCGCTGATCCAACGGATCATGCAATTCGTGATAGTAGGCATTCACGACTTCAGCACCGCTGATAATCAACTGCGCTGATGCACTCTTATTCGGCTCGCCCGGAACACGGTTAGTCAGCGGCTTCATCTCAATCGGATAGTCGAGAACCCATACCGGACCGGCCAAATTCTTGCGAGCAGTCTTCTTATATAGCTCATCAAGATGCTCACCAAGACCTACGCACTTTGAGAAATCAACCTTAACCTTAGCCGCTTTCACGGCCATGATCACATCTTTCTCAGTCTTCAAATCATCAATATCGATACTGGTGGCTTCCTTTACTGCCTCGCGGAATGTCATGCGGGGAAACGGTGCGCCAAAATCCTTACCAAACGCTTCTTTCACCATGCGCGTCAGCATGTTCTCGATCAAAGTCAGAAACTCTTCCTTGTTCGCAAATGCCTGGTAGAGCTCAAGCATCGTGAACTCAGGATTGTGAGACGGATCAATCCCCTCGTTGCGGAAACAGCGACCGATTTCGTAGACCTTTTCAAACCCACCCACAATCAAACGCTTGAGATACAACTCTGGCGCGATGCGGAGATACAAATCAACATCCAACGCATTGTGATGCGTGATAAACGGCTTGGCGTTCGCGCCACCCGGAATCGGCTGCAGCATCGGCGTCTCAACCTCGAGAAAGCCGCTCTCGTCCAAAAAGCCACGCAAAGATGAGATAAGTTTGGAACGGGCAATAAAACGCTGACGAACTTCGGGATTGGAAACAAGATCGAGCTCGCGCTGGCGGAAACGCGTCTCCACATCAGACAAGCCATGCCATTTCTCCGGCAACGGCAAAAGCGCCTTGGAGAGAATCTTCCAAGAAGCAACTTCCAATGATTTCTCACCGCGCTTGGTCGCAAACAAAACACCGGTCGCATCAACAAAATCACCAGGATCAATGCTGTCGCGGAATCGTACGAATGCTTCGCTAATCTTGTCTTCCTTAAAAACGAGCTGGATTTGTCCGCTCTCATCAGCAAGATCAGCGAACATCATTCCGCCGTGGACACGAATCGTGAGAACACGTCCGGCCAAGGTCATGGACTTGCCAGCGGCAACCCATTCATCGAAATGCGCCAACGCTTCTCCGCAATTCGTGTCGCGTCCCGTGGTAACGGAATACGGCTCAATGCCCGCGGCTTTGAGCGCTTCGAGCTTCCCTAGACGTACGGAGCGTTCATCCAACATATGGACACCAGACTACCCGATCTCCAACACCTCGTACACCGTGCGGCCGGACGGACTCTTCACCTCCACCTCATCGCCCTTCTTTGAACCGAGCAGTGCCGAACCGATCGGCGACTCATTTGAGACCTTGCCCGAAAGTGGGTCTGCTTCATTTGAACCGACGATTTCAAATTCTTTCTCTTTGCCGTTCACACGAACTTTTACCTTGGAGCCAACGCGGACGTTGGTACCTCCTTTTTGTTCTTCTTCCACAATGATGGCATTTTTTAGCAAATCCTCGATCTCGAGAATGCGTCCTTCAATAAAACCGAGCGCGTCTTTTGCCTCATGATACTCCGCATTCTCCGACAAATCGCCAAGCGCCTTTGCGGCCTCGATTCGGCCGGCTAGCTCGCGACGCTGGTTGGTCTTCAAATCAATCAACTCTTCGTTGAGCTTCTTGAGAAAATCGTGACTGACGTATTGGGCTTGGGGAGGCATAGTTATTGAGATAAAAGCGGCCCCGCAAAATCTGCGGGGACGTTCTCGGATAAAGGTAGATTAGGCAGGCGTAAAAAAGCTGTCAAACAACTAGAACTCCCCTCCCCGATTGGCACGCAAAGACCACCAGGCGCCTAAGACCTCGCGCGCCACGGGAACGGAGACGCTTGAACCTTCTCCGCCCTCTTCGAGCAAAACTGTGACCACGATTTCCGGTTTCTCAAAAGGCGCAAAAGACGTGAACCACGCATGCGTCGCTTTTTCCGCATGCCACTGAGCTGTGCCGGTTTTTCCGGCAATCGGGAACGGCATATCGGCAAGGGCGCGGCCTGAACCGTAGGTGACGTTATCACGCATCCCCAGTCGTACGGTTTGGATGTCGCCCGGGTCTGCCAAGGCTGTGCGCGTAGTTGACGCATGACTAGAAGCGAAATGCGGCCTGACAAGATAGCCGCCATTCGCGATAGCGGAAGTATAAGCCGCTACCTGCATCGGCGTGACGAGTAAGTCACCTTGTCCAATCGACAGGTTATACGTATCTCCAACGAACCAGCGCTCTCCCTTGTTCTCCTGCTTCCATTCTGGATCAGGCACTAAGCCATCGCGCTCACCGGGAATGTCCACGCCGGTTTTGGAACCCAGACCGAAGGTGCGAAACCATTTCGTAAGACGCTCGACGCCCAGCGGCTTGAATGATTCGAATCCACCACCGATCGTGTAATAAAATGTATTCACAGACCAGGCAATGGCTTCACGCACATTCACCGGGCCATGTCCTCCGGCTTTCCAGTCGGGAAAGAAACGATCGCCGATGCGAATACCACCCACAGACAAGATGGACGTGCGTGCGGTTATCACCTTTTCGGCCAAAGCCGCAACCGAGATCACGATCTTCACCGTTGAACCGGATGGATAGGCTCCTGCCCACAAACGTGGAAATAACGGCTGATCAGGATCCGTCACGAGTTTTTGATACGCCGTGGAAGATACGCCGCCTGAAAAAATATTGTTGTCATATGCCGGAAGAGACACAGCTGCGAGAATTGATCCATCACGCGGATCCATCGCGATAATGCTCCCGCGCTTCACCTTCGCAGCACCAAGTCCACGCGTGAGTGCCTGCTCGGCGGCGCGTTGCAAATCCAAATCAAGCGAAAGCTTCAGCTCGGCACCATCAACCGCATCCTTCTCCCCTACCAACGCTTTTACGCGGCCGTGGGCATCGACCTCGGATGTGCGAGAACCGAGAATGCCGCGCAATTCGGTTTCATGACTACGCTCCAATCCGGCTTTCCCGATTTCATCGCTACGGCGATATCCGTCATCACGCTTGTCGGCGTATTCATCCGGTGAAAGGCGTCCGACATATCCGAGCACGTGCGAAAGGCTCTTAATCTCCCCACTCCACGGATAGCGTCGACGTGCAGCAACTTCAAGCTGGAAACCCGGTAGATCCGGAGCCGCGATCGCAAAGCGCATCGCGACTTCATACGGGACCTGAGCCGCGACAACGCTCTCTTCGTCACGCGCGCTCCCGGTAGCATTCGCTAGCGGCAACATGTCATTCACGGACAAACCAAGAATACGCGAAGCGGTGCCAACCACGTTTTCCATCTCCCCTTGATCACGCGGCAAGTTAAACGGCGTCAGCGTCACCTGAAAACTGGGGATGTTGTCGGCCAATACTCTCCCCTGTCGATCACGTACAATTCCGCGTCGCGGCAACAAAGGAAGAACACGCAAACGGTTGTTCTCCGACTGTTGGCGATATGTCTCTCCATTTGCTACCTGCATCCATCCTGCACGACCAATCAGCGCACCGAGCACCACCACCAGCACAAACTGTGCGGCCAGAAATCGCCCCTTAGGAAGCGAACGACCGATATACAGGGTTCGATGACGAAGCGGCGTCAAACTATCCTCAAAGAGGACCTCATGCTGCACGACGGCATTCTCATCGCGACGAGCCATAGGTCAAAAAGCGGCCGGATAGCGCAGCCACGGAAAAGAATCCGACGAAGATCATCCCCGTATCCCACAAAATCGACCAAAACGGAATTTCACGAATGACCCAGGGACCGTCCGTGATCCCCAGCCAGAACAGGATGCCGGTCAGGAACCATGATGTGATCAAATCCAAGAATCGACCGCTGAGACATAACGCGAATGTCGCGTATACGGAACGATTCGTGAGAAACCGGCTAGCAATCAAATCAAGACACACAACAATGAGCGGCAATCGAAGCAAGGGCAAATCAGAGTTGCCAAAGGCATAGGCTTCGAGCACGATCGCTCCGCCCAATACCGCGGCTGCCACGCGCGTGCGCTTGGTAGAGATCACCAACAACGCAATCAACGGCATGAGCGGACGAATATCTGCCCAAACCGGAAGAAATGGCGTGACCGCGACTTCGAATACCCCTGCGAACACGCCGGCCACTAAGGCCAAGAGGAGGCGCATCATAGGCGTGGGCGTAGGGCGGTCGGACGCAACACGGAAACGAAGACGACGCGATCAAGCGAAACAAGTGGCTCGATGGTTGCGCTGAAAAACGGATCGGAGGAACGGGCTTCAACCGTATTCACAATGCCGAGGGGCAAATTAGCCGGAACTTTTTCTTCCGTGCCTGCTGTGACGATGATTTGATCCGGCACAACGGTCTCAGATGACGGGATAAAGCTCAGAAGCGCCGCGCCATTGCCACGCCCTTCAAGAATGCCGGCAAGCTGTCCTTTCTCTTGAACGGCGGCTGCCACGCGGCTACGTGGATCTGTCAGCAACTCAACCACAGCCACACGCTCCTGAAGTGAGCTGATCTTGCCGACCATAATCCCCTCGTCCGTTACGACGGCTTGTCCGATTTCGACGGAATCATCTCCGCCACGATCAATCGTGAGCAATGCACGCGTTCCGCGCACATCGCGCGCGATTACGCGTGCGCCAACACTGTCATAACCTGAACGGTCCAGAAAACGTGCTTGCGCACGCAAGGTACGGTTCTCTTCTTCCAATGAACGCAAACGCACCTGATCAGCCGCGAGAACAGCGAGTCGCGATTCCAGCTCTTTCACACGTTCATCGGCATCAATGGCGCGGGACGATAATCCGGACATGGCACGAACCAAGGGCAGCGTTGCCGCGCGTACGAATGATCCGACGGGCTGAGACAATCCTGCCAACACTAAAAGCACGGTAATCGTAAGGGCGCCGATCACCCATGCCCAAATTCCCCTCATACGCCCTTCACGAGATCAGTTGCCGGGACAGCCACGTCATTAAGCATAACCGGATCATCCAATAAAACACCTGTACCGCGTACCACACAAAGCGGCGCTTCATCAGCCACGCGCACCGGCAAACCGGTGCCACGCGACAATGCCTGGTCCAACCCGCGCAATAGCGCTCCCCCTCCCGCAAGCACAATCCCGCGCTGCTGAATGTCTGCCACCAGTTCCGGAGGTGTGGTTTCAAGAATGGCTTTCACCTGATCGATAATCACCTTAACCGAACGACCGAGCGCTTCACGAATCTGGGCATCATTCACGGTGATCTGGCGCGGAAGACCAGTAAGCAAATCACGACCGCGCATGGACGTTTCAAGCGGCTCGGGGATTTCGTCGGCAGAACCGACAGCTAACTTCACCTCTTCGGCCACACGCTCACCGAGTAAGAGGTTAAACACATCGCGCGCATATTGCGTGATGTTGCGATTCAACTCATCACCGGCAATGGCGATGCTCTTCGCCGTCACGATACCGCTCAAAGAGATAACGGCGATTTCGGTTGAACCGGCGCCAATATTAATGACCATGTTTCCAATGGGTTCCCGAATGGGCATCCCAGCACCAATGGCAGCCGCAATAGGCGCTTCGACGACGAGCACTTCGCGAGCACCCGCCCCAGAAGCCGCATCGCCTACCGCCTTGCGCTCCACCTCAGTCACATCTAACGGGACACAGATCACGACGCGCGGACGCGGAATAGCGAAGGTCTTATCCTCATGAACTTTTTCAAAAAAGTAACGCAACAATTTTTCCGTGACTTCGAAGTCGGCAATAATGCCGCGCTGCAACGGTTTGGATACTTGGATGTAACCTGGATTTTTTCCAACCATCGAACGAGCCTCTTCTCCGACCGCCATCACCTGGTTGGTACGACGGTTGATGGCAACGACCGAAGGCTCGTCAATCACCACACCTTTCCCTTTCACGTATACGCGCGTATTAGCCGTCCCGAGGTCAATCCCGAGCTGCTTCGTCCATTGCCCCAAAAAGCGCGGCCAACGCATAGTCCGCCGAGCTTAGCGCCCGGGAGCTGACTTGCCAAAAGGCGTCAAGACCTGCGGCTTTCCCCTATCAATAACGCGGCGTACTCCAGAGAGCCGATAAGCACTAAAAAGAACAAAAACCACCAAATATTCATCCATCCCTGTGCCGAAAGCGCCAAGGAAGCGACCGCCATGAAAGACAAGAGGAGCGCATGACGAAATGCGATGCGCACTTCACGAAAGGCTGTGTCTTTGCGACGCCGCACATGAACACGCATCAAGACCCCGGCGATCGTAAGCAAACCGACACAAGCGGCAAACAGCGTCACGTAAAATAAAAGCTGACCGGACCAGCCGGCTTCTTCCGGATTTACGTTCATTAAAATGTAGACCCAACCGCTGAGCGCCGCGAACGTGGCAAGCGCCATCAGGGTCAAAAACGAGCGGTACCCCATACTCAAATTATATCATGCCTGAACGATCTTGAGACGCTCGACGATTTTACGACCAAGGGCACGGTTGATCTCATTCCGAAATCGCACATCGATCAGTTTTAATTCGCCGACGACAATTGATGCGCCCGTCGCGAGCTTGAGCTCCCCCTCGCTGAATGAGACACCGCGCACCAAACGCGCCTTTTCTTCGCCCCATAAATTTGTGAGCACCGTCATCGCCACCTCCATTACGCGCACGGCATCGACATTACGACGAAGTCCTGCAAATTTTTGCAGCGATTCGCTTTGAATACCGCCAATCGATTTAAAGCTCATAACTTTTTGAACTCACAAATGTTCTTGAAGTCGCAGTATTTGCACGTAAACGGTTCTGGCGTCGCTTTGAAATCACTCTTAGAAATATCCTCCATGCGTTGCGTGACTTTTTCAAGAAACGCCTCACGCTTTTCTTCTTTAAGAAGATCAACGTCAGTAATCACCCAATCGAGCACGTAGATATACGCCAAACGCGAAACCTTAATCCCCTTTTCTTCCAAAGCGATTTGATAGATATGCAGCTGCTCTTTTGACTCTGCATCCAGCTCTTCTTTCGCGGCTCCTGTTTTATAGTCGTATACGACATGCGTGCCATCGGGGAGCTTGTCCACGCGGTCGATCTTTCCCTTCAGCGAATGCTGACCAAGTACGAGCGTGAATGGGATTTCTACACCTAATACATCCGGCGCCTTTTCCGCGCAGGCATTCCAAAAGTTTTTTACGGCTTGCTTGCCCTTGGCTTTGTATTCGTCGTGACGTGCGCGATTTTCATACCACTCATCAATCCACGCTTCTTCATAGATCTTCAATGATTCTTCCAGCGTGACCCGAAATCCGCCGGGTGTTGTTTCAAATGTTTCAACGGTTCCACCGAACAAACTGCCCTGCTGAACCTGCCCGCGCATCAAATGCAAATTCAAAATGTTTTGATAGGCGTGGTGAACCGATTGTCCAAAGCTTTTCTGATACGTTCCGAATTTAGGTATGCGATAAATATGCTCAAACTTGTACTGCAGTGGACATTTTCGGAATGCTGCAAGCTGAGTGAAGCTGAACTTCTTCTTCAGCTCATAATGCACCAGATCGCCTGTTCCGACCGGCTCTTCGTTCAATGCGCGTAACTGAAGAGCACGTGCTTCGTCTTCTGCGCTAATGATGATGTTCGGTACTTCAACACTGGCTTCGGCCAAGAAAGGCGAGGGCTTCTTGGGCCTCACTCCGCCATAATGATTCGCTCCCGTGAGATACAAACGGTCTTTTGCGCGCGTGACGGCCACGTAAAAAAGACGGCGCTCTTCTTCAAGATGGGCGTCGCCCTCGGGAAGACGCTCTTGAATCAACCCATCGGGCAGCGGAATCGCTTCGCTACGCGCTCGCGTTGGAAACCGCTGATCGACGAGTGATGCGACAAATACATGCTTAAACTCCAATCCCTTGGAAGCATGAACCGTCATAATCTTCACCAACTCCGGACCGGCGTCTGGATCAAAATCCAACCCACCTTCTTCGCCGCTATCAATCTCGATGCGCAACTCTTCAATAAATCCACGAATGGAGGGGTCATGCGTTGAACGCTCATAACGCTTCACGCGTTCGGCGAATCCATTCAAGTGCTGGAGATACTCGCGCTTCTCGCGCTCCGGCAAACGCATCACCCAACCAAGATATTCGGTCTTATCCAAAGCGAGCTGCAATACACGTAAAGGCAGCTCGCGACGTCCAGCCTCGGCCAACCCCTCCATATGCGCCACCAGCTTAGTGACGAGACGTAAGCCATCCTGGCTCACACCCGCATCAGCCGCCTGTTTGAGCGCCTGCCACAAGGTTAAGCCTTTGAGATTCGCGTATTGAAGAAGCTCGGCTATATCTTTGGATGGAACGTTGTAACAACCAAGGTGAAGCCCTCGCCAAACAGCAGAAGACTCGTGATAGCCATCAAGCAAAGACAAAATCGCCATCACATCCAAGACAGCTGGCTTTCCATACAAGCCACGCAAAGCCATGAATTGAAATGGCACCCCAGCCCGATCAAGCGCGTGCACAAAAGGTTCAGCTCCGTCGTTGGAACGAACGAGAATCGCGATCTCATTCCAGCTCAATTCCGGATCTTTTTCTTTCAGGCGCTTGATCTCATCCGCAACGGCTTCAGCCTCGTCTTCTACCGAGCGCTTCCAAAGCACTTCTACCCTCCCACCTTCGCCGCGCATGGCTTCAAGCTTTTTGGAAAGACCAGTGGCAGCCAATTTCACCTCGAGACGATTGGGGTCATTTTTCTTGATGAAGGCGTAAGCAGTATCGAGAATCTCTTTGTGAGAGCGATAGTTTTGTGTGAGTGCCACCGTTTTTGCATCGGGAAAATCGTCGCGAAATTGCAGAATGTTCGCGAGTGATGCGCCGCGGAATTTGTAGATCGCCTGGTCATCATCCCCAACGACCGTAATGTTTCGGTCTTTACCGCACAAAAGCTTAATCAAATCGTATTGTGCCCAGTTCGTGTCTTGAAACTCATCCACCATGATGTAGCGGAATTGCTTGCGATACTCGGCTAAAACGCTAGGACGCTCACGGAACAAGCGCAGAGTCTCAAGAATCAAATCGTCGAAATCGAGACTCCCCTCCTCCAACATGATTTTTCGATACGCAAAATAGGCGTTCGCAAGCTCCATCAAACGTTTACGCTCGCCGTCAACGACCTCCGCGTCTCCATCCAAAGCCGCATTGGTCGCGAATTCAAGATACTTCTCGGGTGAAACGTCTTCACTTTTGGCGCGTGAGATGTGCTGCAACAAAGAACGCAGGAATTTCACCGGATTTCCCAGCGGTCGATAGTGATCAAGTGGCAATTCCGGAAAACGGCGCTTTAATAGAAGCCAGGCATCTGTAGGCGTCAGCAGGCGGAACTGATTGGGCAAACCGATTTCCAAGGCATGCGCCTCCAATACGCGCTGACAAAAGCCGTGGAAAGTTGAGATCCAAAAGTCGTAGGTGCCCGTTTCCAACAAATTCAGCACGCGATCCTCCATTTCTCCGGCTGCCTTGTCGGTGAAAGTGAGGGCAAGAATGTTCTCTGTACCTATCCCGTCTTTTTCCAATAAATGGGCGTAGCGCTTGGTGAGCACCGTTGTTTTTCCCGTGCCTGCACCGGCAACAATCAACAAAGGCCCATCTCCATGGGTTACGGCTTCACTTTGTGCAGGGTTCAATCCAGCGAGCAGCTCCTCCGGCATGCCCTATGTGTTACGCGATCGGATACGTTCCATCAACTCAAGGTAAAACGCGACATTCGCCATCGTCGCCAAACGCATACCCAACATCTCATCGACCGTAAACAAGTGACGCAAATAGCCCATGGAATAACGGCTAAGTTCCGGATGGATTCCCGCCTTCGCGGGAATGACAATTGGCTCATCACTCATCTTCCACTTCTCATTGGTGACGTGAACAACTTCGTAAAAATCACGCTTGGACAAGTCGTCGTGGACGAAACGGTAAATGGAGCCGTGGCGCGCATTACGGGTGGGAAGCACGCAGTCGAACATATCGATGCCACGCTCCACATACCCGACAATTTCATGCGGTTGGGCTCCCCCCATGAAGTAGCGCGGTTTGTCTTTGGGCAAAATACCATCGAGTACTTCAAGTACTCGGCATGCTTCTTCATATGGCTCACCGACGGACAACCCGCCGATCGCGTATCCATCAAAGCCGATATCCACCAACTCTTGAGCACTGCGCTTGCGCATCTCCAAATCGGTACCGCCCTGAACAATTCCGAAGAGCTTGGCACCCGGGTTAATCGAACCTTCACGCGTGCGCTCGAACTCGTCTTTGGAGCGCTTCGCCCAACGGGTCGTTAATTCCAGTGCCTCCGTAATAACTTTGTCTGATGCGGGGAGTTCGGTGCAGACATCTAGCACCATACAAATATCGCTGCCGATGGTGCGCTGAATTCGCATGCACAATTCCGGCGTCAGCATGAGCTTTGCACCGTCGATATGCGACTGAAATTGCACTCCCTCCTCACTTAGCTTGCGCAAACCGGAAAGTGAAAAAACCTGGAAGCCGCCCGAGTCAGTCAGGATCGCGCCCTTCCAATCCATCATCTTATGCAAACCGCCAAGACCCTTCATCACATCCATGCCGGGACGCAACCAAAGATGATAGGTGTTTGAAAGTACGATTGGTGAACCGAGCTGCTCAATATCAAAACTCGAAAGCGTCTTCACGGCAGCCTTGGTAGCAATCGGCATGAAGAAGGGCGTCTGCAAAACTCCATGTGGCGTCTCAAGTTCTCCCCTGCGTCCGTTAGGACCTTCGTTATGAAGCTTGAACATACTCATTACTCAAACGTCTTCGGTTCAACCGCCTTTGAGAACAGGTGGCGCTTGGCCCAGTCTGAACGTCGAAGCAGAATCGCAATAACGATAGATGCGGCCATCATAATCCCGAAAAAGATAAGCGAGGCCGGCGTCGTAAACGCTTCTCCCAAAACCACAAAACTCACGGTTGAAGCAAAGGAACCCAAGAAGGTTCCCACAATGTATTGGCGATACGTCATCCGCGTCAGCCCGCAACCAATACTGACGGCGTCAAAAGGAAAAAACAACAGGCGCATAGCCATAGCAGCAAACATCCCCTGTTCGGTAAGCAGCTCATCGTATTTCTTCACCCAACCACGCTCATTCTCGCTCACAAAATGACGGCCGAAGTAGCGAGCCATCCAAAAGCTAATACTTCCGGCCACATTCACACCAATCACGACGGCTAAACTTCCAAGCCAAGGACCAAACAAAGCACCTCCGATAATCGCAATGGAAAACGTTGGAAATGGAATGACGGTCGAAAGCGCGTAGAAGAGAATCAAGACTAAAGGACCCCAGATGCCCGCATTACGAACATTTGTCGTAACAATGCCGGGAACATCCTTCACCGAAATGCCGTTCACATGCAAAAAGACGTATGTCGACACGATCACGGCGACATACATCAAAAATATGCCTAACTTGAGCCAATGGGCACGTTCAAAGTGGCGCATGTATCTATTCTACCTTACTGAAGCTGCTCTTTCTTCTCTTTCATGAAAGCTGACCATTCTTCCAGAATATTGAGGAAAAGCTTGAACGGAGCTTCGAAGATGAAGTCAAAGAAGAAAACGAACACGTTAAAGCGCGACACGCTTTCCGAAAGGAAGCGGCCGGCGCGCAAAATCGGAATCGAAAAGAAGTCCACGAACAAGGTCACGACATTGTCCGGACGCGAAACGGCTACATACTCACGGGACGCGAGGCGGAGACGGAACGCGAAGAAGCTGACCACACACAAGAAGAAGATGAAGATCAACGCGCTCACCCAGGTGAAATGGAGGAACTGCAATGTAATAAACGTAAGTGTAAACGTGAAGAAGAAGGCAAAGGCATACGCCAAGCCAAAAAACAGCGAACCGCCAAAGCCATGCTTTTTCGGCGGACGCACTTCCCACGCCTGCGGGCCTTCTTCGGCAAGCAACTCATCAACGCCACGCACGATGCGCTTAATGTTTTCCTTATGCGGCGGACGGATCAACAAACCGACCAAGAACATCATGATCGGCGGGAACAAGACGTTAACCGCCAGGGAAACACGATGGATCTCCTGATACAAAAGGATCTCAGACGGAACTTCCAAAGCCAATGCAAACAAGATCTTGGTGATGAACAAGTAAATCATCGCGCGCGTGGTCCCACGGCGCAATTTGCCACGCGATTCGTGCATGCGCTTGTCGGCAATGCGTTCGATGGCGGCATGAAGAAGGTCCGGCTTCTGCATGAGCTCTTCGGCCTTGGCCGGATTCTCAAGCAACGCGGTACGCAAAATGTTGAGCGAAATCGCCCACGGTTTAACGGCATGCTGGAACTTTTGAGCAAGCGGGTCAGCCAAGGCGGCGGCCACACGCATCTGAATGCCGGTCATTTCCAAAGCCATCTCGGCCGGAGTGGAGATCCAATTGATCGGCTCCATCCAATCGGAACGGAACGCGCGCACAAGCTTATAGCCGATCATTTCATCATCGGCCTTGAGCAACATGCGGTAGCAGGCAACGTAAATCTGCAAACGACGTTCATCGTCGCTCAGCACGCCCTCAGGCAACACGATGCGCTCGGCCAACTGCTCATACAAAAAGTGGACCAAAGCCTTCATCAAGCCATGATCATCGACCAATTCCTCGAGCTCGGCGGAAATAATACCAAGCAACCACTCTTCATGAGCTTCATTGCCGGCATGGACACGCTGAATAGCGACGTATTTGGCAACAACATCGGCTACGCTGTCACCCAGGTTTTCATGCAAGACACCATTGGGAAGATAACGGGCAGCAATCAACTCACGCACCAAGGCATGGCCCACACTTTTCGGATCGCCATCCAACGCAAGCTGACGCTTCAAAATACGCTTGATGGCGGACTTACGCAGCAAGTGGTCTTCCTGATAATCAACGGCATTGCGGATCTTCTCGTAGAGAACCGAAAAGCGACTCACCGCGGCATGAACCGTGATACGCGAAGTTTCCGGAACATCCGGTAACGGTTTCGGTTGTACAGCCTTCGCGAGGAAGGACGTTTTTGCCAGGGAGAGACCCATAGACAGGTAGCGAGTATTGCACAAAATCGGCATTTTGTCGAGTCCCCAACCCTATAATTTGGCTATAAATAAACAAAAAAGATCCCAGTGGGATCAGTCGCTGTGGTCCTCGTTCCGATGAGGCTCACAGATGAAGAAGTCGAACACGGATGAACCCTTCTTACGGGCCTGGTCGATGAACCAGCGGGACAGGTTCCAGTCCTCGGGCAAGCCCTTGTGATACCGATGCGTGTCGACCGAGTGGGAAGGGCCATGCCCCTTACGGAACCCACCACCCGGCGCGGAGAGCATCATCTGGCAGACCACCACTTCGATGCCGAAGAGGTTCTTCTCCTCGAAGTACTCCTCGATGTACTTCTTGGGTCCGGCGGGCAACTTGCTCACCGCGTCCTTCCGAATGATGATCAGGCTCATCTTGCACCTCGGCTCAGCTTTGAAATGAAACGCTGCGAGTCCTTCTCTTGCTGCCAAGCCTTGATGATGACGCGCTTGAACGACCACTCTTTGTCGAGGAAGCCGTCCAGCTTGGCTTCGGAAGCAGGTACGTCTCGCGCATGGAGCAACATGCGACGACCGAACAGATCCACGCCATCGCGGACTAGCTTGGCCCTACCCCCGGCACCGAGCTTGGGATGCCAGCCGATGGTGACCGACAGCGCGGGGCCGTAGATCGCCTGCGCGCGGATGAATCCGCCTTGCTTGGGCGTCACGAGCTCGGGTGTGCGCGTGCCTTCGGCGAAGATGAGCAGGCTCGCGCCTGCCGCCATCGCCTCACGTGCTCCACGATCCACGTCTTCACGATCGCTCGAGCGTCCATCGCGATGAACCGCGATGCACGCTTGCTTGGCTGCCATCCAACCGATGAACGGATAGTCCATCACCTCGCGCTTCACCACCCAGCACACATTCAGCCCGCAATGCCTCGCGACCGTGAGCATAGCCAGGAAGTCGAAGAAGCTAGTGTGATTGGACAGGAGGACGCAGGGCGGCGAAGTCGCACGCCGCGCAGGCAAGTCGTAGTCGACGCGAATACGCAGAATTACGCACGCGAGTCGGAAGATGCGATCGCCCCACTTGGAGACGGCCTGCATGGCCTCGATCTGTGTCTTGGCCAAACGGGCCTCGACGTAGGCGAACATCAACACTACGCTGAAGCACAGAAATGCAAAGCAGAACGCGAACCACTTGATGATTTTCATGGAACAACCTCCGGCCCGAAGCTAGCAGCATTTCCCGGTTTTAGCAATCCTCCCAACGCAAAAGCCCTCGCGTTCGCGAAGGCTTTTACGTGGTGGACGCCGAGGGATTCGAACCCCCGACCCTCTCGGTGTAAACGAGATGCTCTAACCAACTGAGCTAGGCGTCCTGGACACATGGTGCGGCGAGAGAGACTTGAACTCTCATGACCTTGCGGTCGCCACCCCCTCAAAGTGGTGCGTCTACCAATTTCGCCACCGCCGCCCCATCTACCCAGGACTTCTTTCAAGCGGGCCAAGATTATCAGGTTTTTTCGCCCCTGACAAGCGACCGCCCCTTCCCGACAATCACCTTTAATTTAGCCGGCAAAATCCTGATGGCAAAGTCGCTTCCCTGCAGCGGCTGCCCATCCACGAGCAAGGTTACAGGCTCCTCCGAACGGACGCGACCGGTCGTGAGCTGTAAGCGCGTCTCATCGCCAGGAATTGGCTTACCCCAAGGAAAACGTGGTGGCTTATCCCCTGTTCTGACGCTCACATCCAGCTTTCCATCTTTTGAATCTCCCTTTCCCACATTACTTAGGGTGATGGTACCGCCGGCGGTCGGGCGAATGCGGAAGCGCCCTTCGATATCGAGCTCGGCCCGTGTATCAGGCATCACAACATCGGTCAGGAAATAACGGTCCCCGACTTGGCCCACATCCAGCGTATCGTATAAACGACCGGCTAAGGCCTCGGCGGCACGGAATCCCTTTGCCACGCCCAATGGACCTGCAAGATGATTGGAGCCGAGAATCGGAGCGAAACCAACGGCTACATCCAACCCGGGGAGAAACCACATCATGCGCAAAAACGTTTCATCATCGCCGACTATCACCAAATGACGGATACCGGATCGTAGCGCGTCTTCTACTGTGTCCTTTGGTTTGCGAAACAAGGTGAGACGCGCGATGCGACCGCCAATACCAAGGCGCGCTAACTCAGCTTCAAAACGCGAGAGCTCGCGTTCGTGTTTCCGTTCGGCGAGCCGTTCGTCATAGACATAGGCGAACGACGTGTCCACAAATTTTATGCTTTACCAACCGTGACCTGTCCCTCGATCGCGGCACCGGGTTCGATGCCCAGGGTTGCAGCGGTTAAGTTGCCTTTGATCTTGGCTGAAGATTTCAAGTCGATTCGTTCGCTTGCAACTAGGTTGCCCTCGATGGTTCCCGAGACGGTTGCCGCGCGAGCCTTTACCTCTGCCTTAACCAAGGCATCAGGTCCGACGGTCAACATACCGCCAACCGTCAGCTTACCGGAGACTTCGCCGTCGATGCGCATATCCCCTTCGCCACCAAAATCACCGTCGATCTTTACGCCCTTAGCGATGACCGTTACGGGATTTGGCGCAGAAACAGGGATAGAAGGCGTCAGAACGGGAGGCTGCACGTCTTCCTCTTCAGATGGGCTGTTGAATCCAAATGGCATATCGGACGGAGCTTACAAAGCGCGGTGCTGGAGGTCAAAAAAAGACCCGCTGGGTCTCAGGTGCGCATGCCGTCCTCGACGCTACGTCGATAACAGTCCCGCAAGCTCGTCGCGATGTCATACTCCTCGAAGAGCTCGCCGCGACTCGCACGCATCTCCGCCAGAACGTAGCGGCGACGCAGAGTCTCGGGACACACGTACCAGGGAAGCGCCTTCATCCGCGCCTTGTAGTCTCGTATGTCGGCACTCAAGCGATCGTATTGCGCCTTGAGTGTCCTGCACCGATCGTCCCAGGCCGCGAAGGCCTCCTTGTCCAGCTGATACCGCTGTTGCGGTGTCAGCTGCGGTGAATCCGGACTGAGCCAAGTCAGGAACGCCCACGCTAGGTACGGAAACACCACGCCGCCACCGACGACGAGAGTCAGAACGAACAACCATCCCATACCCACCTCCTTCGGCTACATCTCATCCGGAACTGGAATAGAAAGCAAGGCCAGTCCGGAAACCAGGGTTTGACGGGCGGTGGCGACCAAACGCAAGCGCCCCTCGAGCAATTCGCCCTGGGATTCGAGCACCGGGACATCGCGATAGAACTCGTTGATGCGCTGAGCGACATCAATACACCATTGCGCGATGACGGATGGTCGCATTTCTTTCGCTGCTTGTTCGATTTTGACGGGGAGCTGGGCCATCACCAACGCCAATGACTTTTCCGATGCATGATCATACGCGCGAGTCAGAGCGTCTTTTCCGGCAGCGCTAAATGGATTGTTGGCTTTGCGCATGATCGATGCCAAGCGCGTGGCTGCATACTGACAATACGGACCCGTGTCGCCGTCGAATGCGAGCGACTGCTCCAAATCAAAAGTAAAGAGCTTGTCCGTGTCCTGCTTCAACATACCGAACTTCATGCCGGCCATCGCGATACACCAGGCCGCATGATCGATTTTGCCGTCATTCCAATCATGCTCAGCATGACGCTTCACGATTTCATCCGTCGCGTATTTGATGACTTCGTCACGGAATGTTTCATAGGTCACGATATTCCCCTCGCGCGACGACATGGCACCGCTCTTAAGCGTGACATATTCGAAGCCGACAAATTCCTGCGGCTTCCCGACTCCCATCATGTTTAATGTCTCAAACAATTGTTTGAAATAAAAAGCCTGACGATTATCTACCACCAAAAGCGAACGGTCGGCTTTTGGATATTCCTTGAACTTCAATTCTGCGAGCGCGAGATCTTTCGTTGCGTACAGCGACGTTCCGTCTGATTTACGGATCAGGAATACGCCGAGCTTCTTTTCTTCCAAATCAACAATGATGGCGCCTTGTGATTCTTTGGCAACACCTTTCTTCAATAGGTCGTCTACAATTTGCTGACCGCGATCAACGACTTCGGATTCCAAATACTGGCGCTTAATCTTCACACCAAGATCGTCAAAAATTGCGGCCATCTCATCCAAAGACCAGCGACGCGTCTCCTGCCAAAGCTTCTCCCATACCGGATCATGCGCCTCAAGCTTGCGCTGCACATCTGAAACCTCATCCTTATATTCCGGCTTGGCTTCTAGTTCCTTGGACGCCTCGGTGTACATCTTGCCGAGGAATTGGCCATTACGCTGATCGGGCTTGAGCGAATCAATGCCGCCGTTCTTGTTGATCCACCACAAACACTTGGCCACATGCGCGCCAACATCACCGTGATAGCTCATCGGAACCACATTCCAACCATCAGCCGCAAGAATATTCACGAGTGATTGACCAACCACCATGGCACGCAAATGCCCCACGTGAATTTCTTTGTGGGTGTTGGGCTGTGCGTATTCGACGAGAATCTCTGGCTTCGTAATAGCCTTCTCCCCGGCCTGCTCAACCTCGCGTACCACGCGATGCACCGCATCACCGACATTCAAAACAAAGTTCACATACGGACCAGCCGCAACGGCAGACATGAAATCGCTTTGGCTAAGCGAAATGGAAGCAGCCACGTCTTTGGCAATATCTGCCGGAGACTTACCCATCGCTTTCGCAAGCTTGAAACAACCAAAAGCAAAATCCCCGAGCTTGCGATCGGGCGGAAGGACGATATCTGACGGAGAAATGTCAGCTTTAAGATGTTCTGACAGGCGCTTTGCAAGGTCGCCGGTCCAGTATTGCCACGTGTTCATCATACGAGCTTCACAAAATGACGCTTACCCTTCTGCACCACCACGCCTGCTACTACTGTCGCTTTCACATCATCTACAACCTTGTCATCAACTTTGACGCCTCCTTGCTCAATTTGGCGACGCGCATCGGATTTGGAATCACACAAACCTGCTTGCACGAGAATATCGACTAACAACATCGAAGGCGGGACAATCTTGAACTCTTCGATCTCATCCGGACGTGCGTGTTCCTGATGCACCTTGGTGAAATGTTCGGCTGCCGCTTCTGCCGCAGCATCTCCCGCCAACCACGCAACAATACGCTTTGCGAGATCACGCTTATACGTCATCGGATTCCCCTCCTTCATTCCCCGTTCAATATCCTTCACTTCATCGCTGGAAAGATCGGTGCAGAGCTTGAAGCCCGGCACAATCATGCCGTCAGTCCAGCTCATGACCTTGCCGTACATATCTTCCGGCGAATCGCTGAGCGCGAGCATGTTGCCTTCGGACTTACCCATTTTCTTGCCAGTCGCATCAGCCAACAGCGAATTCGTGATCACAAACTTCTCTTTGCCCTTCATTTCCTTCAACAACGTACGACCAGCCAACATGTTAAAAGTCTGGTCATTTCCGCCAATCTCTCCATCCACGTCCATCGCAACGGAATCGTAGCCCTGCATCAACGGATACATGAATTCATGAAGATGCACGGGCTTCCCTTCGGTGATGCGCGTCTCAAACATATCGCGCTCCAACATTTGCTGAACCGTGAAATGCGAGGCGAGCTCAACGACATCGGCAAAAGACATCTTGGCCAACCATTCGCTATTGAAGCGAAGCTCAACCGGGTTCTCGCCCTTAAAATCCAACACGCGACCAGCCTGTTCCTTATACTGCTTGCAGTTGGCCAGCACTTCTTCGCGCGTAAGCTGTTTGCGCACGGCCATCTTGTCCGTCGGATCGCCAATCATAGCGGTGAAGTCCCCAATAAGAAGAATCACCTTATGGCCAAGCGCTTGAAGCTCAGCCAACTTCTTCATGGTGATGAGATGCCCCAAATGAAGCGTCGGACCAGTCGGATCAACGCCGTAATAGACTGTGAGTTGCTTTCCAGCTTCCAAGAGCTTCTTTACTTCCGTTTTGGACGGATAGACATTCTCAACCGCATGCGACAGCAGCCAGTCGATCTTGTTTTTGTCGGTTGAGACCTTGGACATATCAGGCGAATAGTAGCTTTTTATAGGCGTTTTTTCAACGCATCACGCTTAGACTTAGCTTCTTCCAACTTATCCTTCATCCCCTGCACCACTTTCTCCGGGGCTTTGGACATGAACTCTTTGTTCTCCATCTTTGCTTCGGTGGATGTGATGTACTTTTCCAGCTCTTCCAATTCTTTGACGATCTTGGCGCGTTCTTTTTCAAGATCCACGGCACCGGCCACATTCAATCCAATCGTCGCTTTGCCCGACTGAGTCACGGCCCAACCTTCAGATACCGCACCCGTGGAACATGAGCCGTTGATGAGACGCGCGATCCACTCGTTGTTTGCTTTGGCGAGTGCATCGAGTTTCTTGTCTCCAGCAACCACAAACTCAACTTTCTTTGCCGGTTCAACACCCTGTTCCTGACGCAAACGACGCATGTCAGTGATGAGAATGCGTAAAGCTTCAAAGTCTTGTGCCCTTCGACTCAGCTCCGCTTCGCTCAGGGAATTATCGCCTGAGCTTGTCGAAGGCCAAGGGGCAACAATCAGCTTCCCTTTGAACCCTGCGAGACTCCAAATATGTTCGGTTACAAATGGCATGAACGGATGCCACATCTTCAACACGCTTTCGAGAATGGTAAGCAAGATCTCTGACTTTCCTTTTTCTACCTTGGCGATTTCCAAATACCAGTCGGCCAAATCTCCCCAAGTGAAATCACGCAGTTCTTCTCCAGCCGGAGAGAATTGGAAGGTTTCCAATTTCTTTGTGACGGAAGATGAGACTTCGGCGAGTCGACTAAGAATCCATTCGTCAGCGAGTGTGCGTTCTTTCTTTTCTTTCTGCGCTTCGTCTTCTGTCTGCGTCAAAATAAAACGCGAAATATTCCAAAGCTTGTTCACGAAATTGCGTCCACCTTCGAGCTTCTCGGTTGAGAAACGCGAGTCATTACCCGGCGCAATGCCCAACAACAAACCAATACGCAACGCATCACAACCGTATTGGCCAATCACCTCGATCGGGTCGATGCCGTTACCGGCTGACTTGGAAAACTTCTTGCCATGTTCATCACGCAAGATGCCGTGGATGTACGCGTCTTTAAACGGAATCTCCTCAAGCGCATACGTGCTCATGAGAATCATGCGCATCATCCAGAGATACAAAATCTCATTTCCCATTTGCATCCAGCTCGTCGGATGATAGGTCTTAAGATCCTTTGTCTCCTCTGGCCAGCCAAGCGTTGAGAAAGACCAAGAACCGGATGAGAACCAGGTATCAAGCGTGTCAGAGTCCTGTTCCCAACCCGAGCCCTTGGGCGCTTCGGTGCCGACATGCATTTCCTCGCCCTTGTACCAGACAGGAATGCGATGACCCCACCACAACTGACGCGACAAACACCAGTCGCGCAGGCTTTCGACACGATCAAGATAGCGCTTGGTTTCGCGCTCCGGCGTAATGATTACTTTTTGTGAGGCATCTCCATTCAAGCCAGTCGTAACAGCCTCGCGCATCAAATCGCGCAAACTCTTGCCGCGCTTCGGAATCACCTTATTCATGTCCAACCACCACTGCGTCATCGGAATCGCTTCAATCACATCGCCGTAGCGATCAGATGTGCCAACATTCTGCACAATCTCCTCTTCTTTCTCGAGCAAACCCTCCGCATTCAACCACGCCACAAATTTATCGCGCGCTTCCTCAACCGAAAGCCCGACATATTCGGGACCGGCTTCTTCCGTCATTTTTCCATCAGGACCGATAACCGGAATGATATTAATCGGATCGCCTTTGGCCTTTTGCTTTTCATACATCGCAAAGTCGATGGCACTGTGAGCCGGAGTTACGCCAAGCGCACCGGTACCAAAAGTCGGATCAACACCTTCGTCGGCAATGATGCGAATCTCCAAAGGCTGATTGGCTCCAACATCCACGCTAAATGTTTTGCCAATCAAAGCCTTGTAGCGCTTGTCAGTTGGATGAACGGCCACAGCCGTATCACCAAGCTTTGTTTCCGGACGCGTAGTTGCGATCGTAATCGGAAAATCTTTTGAGTATTTAAACGTGTACAGCTTTGCAGGACGCTCTACCATCACAATTTCATCGTCCGAAGCCGTTGACTGCCCTTTCACCGACCAATTCACCACGCGATAGCCGCGATAAATCAATCCGTCATTGTACATGCGGACAAACAATTCCTTCACCGCCGTGTTGCGCTCATCATCAAACGTGTACGCGAGACGCGACCAATCGCAGCTCGTTCCCATCTTGCGCACCTGGCTCAAAATGGTTGCTTTTGATTCTTCGGCAAACTCGCGGATCTTCTCCAACAGCTTTTCGCGGCCAAGCTCTTCGCGCGGATTCTTCATGCCTTGCGCCATCAACAATTTTTCTACCTTTGCTTGAGTAGCGATAGCCGCATGGTCGGTACCCGGAACAAGCAACACACGCTTGCCACGCATGCGCTGAAAACGCGCCATCGTATCCATGAGCGCATTCTCCAACGCATGGCCCAAGTGCAAAACGCCCGTGACATTGGGCGGCGGCATCATGATGGCGTATGGCTCCCCCTTTTGATTGCGATCCGGCAATTTATCCGGGTTAAACAAGCCGGATTCCTCCCAATCGCGATAGATGTCATCCTCTACAGCCGTCGCTTCATACGCTTTCGGCAAGTCCTTGAAATCCGCCATAGTTAGCCCAAGCTTAGCGGATTATCCGGCCCCTGTGTAGGCGTCGCTTTTTGTCAGAAATAGCCAACAAAAACATCTCTAAAACTAGCCAAAAAAATGATTTTGTTTTAAAAATGTCAACGGGTTGACAAAATCCGATAATTTGTCTACGGTAAGCCGTTCCCTTAAGCTCTATCTTCATGGCACTTACGCCAAATCAGCAGGCCGTTGAACTCATCGGCCGCGCCAAAAACATCCTGATCACCACGCGTGAACAGGCCGACACCGATGCCATTGCCTCGGTGCTGTCTTTGGCTTTGGTATTGAAGAAGCTTGGTAAGACTTTTGATGCCGTGATCCCGGGCGTTGAGAAAAGCGCTATTCCGACATTCTTGCCGCAGGGTGTTGAGATCCAGTCGAAGGTCGGTGGCATGCGCCCGTTCCGCATTTCATTGGATGTGAAGGATGTTCCCCTGTCTGAATTGATGTATGACGTGCGCGACGGTAAGTTGGAAATCACTTTGATTCCAAAATCCGGCGAATGGAAAGAAAAAGACTTGGCTCTCATTCCGGGTGATGAACGTTATGATTTGATCATCGCTTGTGGCGCTCCTGACATGGCTGCACTCGGCTCATTGTTCCGCGATCAGGCTTCATTCGTGTATCGCACGACCATCATCAACATTGATAACCAGGCCACCAACGAATATTGGGGTCAGGTAAACTTGGTTGATTTGAATGCCGTCTCAACCACCGAAGTCATTCATGGATTCTTGCAGGCCTGGAACAAGCAACATATCGATGTTGAGGTCGCGACCGCTGTTTTGGCCGGCATGATCAGCCGCACGCGCAGCTTCCGCACATCGAATGTCACGCCGAAGACGCTCACCGCCGCTTCCGAATTGGTGGAGATGGGTGCTCGCCGCGCAGAGATTGTTCAGGGATTGTGGCGCACGCAGTCGGTTTCGACGTTGAAGTTGTGGGGCCGCGCACTCTCACGCTTGGAACATGACAAGGAACGCGGACTTGTTTGGACTAGTCTTTCGGATCAGGACTTTATCGAGGCCGGCGCTCCGCGCGATGCATTGCCGGGTGTTGTCGAAGAGCTCTTGAACTATGCCCCGGAAGCCAAAGCCATCTGTCTTCTCACACATGGACGCAATGGCACGGAATGCAGCTTGCACGTGCAGTCTCCCCTTTCAGCCGCAGAACTTGCACGCCCGTTCGGCGGAACCGGTGATCGCCAGCGCGCGAACTTCGTCCATCAGGGACACGCTGATCCGGTTGAAGCCACCAAGCACGTGATTGAAAAGCTTCAGGAATTGCTCGGCGGATCAAAACTCGAACTCGCTCCGGCTACGAATTAAAACATCCCGACAGAATCGGGATGTTTTTTTGTTTTTATTCCTGGGTTAGGACGAATTCCGCGTCCGTTGATTTGAGCGTTAGCATTCGCTCCCCTGCTGTTACCTCGTATCCCGAGGGCAAACCGCTCAAGAATGCCGTCTCAATCACGCCCGGGTCGCCTTGGCAGAACATCTTGGTTGAAGCCACCATCGGTGCTTTCAACACGATTCCCGTGACTGCGTATTCACCGTTCATACTATTGCAGATGCGGCCATTCAGCTTGGTGCCATCAAAAGAGATGAGGAATGTGCTGTCTGCAACTTCTTTAATTGATTGCCCGGACAGTTTTGCGGACTTCATCTTCCAGTTCCCCATCACAGCTCCGGCCACGCCTTCGGGTTTCTTGGGCTCAACCCATTCGCTATCCGTCTTATCGGACCAGCAACCGGCACCGAGCAATGCAATGGCAGAAAGCGCGACAAGCAAACGCTTAGACATAGAACTGAAGATGAAGAATTATCCGATGCGCCGCTTAAGAAGGTCGCGGATTTCGATCAAAACTTTCGCCTCATCCGTAATCTGCTTTTGTGTCATGGGCTTTTCTTCCTTGGGGCGGAAACGGTTAATGACTTTAACGGCGATAAAGATCACGATCGCAACAACGAGAAACTCGATACCCGCTTGGATAAAGTTTCCATACCCGATCGCGATCTCGGAAGAGTTTCCATCGGCGGCTTGAAGAATCCACTTCTGGCTCCTCAAATCAACGCCGCGCAACAACAAACCAATCGGCGGCGTGATAATGTCGGCAACCAATGAAGCGATGATTTTTGCGAACGTCGCTCCAATGGTGACGGCGATCGCCAAATCCACCACATTCCCCCGCATGATGAACTTTTTAAACTCTTGGAAAATGCCCATGATCATATTCTACGTCATTCCCGCGAAGGCGGGAATCCATCAGCCTAGCGAATCAACCCGCGCACATCAACGAACGGAGTCGCGCCATCACCCATCACGCTCGGCATTTTGCCATCCCACTTTTCCAAAGCGCGAAGTTGAAGAATCTGAGGACTGGACTGAAGAGCGGCTGACTCGATGCGCAACGCCTCGGCCTTACCACGCGCTTCCGCTACCTGCTGCTCGGCTTCGAACTTAATCTGTTCAAGTTTGTTCTTGGCAGCGAGCGCGGACTGTTCGGCGGTTACTTTCAATTCAATGGCTTGGTCGAAAGCGGCCGAGAACTGGAAGTCCACAATGTTGAAATCGTCGATCAAGATACCGCGCGGCTGAAGCTTCTCGACAAGATGCGCCTTGATGGCGTCACGCACTTCTTCACGCTTGGTGATCAACTCTTCCGCCGTGTACTTGGCCGTGGTGGATTTCACGGATTCCTGCAAAGCCGGATCAATCAAACGGATGTTGTATTCGGTACCGATCTCTTGATAGATGTTCGCAACGCGCATCGGATCAATGTGGTAGTTCAACGCCACCTTGGAGTTAACCGTCTGCAAGTCTTTTGATGCAGCCGTTGAAATGACTTCTTCCTTTTGGATACGCACGTCCATCGAGACGATACGATCCATGATCGGTACACGCACGTACAAACCTTCGCTCAAGACCTTGCCGGTCACGGCGCCCCAGCGGAGCAATATACCGCGCTCACCGGCGCTAATGGTGCCAAAAGGCCAAGCAATGAAGAGAATAACGATGGCTACGATAGCCGTAATCCCTGCGCCCCAAAGTGTTTTTTGCATATGGGAGGGAGGTTACGGAAGGAACGGAGGGAGGGCAAGGCTACTTGTATGAGGTTAACGAACAAACGGGACTGCAAGCAGTCTGTCCATGAACTCTTTCAGCTCCTCATCAGCTAGCTTGCGACGCGATTTACCCTTTGTATTCCAAAACTTTTCAAAATCATTAACAACATTTTTATCTACAAAAAAGCTTCGAATGTCAGTCTCCTGCTTTCTGTTGGAGGATTTATAAAAATCCTCAGCGCATTTAAAGACACTGGATATCGCACGACCCAATGGAGCTAGGATTTTTTTATCTTTCTTCCTACAAGCTGTTACAAATTGGTTGGCTATCTTCTTGCTATCAAGAGCTGGATTAAATAGACGCCAAATAAAGGCTAGTACACACCAATTAGCACGTGTCATCTCGGTCTTCGTTACATTGACTTTAATCTGTTCCATTAGCCAAAAACGAGAAAGGTAGTACTTTGCGTCCTCCTTATTGAATAGATCATCATAAAAATCATTCTCAAAGATGGCTTCGGTGCTTTTAACAGCATAGGGACCAAACATGATGGCGGCCTCAATTTTACCCAAAAATTCTTTTGAGATCTTGGTAAATCCTGGGCCGAAAAGAATCTTTTCTTCAGCACCCGATCTTCGCTTGCGCTGATATAGGTACCCCTCTGCCCTCAATACTCTTTCCAGCAAGACCTGCTTCTGGTCATTTGAGACGAGGTCGGAAGTCTTGATTGCATTCTGTCTGTTGGTTGCGCTTACAATATGATTGATAAACGTGTTATATCGATCACTCTCCTCTATTGAGGACAGCGGAACAACAATAGCCCTAACCAAGACATTTGCGCGGGTACTGCCGCTAACGGCTAACGATCTCGTCGTTTGCTGACCGTTGATAATGCTCGGTTCATAAACGTGCAAACAGTCTTTCCCTTTCTCCGTTTTTAATTCCGCACGGTTGCAAATCAACGTAATTCCATTGTTGTAGTACCAAAAGTTATCTGGATCTTTCTCTGCGGCCTCACGAATTGCATGGTTAATGCTCTTTGAATCTCCATGCCCCACATAGCCTCTGATGTTTCTTGAAAATAGCCTGTCACCATTTTTTCGATACAATTCGCCTACATCAGAAGCAAGCATCGAAAATATATGTGTTTCAATTTTAGTTCGTTTGTCGAATCTATATATCTTACCCTCTGATTTGGTCCCTTCAGAAGCTGCAATCTTTAAATCCAGTACTGGGATTCCAGGAGCTGCCCCTATTAAGAAATCCTTGAATTTGGTGATTACCCATTCGCCACCATATATGTGCAATCTCGTTCCGTCTCTTAGATCAAACGCCCTTCGTTGCGCATCTCGAACAATAGTTTCACTTACCTTTTTTGTAGTTATGTAGCATAGGGAAAAGGTGTAACCCCGTTTAACCTTCTCGATTATGTCCGGCAGTCGCGACTGAACGGACGGTTCAAGCTTATTGTAAAAGTCAGCAAGCGATTCGGCGGGTCGATCAGGCAAATCAGCCAGACCGACAAAGTCCATAATCCCGCTTCTGGATTCCGACCCCTTCAACAGCGGCTTGTGATATTTGCCCTGCACCAAATGAATCTTCTTGTATTCATCGTCGACAACGATTGCATCGATACTTTTATCCCCCGAAGCCCCCGTAAGACATAGGTTCGCTTTCGAGTAATCCCTTGGATCGAGGATGTGCTCCCTAACAAACCAGAGAATGAATGCCTCTTCTGATTTTAAATCATAATACTTCTCTGTTATAAAACCAATCTCTCTTCCCAACTCTTTCTGAATATCGCCAATCAATTCTTTTTTCATAAAATAAGATATTCAGTAGAGTAGCACGCGTTTCACGGTTTTAGTAATCCCTTTAGAGAGTGTTCCCAAATTCTGAACACAGTCCATCCATTCCGCTTTATTAAACGGTTAACGAGCGCATCTCTTCGTCGATTATTCTCAATTTTATTGAGCCAAAATTTTCTATTCGAGGCTGGTATCGACCTATGTCTCCGGCAACCATGCCAAAAACAGCCGTCCACAAACACGGCAACTTTTTGATTAGGAAAAATGAAGTCTGGCTTCCCTACCATGCCACCACAGTTTCTTCGCCATCCCTTTATCCCGTTTTGACGAAACAATTTAATCAGCTCTATCTCAGTAGTCTTATTCCCTTTTCCCTTTATGGCCGACATCACCTCGGAGCGCTTCTTTTTGGTGAAAATGTCCGCCATACGATTACTTAAGGAATCGAATTTGTAGATTCAACTTCAGATAGACCTTGCCATCCGACTTCTCGAGCTTGGCAAAACCATATCGACCCGTACTCGGAGTATCAAGTCGGGTGTTTCGATAAAGATATTCGCGGAATTCATCCGCGTTATGCAAATGATAACAAACGACATCCCCGTCCTCCTTCACGACAATAATACCTCCATGCGCCGTGAGTATGCCGTCCCAAGGAGAATCCGGAACCATCCCCAAGGCTACGTTATGCAAGAAAGACTTCACCTTAAACTCATATGATGAGAGCGGAATTCGCGTCCCTCTTACTTCCGGATTGGCTAATGATGCTGCCTGGACAAGCTCGGGCAGGGTCTTGCCTTCTCCGCGGTAATGACACAGCACAACCTCTGCAAGAATCTCGGGGAACAAGGTATCAATAAGCTGAAGATTCGCAATGAAGGCATCGGAAGCCACCTTTTCAAATCGAATCATACCTCCGGATTCCTTAATGGCGGCCAGACGATCCCTCACCTTACTTCGCGGTGCATCCAGCGCGTTGATCCTCTCGATATCCGAGTCGTTCAAACCGGTGACCTCAAAAACAAAGTTGGTTGCCGACGAAGGATTCAACAATGTCGCAGGAGAGCCGAGTCGGGACTTGATACTAAAACCGATCTTCGTACGCTGTCCGGTAAAAATATCGTAAATCTTCAAAACCAGATCTTCTTTCTTCGCATTTCCCGCATTCAACTTTGCAACCTGCAAACGCCTCATCACATCCACGGATGCAGGCACCTCAAAGGCCCGACTATCCGCCTCCAGAATTTCGGAAAAGATTCTTGCAACACTACTCCTTAAATCCGAACAGTCGACTACCGCAAGCTCATTCGTACCATGCATTATACGCACTGTCTCGGTGTCCTGAACCAATTCATAGCTCTTTTCTATACCTTCCTCGGTACGAAAAAGGGTCAAGACAGGATATATTACATTACTCTTATCCAGATTTTCGTCAGCCGCATCAAGCCTACGGTCAATCAACACTTTCAAAAAAGCGTAAAACTCACTCCATTCACCCTTGTTACCCGTCAAACTCATAATTATTTATATAAGCTGAAGGGCGCGGACGATCTCAAGAGCCGTTGCCTGAATGGCCGGCACGGCGACCGCGTTACCCAACTGCTTCATAGCTTGTACCTCGGATACGGGAAAATGGTAAGAGGCGGGGAAGCCCATCATTTTCTTCCCTTCCACCGGCGTTAGACGCACAACTCTTCCGTCCACTATGTAAGAATCCCAATTTCGCCTGTCGTGAATGCCCGAACCTCTGCCGCCTACACGAAGCGTGTATCCGATTTTCTTTGGACAGTTACCGCCAAAAATGTCGGACATGGTCTTCTTGAGCGGAATCTTCTCCGGAAAATTAAACTTAACATTCTTATCCCTGAATCCAACCATAAACAGTCTCGCTCGATGCTGAGGAACATTGAAATCGGAGGCTCGAACTATTTTGTAATGAAAAGAGTAATCAAGATCCTCTTCAATTATTCTTTTGATGGTCTCGAAAGTCTTTCCGTTGTCATGCTTCAACAGATGGCTGACGTTTTCCAGAAAGAAGGCAGCCGGCTGTTTTTCTTCGATGATCTGAACTATGTTATGGAATAATGTGCCGCGTGAATCTGCAAAACCTTTTTTGAATCCTGCATGACTAAACGGCTGACACGGAAATCCGGCAGTCAAAATATCAAAGTCTGGAATATCTTTCTCTTTTACTTTCGTAATGTCCCCGACGAAATTACCCTTCTCAAAAAGCTCGGGATGCACTTTCCTGAAATTATGTTCGTAGGTTTTTCTGGCGTGCTCGTTCCATTCACTCGCGAAGACGCATTCGCCGCCCAAATTACTAAAAGCCAAATGAAAACCACCGATACCGGCAAAAAGATCGATAAACCTGAAATCTTCCTTGGTTTTTATTTTACTTGCCATATGAGCGGTTCAATCTTAAATGAATAAGCTCAAACGGGGAAGTAACGCTCGCACCTGCAATTTTATCATGGAACAAAAATAGAACAATACACTTATCCCCATCTACTTCATCCACCCTTTCAATATCTCCTTCGCCTCGGTTTTCTTCATCTGCCCCTCTTTATACATCCCCTTTTTCTCTCGCTGACGATAAGCCTCGTAGAGAAGCAGTGCTCCGGCTACCGACACGTTAAAACTCTGCACAAAGCCGACCATCGGCAACAAGACATTCTCTTTAGATGCTTTGAGCAGCTCCGGCGAGACGCCGTCATGCTCATTACCGAGCACAATCGCCACAGGGCCAGCCAAATCAATCTTCGCCGGATCTTTGGCTTTGGACGACATGTGCGTCGCAACCAACGTCACTTTTTGCTTCTTGAGATGCGCCACGAGCTTTTTCACCGAATCCCACTTGTTGATACGCAGCCATTTCACGGCCGAAGCGGCTGAAGTGGAGCGAATCTCCCCCAAACGCGGTGCGCGCTTCTTGGTGTAGAGCAAATGCACGTCTACGACGCCAAACGCATCGCAAGAACGCAAAACCGCTCCGACATTGTGTGGGTCATCAACATTTTCCAGCACGACATGGAGTGTTGGTTGGCGTTTTTCCAGAACAGCCTCGATCTTTTTCTTTCGCTCAGGCGTCATGTTGGCGAGATTCTCCCAATGATTCGAGCGTGTCGTCCATTATCTCCTCTGAAAGCTCCAATTCACGCGTGATGGCCATCTGTCTTGCCAAAAGCGTAGCTCGTAGCGACTCATACGACTCGGAATTGAGGCGAGCATCATAATCATTCGAGAGATCGACGCCTGCTGACTGGGCCAAATCCTGCACATCTGCCAATTCAGCTACAAGTTTTGCGCGGTCTTTCACCAAAGCAGTCTTAAGCTCGGTGAAATACTTGCGCTCCATGTCCTTTTCCGTCGGAGCCGGCAAACTCTTCGGCTGTTCGAAAAGCATTTTCATACTAGGTCTTCTGCAACTGCTGATGAATCCAATCAATGCGGGACTGTCCCGCTCCCGGCGCGGCTTTGATGACATCGCGCAGGCGTGCGCCCTCGGCCTGGATATGCTCGATGCGTTCCGTGAGGGCGTGGGCCTTAAGGCTGATGGAGCGCAGGGTATCTTCTCGATGCGTGAGCGGCGTCGAGGAGAGGATGCGAACCT
>CAZQSK010000011.1:0-18001 GCA_964596245.1 uncultured Gammaproteobacteria bacterium
TACAACGACAAATTCAGCTGCCACAAATGCGGCTTTGTTCAATGTCTCCACAACGATTCTCACGGTTACAGGTCAGCTCGTCTGTCTCGCTAACGGCACGAACTGTCCGGCAGGTACAGGCGTACCGTCGCTGGCGCAGGTGACAAATATCGGGGCTTCGGCAACCAATACGCTTCTGCTCTATGCGGGCTTCCTGTCGTCTTCTTCGACGGTCACTTCAACCTTCACCGTCCTTGGTAACACGAGTCTTCAGAATGTGACTGGCGCGAACGCGACTTTCACCAACGCGACAACAACCAGTATCTTCTCCTCGGTCGCGAGCTTCACGGCTGCAACGGCGACAACATTTGCGGCGACCTTTGCTTCAACATCGCAGTTACGTGTTGCCGGTCAACTCGTCTGTCTCGCGAACGGTACCAACTGTGTCGCCAACGGTGGCTCCGGTACTTCCACGAACCATTGGGTATGGAATGGAACGATCGATTTGTTGCGCATGATGACGAGCACGACGGATGTCGTATTCGGAAGTCAGGTGACTACAACCGGTGCTGCTGCATACTTTGACTTATCTGGCGGGACCAAGGGCACTTCAACCATCTACTTCGGCCACGGAACAAATACGAATGTGGTCATTGGTGGCACATCAACCACAAATACGGGATTGAATAGCCTGTTCGTCATGAATGGAAATGATCTGTTCGTGAATGGCAACATCGGCTCAGTCTCATCCGTCTATACGAACGGTGCATTTGTGGCCGGTCCTGGATCTACTCATTATGGAAATGGCTTCATCACCAAGAATGATGCGGGACCTCTCGCGCTTTCGTCCGTCAGCGGCACGACTCTGAATACCTCGCTTGAAGGAGCGTATAACGCCACGTCACCCCTAACTCTCGAGGCAACGATCCCGGCTTCTGACGACCCGCGCTTTGTCAGAATCCAGGGCGACTATGCCTATATCGTGAACTCGGCAACGACTCCGAATCAGCTCCAAATTGTTGATATTTCAAACCCAAGCTCGCCATCGACCACCGCACAGATGTGGCTTCCTGGCGTATCGGAATGGAACGACATCGACGTGAGCGGTAACTATGTTTATACGACTGATTACAGTGGTGGCAATTTCAATGTGATCGATGTAAGCAATGCGGATGCTCCGTTCATCGTCTCGACCACCACATTGACCGGCTCAACCATCGGTGGCGTACGCGTGAGCGGCAATTACGCATACCTCAGCTTCTACGCATCAGGTGAATTGGTGGTGCTCGACATCTCCAATCCGGCCAATCCGGTTCAAATCGGCATCGTGGGTGGAGCAAGTGCGATGTGGCACATGGATATACAGGGGGACTATCTCTACTCCATGGTGTGGAGTGGAAGCACGCTCTACGTACACGACATTTCAGATCCGAAGAATCCGCTCCTGGTTTCGACAAGAACCCTCTCTGCTACTATCGGGGTGTATTCAAGAATCGAAGTTGAGGGCGGCTATGCATATATCTTTTCATCAAACGGTGACAACCTCGCCATCGTCGATGTTCATGACCCGGTGAATCCAAAGGAGATGTACGCAGCCACAGTCGCAGGCGCGACTAGTTTCCGCGACTTTTCCGTGAACGGTCGATATCTCTACGGCGTTGAAAATACGAACCCGGCAGTACTTCATATCATCGATCTCCAGGATCGCAACAATCCGACTCTTGTCCGTTCCTTCCCGATCGCAGGACACATTTCCGCATCTGGCATCGATGTGTCAGGTCGCCACGCGGTTATCTTGGATGCCACGGGCGACCAGTTGAGCGTAGTTGAGCTCGGCGGCATGGAAGCGACTTCATTCCTGGCTCACAGCGCAGAGCTTGGACAGCTTAATGTCACTGGACGCGCATCATTCCAGAACACACTGTCCGTTCTCTCGAGCATTTCTGTGGGGCCAGGTGGTCTACAGAGCTTTGGATCCCTCTCAGTCTACGCAAGCAATACAACCTCTACCTTCCTTGGAGCCGTCTCTACGACGCGACTGATGGTGAATGGTCAGTTCGTTTGTCTTGCAAACGGTACGAATTGTCCCAGCTCGCTCGAGTCGGACACCCTCGCGACCGTAACTGGGCGTGGAGCATCAACGACTCACACCCTCGGCCTCTTCCGTGGTTTTGTTGGAGCTTCTTCGACCGTTACCTCCACCTTCACCGTCCTCGGAAACACGTCGCTTCAGGCCGCAACAGCTACTAACTTCGGAGCAACCAACGCGATCATCACGAACGCGACGACCACGAATAACCTCTCGGTCGGTGGCCGTGTCTCGAGTACCTCATTGGTTGTCTCATATGGAACGACGGGTACTCCGGCTATCCGCTTCAGCGCGGATGAAAACACCGGAATTATCCGCAGCGCTACAGATACACTCGCTCTCGTAGCCTCAAGCACAATTATTCTCACGGTGGGCGATTCAGGCGTTACCACAACCAATTTAAGCGTCTTGAACGTTTCATCCACAAACGTAACTTCAACGAAGTTTATTTCCACGGTTGCCGGTGCAGCGGGAGGATTCTTTAATCGAACGACGTCGGTCAATTCTGCATTCTACAACTCAGGATCCCAGGGCTTTATTGGAACAGAAAATGCGACGGCCTTCGTCATCTTCACGAACAACTCTTCGCGCTGGACGATTGATTCGACGGGTAACCTCGCGCCTTCGCTGTTGGATGGAGGATTGAATATTGGTTCCAACACGGCACGTGTAAATACCTTGCACACGATCAGCGTCTCCTCCACGAGCGTCACCTCAACGCGTTTCTACGGTGGCGCCGGATCAGTGACAGTTCCGACGTATAACTTCGGTGGAAATTCATTGGATACGGATACGGGTCTTGCCCAGACACTGGGTGTTGGGACGATAAGTTTCGTTTTGGACGGAGCAACGGGCGCGTATCTGACCTATACAGGCTCTGGCGCAAACGGCCTGCTGCGTGTTGGAGATGGCGCGAGCAATTTGCCGTCCTACTCCTTTATGAACGATACCGACACCGGTCTTGCATCGTCCGGTACTAATAAGTTGGCCCTTATCGCCGGCGGCGTGAAGACCCTTGAAATTGGTCCGAATGGGGCGACTGGTACCAACGTGACAACCACAAATCTCTTCGTCTCAGACACGGTTTCGACTACGAACCTCTTCGTGAATGGTCGCGCTCCGTGTCTCTCCAACGGTACCAACTGTCCCGCCTCCTCCGCATCGCTTCAGACGGCATATGATGCGGGACGCACGGTGACAACTACCGCTTCCTCAACTCCGATTCTGGTTCGCGTGCCAATGAATTCGCTTGATGCGGGTCTTGGTGCTGCGGTGATTGGCACAAGTAGTAATAACGGTGTGATGCTTGGACGAGCCAACATCAACATAGAGACGAGTTTCGTTGGATTTGGAGAAACGACAAATCTTCTTGCCGCTTCAAATACCCTCGTGTTCCATGACCATACGAATAATGGTTTTGCCATTAAGCTCTTTGGTCAGGGTGGTATTGCGAATGATCAATCCAGCCTTACGTTGAACGATCTTGATCGTACGGGTTCGAACGATAGTGCTGCTGTTGGCTTTGATAACCAAGCCTCCAACTCATCCACGGCCGTTCTGATGTTGCGCGGAGGATCAAATAGAATGGTTCAGCATGTGGGTAATGGCTCACCTGAGGGGGCTGTGTATGCCGCTCTTGGAAGCATCTACTTCAATTCAAATGGTTCAACCTCCGGTACTCAGGCCTATTTGAAGACAACGAATAATGGATCCAATGGTTGGCAGGGAATTGCGACGTCGGATATGGCACGTCAGACTCTGGCGCAAGTCACCGCTCTTGGATCAACTGCGACATCCACCCTGAGCTTGTATGGTGGATTCGTGGCGGCTTCTTCAACTGTGACCAGTACATTTACCGTGGTTGGATTAACCACGTTGGGCAATGTCACGGCGACGAATGTGACGTCCAGCAACCTCACCCTTGGCGACAAACTACGCTTCACCGGCACGACCATTGATGCGGACAGTATTGATGCGAGTACAGGTAACTTTGATATCAATGTCACCGCTGGCAAGATCAATATGACCGCAAGTGATTCGCTCGCGTTAGCCTCTACGGCAAGCGGCATTAGCATAACCGGGAATGGATTGGTGAGTATCTCATCCGACACGGGAGGCGTCACCCTTAATCCGGCTGATGGTTCCGTACTCACGCTTGGCAGCAGTGCGGACTTCATCAGCTTCGGTGGCCAGGTGAACTCGGGCATCACGCCCTCTGCCGATAACTTGTTCAGCCTTGGGACGGCCGCGTTGCGTTGGAACACCTACTTTAACAACGTGACCGCGACGAATGTCACGACGTCGAATCTCTACATCTCAGGAGCATTTGGCTTTGGTACTGCTTCGGGTTCGGCTTTGAACTTGATCCAGCCGACCAACCCGACCAGCCTGACGAACTTCTCGACCACGGGTGGAGCATTCGACGTCGCCGTCTCTAATGGATACGCCTATGTCGCTGATAACCTACAGGGTCTTGCGGTCTTCGATGTTGCGAATCCGGCCCAACCCCGTTATGTCACGACGACGTACACGGGTGGAACAGGTTCCTGGTATGTAACCGTCGTTGGACGACACGCATACGTTTCGGATGCGGGAGGCATGAAGATCGTGGACGTCACGGATCCTCATAAGCCGCTTCTTGTCGGGTCATTGACGGATACCTGTGGTGGCGCGATTCACGTGGTCGGCATGTTCGCGTACATTGCGTGTAACGGTGATTCGATTAAGATCGTCGATATCTCAAATCCGACCGCGCCTCGAACGTTAACGACAATATCTGGCGGATTCACGATCGCGGGTGGCATCTACAAGCAAGGAGATTTTGCCTATGTCGGCAGTACGGCTGGTTTGAAGGTGGTTGATGTTTCGCAGCCCAACAGCCCGACCATCGTTGGTAGTGTTTCTGCCTCCACTTCTCAGGTTGTGGTGAATGGTCGTTATGCGTACGCGGTCAGTCAATCTTCCGGGAATCCCGCCTTCTTCGTGATTGACGTCGCGAGCTCGACCAAGCCAGTTGTGATGTCTACCACCACCCTTGCTTCCGTTCCGTGGAATTTGGATGTCGCGGGTGACTATGCCTATGTTGGAAACTTTGCTGATGGGTTGAAGATATACGATATCTCTAACCCGTTGAATCCGCCGAAGCTTGTTTCTACGTTTGATGGCGGAGCCGATAACGCGCGTGGCATCGATGTTCAGGGTAAGTATGCGTTCATGGCCGAAAGCGCGAGCGGTTTGCGTGTCGTTGATTTGCAGGGCGCGGACATTTCCACGGCTAAAATTGGTGATGCGCATATCGGAAACTTGTCTGTTTTGGCGGATATGAATATTGGAAACACGCTTTCCGTAGCCGGAGGGTTGAATATCGGCGCAGGCGGCCTGCTCTCCATCGGACCCCTTAGTGTCTTTGCAACAAACACAACTTCTAGTTTCTCAGGTCCTTTGGTGGCCTCGAGCTCGTTCTCGGTGATCGGAATGAGTCTGTTCAAGGGCACCAGCACCTTTGTGAATGGTTTCATCGCAACAAGTGGTACGTTTACGGGTGGAGTCACAGCGTGGAACGCGACCTTAACGAATGCCACGACGACGAACGTACGATTCGTATATGGAACGGGTACAACTCTGAGCCTTTTCTCAAGCTCGACCGTCTCATCAACCTTGACCGTCGTGAACAACGGAACGAGTTCGGCCGGTACGGAATGGGGTGCCTATATCAACAAGTTGTTGGTCGGAAGCAACAGATTCGCGACCGGAACCTCCAACTGGAGAATGGTCGTGACCTACGCATCGAGTGCCTTTACCGGAGGCTTGTGTATCGATGACACATCGACCGCTGCCACCTGTCCTCGCGATGCCGTTGCGGGTACGAGCCTTGCGGCAGACGGCGTGATTGCTGCCAACCGTTTCGACTTGGCTGAAATGTACAACATCACCGGTTCGTATGAGCTTGGTGATGCCTTGATCATGGATGATTCCGTCTCCTCGACCGTGAAGGTCTCTGATGGTGTGCCGTATGATCCGCGTTCCATCGGTGTGGTTTCAACGGATCCGGGTTTTGTCCTTGGTTGGTACGGTGGCGTTCGTGTGGCTTTGACGGGTCGCGCTCCGGTGCGTGCGACGGCCATCAATGGTCCGATTCGCATCGGTGATAAGCTGACAACTTCACCTATCCCGGGCCATGTGATGAAGGCGACCAAGCCGGGTATGATTCTTGGTTACGCTCTGGACAACGCGAATGCGACGACGAGTATCGATATGTTCCTCAATGTGGGCTATGACGCCGGCAGCACATTGAAGACCGACGGCACGCTCTCAATCCTCGATGATGATTTGTTGGTCAATTCGACTGACATCGCTTCATCAACCAGCCAGGCTGTCGATTCCTATGGCCTCACGTTCCGTGGAAGCGTGTGGGACAATGTCACTTCCTCTGCCGTGAACCGTGATTTCACCTTGTTCACCGATGTCGTGTCTGCGACGTCTTCCTTCTTAACCGTGCGTACTTCATCTACGAACATCTTCACCCTGAGCACCTCGGGTACGCTTACACTCACGGGCGACTTGAGTCTCATGGGCCGCATCTATCCGTCGGCGCGCGGTACCTATCAGCAGAAGTACTACATTTACGTGGATGATACGTCCTCGACCAACCAGTATATTTCGACGAATGCCGACGGTTGGCAGGCGCAGACCAGTTATGACTTGGCTGAACGTTATTATTCCGAAATCGAGCTTGAAGCCGGTGACTTGGTGATGCCAAGCGAGACCGCGGCCTTGGGCGTTGAGAAGGCTGTGAAGTCAGGCAAGCCGGTCATGGGTATTGTCTCGAGTAAACCGGGCTTCTTGCTTGGCCGCAGTGCGACGAGCACGTATCCGATCGCGCTTTCCGGTCGTGTGCCGACCAAGGTTTCGACGCAGAACGGCGCGATTCAGATTGGTGATTTGCTCGCCGTGTCTGATATGCCGGGTATTGCTGTGAAGGCCACGGAAAACGGATATGTCGTGGGTATTGCGTTGGAAGCCTATGAAGGCGCGGATGTTGGGACCGTCGAAACCTTTGTCGCTCCGTATTGGTATGGCGGCTTTGGCGGCACAATCGGAGACTCGAGTGCTGCTCCGAGTGGTCCGGGCGCTCCTGCCGGCGTTGTGAAGCGCGGCTTTGCCGATATTGCGGCCGGCAGCAAGAAGGTACATGTCGGATTTGCTTCGTTGAATGCGTATCCGAATGCTTCAGCGCAGCCGTACGGTGATGCGGGTGACTGGTGGATCGAAAACATCACGGATTCCGGCTTTGATATCGTTCTGCGCGATGCGTTGCCTCGTGATATCCGCTTCGCTTGGCGCGCCGAGCCGACTCAGGCAGGGGAGATGCTCTTCAATTCCGACGGTACATTCGGTTCCGTTGATCCTACGACCGGCGTCGGGCCTGCGATGGGTCCCGGAGTGACGGTTGAGCCGCCGAGCAGCACGGAACCCATCGTTCCTCCGCCCGCTCCTCCGGATGCCGGCGGATCCGTTGTTGATCCGCCACCGGAGGGCGAAGTAGCTCCTCCGGATGCCGGCGGATCCGTTGTTGATCCGCCACCGGAGGGCAGCACACCGTAAGGCGTGTTATACTTGGACAAAATTATGCAGCCCATCACCGATCCGCGCTCTTTGCGTGCCGAAGAACGCAAAACATATCCTAGTCTCTCCCGTGTATGCGACATCATCATGGATGTTTGCTTGCACGGAGCCATCTTCTTAATTCCGCTCTTGTTTAGTTCCATCACGCTCGACGCACTTGAGCTTGTGAAACAAACCGCGCTCATCGCGTTTGCAACCGTCGGTGTTGTCGCCTGGCTCGGAAAAGCCGTGGCCGAAAAGAGCCTCAGCATCCATCGCAGCTGGCTCCATATCGTCGTCACCCTGTTCGTGATCGTGTATGGAATCTTGTCGGCCCTTTCCACCGATCCATACCAGTCGATGGTCGGTCTCTTGGGTCAAATGCCGTGGTCATTTGTCACGATTCTCAGCCTATACGGTCTCTATTTCGTGGCTGTGAACCGTTTGCGCGACATGGCACAGGTCTATGACTTGCTCTTTACCTTCTTGCTTTCGTCACTTTTGGCTGGTTTGTACGGCGTGTTGCAGGCCATGGGCTGGTACGTGCTTCCGTCGGCCATTTCCAAGGCTCAGACATTCTCAACGGTAGGCAGCATCTTCAGTTTGTCTGTATATATGGTTGTCCCGGTTGTGGTTGCAGCGAGTCTCGCATTTCATGGCTGTCGCAATAATGTTTGCTTGCTCGGCTCTCCGAAGCCGCTGGGGTTGGCTGCCCGTGGCGTGGTGTGGCTGAACATTATCGTCGGTACGTTGCTGCTCGTTTTTACAGACTACTGGGTCGCGTGGGTCGCCTTGTTGTTTGGAACGGTTTTGACCGTGGTGCTTGGGTTGATTCGTGAGCGCAAAGTAGGTCGTCCGGTGATGTTGATTCTTCCGGCTATTTTGGTGATTATTTCTGGTTTGCTTCTGTGGCAGCCGACGCCGTTTGCCTTGCAGTTACCCGCTGAAGTTGCTCCGTCAGCGCCTGCATCATGGAACATTGCCCAGCAGGCGTTGCGCGACCATCCTGTGTTCGGGACCGGTCCTGGCACATGGACCAATAACTATGCGCGCTATCGCGATCGTTTGGTCAACGGTTCGGCATTCTGGAACATTCGTTTTGACCGATCTTTCTCGCAGTTCCTGACCTTGCTCGCTACGATCGGTATTCTTGGTATTGCGACTTGGTTCGTCATGCTCGCTTCGGTGATCGTGAAGTCAGCTGCCCATCTTTTGAAAGAGAAGAATGACGATGCCTGGTACGCCATGCTGACGGTATTCTCGGGTTGGGCAACGCTTACATTCCTCACGTTCTTCTATAACTTCAACGTTTCGCATCTTGTTGTTTCTTGGTTGCTCCTGGCTTTGGTGGCTGTGTTGGCAGGGGGATCTCGCCTCACTTGGGATCAGGCTCGCTCCAAGTATGCCTTTGAAACGATTACGACCCTGTTCGTGTTGTGCGCCATCGTGGGATTCACTGTTCTGTGGCTGGTTGGCCAGCGCTTCATGGCTGACGTCTCGTTCAGCAAAGGCGTATCGGCCTTCCGTTCCGGTCAGCCGATGGATCAGGTGATTCCGATGCTTGAGAAAGCGACGCGTTTGAATCCTCGCGTTGACATGTATCTGCGCAACTTGTCGCAAGCACACCTGATCAAGGCCGCGAACCTTATCCAAGCCAAGCCGACGCAAGAGCAGGCTGCCGTCATTCAACAGGAGATTAAGAGCGCGGTTGACCTCGGTATGGCTGCTTCAAACACGAATCCGGGAAATGTCGACAACTTCTCGAACTTGGCCGTGATCTATCAGAGCATCGCCTCGTTTACCCGTGGCGCCGACGAATTCGCCATTGCTACCTATAACGAAGCCATTCGTCGTGAGCCGTATAATCCTGCTTTTATCGCTGAAGTCGGTAAGTTGTACTTGCTCCGTTCGGACGCGTTCCGCACCCAAATCAATGATGCGGATCCGGCTAAGGCGGCTGCGGCAAAGAAGAGTGCCGATGAAAATGTCACGACCGCGGAAGAAGTATTGAAGCGTGCCATTGAAGCCAAGCCCGACTATCTGCCTGCGCGCTATTATTTGGGTATCGTGTATGAGCGTCAGGCGCGATTGAAGGATTCCATTGCTCAGCTTGCAACGGTGTTGCAGCAGAATCCGAATGACACGGGCGTCGAATTCGAGCTCTCGCTCTTGCTCTATCGAGACAATCAGCGCGCTACATCCCTGACCTTGATGGAAGAAGTCGTGCGTCGCGATGCGACGAACGCAAATGCGCGTTGGTATCTCTCGGCCATGTATGAAGAGCAGGGGAAGACGAAGGAAGCTATTGATCAATTGAAAGAGCTCGCAAAGCAGTTCCCCGACAATACGGCCGTGAAACAGCGTTTGGCAGCACTAGAGGCGAATGAAAATCCCAAAGGTCTTCCTGAGCCGGTCGCCGAACCTATTCAGGGTCCGGGTACCAATCCCGTGCAGCGTTAATCAAACGTGTGTCTAAGTCCGTCATGTCCGAAAGCCGGCCGGAGCTCAAGCAACTCCGCCGGCTTTTGCGTGCGGAAGCAAAAGCGCTCACGAAGGAATTAGAGCGTTTAACCGTCGAGCAACGGAAGCGTTTGATGGCGGTTGAGAAAAAGCTTGAGAGTGCTTCGGATCGTTTGCTGCTGAGTGATTTGTCCGCGTTTCAAAGCGAACTCAGCTCCATACGACGGGGTCTCGGTCGTCTGGCTTTGGTGAGTCAGGATATTCAAAAGTTGAAAAACGAGTGGCATGACTGGGAGCGACACGGTTTGTATGCGGATGGCGAGCATCCATTACGCGAAGAACGTCAGGAGATGATCGCCTCAGAATTGCGTATACGCGGAGCGCGTGTGCCAAAGGGGATGAACGATCAATCGATGGTGATGAACGCGCCGCAGCCCGCAATAGGCCCTCAAGCGATGCAACAAGAGGAGAGAGAGCAGAGAACAGAGGGCACAGAACAGCCGATTTTGATCACGTTGGAGGAAGATCAGGAGGAGCGTGCCAATCAACAAGCCTTGGCAGAGCAGCAAGCAACATATTGGGATGAGCTTGTTTCCGGTCTTGATCCCCGTTGGCCAGATACAAGTCAGCTGGCTCGATTGCTAAAGGCGTTTCGTATGGCGCAAGGGGAGCAAAAGCGCTTGGATCGTCAGCGTGGAGTGCGCCGCTATCGTCTAACGGCGTTTGAAGCTTGGGGCTAAAAACAAAAACCCCGCCGATTGGCGGGGTTTTTGTATGGTGGACCCTAGCGGGATCGAACCGCTGACCTCTTCCATGCCATGGAAGCGCTCTACCAGCTGAGCTAAGAGCCCTAAAAGCCCCAGAATGATGCCAAATATTCTATATTTCGTCAATTATCAGGACGTTTCATAAAACCCCGCCGATTGGCGGGGTTTTTTTGCTTACTTTGTATAGCTGAGCGGATTCACGCGTTTGCTACCGACATACACTTCATAGTGCAAGTGCGTACCGGTTGAGCGACCCGTGGTTCCAACCATGGCCATGGTTTGACCGCGCTTCACTTCGTCTCCAACTTTCACGAAGAGTTTGGAGGCGTGGGCATAACGGGTTTTGACGCCGTTCGGATGGCTCACAACGATTTGGAGACCGTATCCGCCGCTGTTCCAACCAGCTGTTTCGACCACCCCATCTTCGGAAGCGTAGATCGGATCGACATAGTCACCCTCGATGTCCACCCCAGTGTGGCTCCAGCCATAGTATTGGTTGATGATGCGCTGCTTGGTCGGCCAGAGTAATTTGCTCTTTGGCGCATCCGGTTTTTCGATCAGGTCTTCGGGCTTGGCGCGGCCATCCGTTTTACCGGACAATTCCTGATAGAGGTCAACTGCCTTGTTGCGAATGCGCGAGATCGGCACATCCGGACGAATATTGGACGGCGCGCGGGTGGCAATCGGACGAATCGGTTCCGGCGGCGTACCGTTCGGGATGATCAGCTCTTCACCGAGCGCAAGGCTGTTTTCCGAAGGCAAGCGATTGGCTGCGAGAATCTCATCCGTCGTTTTGACGCCGTACGTGTTGGCGATTTTTCCCAACGTATCACCCTTTTTTACCGTATGAAGCACGCCTGAAACCGGAAGAATCTTGAGCGCGGTGCCGGGACGGATGAGTGAGCGTGAAGTGAGGTTATTAGCCCAAAGCACGGTACCTACAGTCACACAGTACTGGTGTGCAATCGTGCTAATCGCGTCACCCGGTTGAACTGTATAGGTCACGACGTTGTTACGCGGCGTGCAGACAGCGGCACCTGAGGTACCGGGATCCTCAACCCCTGGAAGGAGGGCGATGCTGCCCGGAACCGTGAGGTCGGCAAGAATCTCGCTGTCGTAGTCAAAGTCGATCGCAGGTACGGCTTCCAGGGTTTCGCTCCCAAGATAGTGAGCGTCCTTCATGGCGAGTTCTGGATGGATGGTTTCTTCGACCAGTGATTCGCGGCCGTCTGTCACGAGGGAGTAGAGCAGGCTGCGTTGGCCAGCATCCAAAGCCGTGGCCTGTTGGGTGCGAAGCTGGGAAAAAATGGTGACCAGACACAGGGCCGCCAACACTCCGTGCAGGATGTAGCGGTTGGCAAAGAGGATGAAAAACAAGCCACGAGCCGTGAGCGCGAGCTGGCCAAGGCGCATGCGAAGAAGTAGGGCGACGCGGTAGATAGGTAAAGCGACGAAACGGGCCAGAAAACGGAAAATAGCGATGACGGCCGGAGCAATGAAGGCCCAGGCACGCAAAGCGAGGTTTTTTAAAACCGCCAGGCTGCGTAGAACGGCCAGGGCAAGGCGATTTCCAAGACGTTTAATGGGGTTCACAAAAGTAGCTTATCTTACAGCGAATGGGCTATTTATTCGCTAATCTTAGCGAAGACAAATGCCCTACAGGGTCAGCACAAAGTAGCATAAAAGTGGTCTTCCGTCAACCAGGTCAAGTGTCTGTCAAGGCTAGCTCTGGTCATAGCGATAGAGCAGCGCTTCGGCCACATGTGAGGCAGAAATCGACTCGGTTTCTGCCAGGTCGGCGATGGTTTGAGCGACCTTGAGGAGTCGGAAGTACGCTCGAGCCGAAAGTTGATGTCGATCAACCGCATGTCGGAGCAAAACGCGGGCTTCGTCATCCACTTTAAGAAGTTTACGAACCTGCTCGCTGCTCAGTTCGGCATTGGTCGTGAGTGTCGTGTGTTTGAATCGTTCTAGTTGGCGGTTGCGGGCCGTTTGAACGCGTGCACGGATGCGGGCGCTGGTTTCCCCTGGTGATACGTCGGTGAGATCTTGGGTTGGGACTTTTGGAACTTCGATAAACAGGTCGATTCGATCGAGGAGGGGTCCGCTCAAGCGCTTTCGATACTTTGCGATCTGAATCGGGGAGCAGACGCAGGAGCGATCAGGATCCGTGAGATAGCCGCAGGGGCAGGGGTTCATCGCACCTAAAAGCGTGAAACGCGCGGGAAACGTGATGGTTCCTTGAGCGCGACTCACGGTTACGCAGCCGTCTTCCAATGGTTGGCGCAGACTTTCAAGAACATGCCTCGGGAATTCGAGGAATTCATCCAAAAACAGTACCCCTCGATGCGCGAGCGAGATTTCTCCCGGCTTTGGAATGGTTCCGCCACCTACGAGTGAGACGCTGCTCGCGCTGTGATGTGGCGCGCGAAATGGGCGGAGCCCAACAACACCGTCTGCCGGCAATAACCCGGCGATGGAATGGATGCGCGTTGCTTCAAGCGCTTCCGAAAGGGTGAGAGCGGGGAGAATAGAGGGGAATGCGCGAGCTAAAAGCGTCTTTCCCGAACCCGGAGGGCCTTGAAGCAGGACATTGTGTCCGCCCGCCGCCGCAATTTCGAGTGCGCGACGGGCTTGAGCCTGTCCGCGTATGCAAGAGAAGTCCAAAGAGCCAGGTCTCTCAGCTGTAGTCGTGATGGGTCGGTAGGCCTCGAGAGCGAGCTCGCCTTCTTTACGAATGAAGTCGATGACTTGTTTTAAATGCGTGGCTGCACGCACATTTAACCCCTCTACCAAGGCGGCTTCGCGGGCATTTGCTTCTGGGAGAATCAATTCTTTCATGCCCCGTTGTTTGGCCATGAGCGCAAACGACAAAGCCCCGTGGATAGGCCTTAAAGATCCATCTAAACCAAGCTCACCTGCGAAGACAATCTTAGAAAGATCATCTTCCGGAATGCTGCCGGATGCGGCCATGACTCCGATGGCAATTGGCAGGTCAAAAGGCGTGCCCGTTTTCTTTAAATCAGCCGGAGCAAGATTCACCGTCACTCGTGTACGCGGGAATTCGGCGTCCGCGTGGCGCATCGCGCTTTTTACACGGTCTCGCGCTTCTTGCACGGCCGTGTCAGGCAAGCCAACGACAATAAAATTACCTAAACCGCTCGAAATATCCGTTTCAACATCGACAGGATGCGCTTCTAATCCAAGAACCGAAGCGGCTTGTACATGTGAGGCCATGTACTACCACGTTCCGCATCTAAAGGACCCCGTCAAGAGGTTGTTTGATCGTTTTTTTTTGCGACTACCAAAGAACAGATAAGCCAAAAGCGAGATTCCGATCGCCAAATCCGCAAAATTAATGGCCGAGCGTCCAAACAGTAGTAACCAGTCGCGCACAAAGCCGAGGGTGAGGCGATCAAAAACGTTTCCGAGCACTCCTCCGATAAAAACGCCGATGACGGCGCAGGCAAAACGGTCGCCGCGACGACCGCGTTCAATCAGCATGGCCATGGCCCAGCCAAGAGCGAGTCCGGTAATCAAAATGGTGATCGGAAGAGGGATGGGGAGATTGAAGCTGATGCCGTAGTTCCGATGAGTAACGAGAGTGATGAAGTCATTTGTCGGAAAAGGCTCAGCCGTCTCTCTCGCTAGGAAAAAGAAATCCTTGGCGGCTAAATCAAGAGCGAAAACAGCCGCTCCCATGATGAGGGCGGCTGCAAAAGCCAACCACGAACGCTTTTCCATCTTACAATTCCTGGGTTAGGGCCTTCTTGGCTTCAATCGAGGTGAGCGAAGTCGGGCGCGCTTCCAAACGGCGAATGTCGATGTCTTTGCCGGTGTACTTACAAATGCCGTAGGTGCCGTTCTCAATCGCTTTGAGCGCTTTCTCGACATCCTTCAAGTCAGATTCAAGACGTTCCACCACTGCTTCGTTGTCGACGAAGTCAGTGAGTTCTACCGCGTTGTCGTCTTCGGAGTTACCGCCTGACTCGGTGTAATTGGCAGCGAAATGACCGGTCTTCTCTTTATGACCGAGAGTCTTGAGTTCTTCGCTCAACCGAGCCTTTTCCTGCAGTAAACGTTCCTTGAAGTGAGCGATTTGTTCCTTGGTTAACGGCATATATCTGTCTAAAGGGTAACGGAAAGGGTCTTGTCGGTCAAAGTTGGTATGCATTCTATTTCACAGCGACCAAACGGATGCCCAAGAGAATTTTTATCGGCAAAAAACGGCTAAATGGTTTTTGCCATGCGCTTGGGAGTCGTGTGATGAGTCGTTCGAGTAGGGTAAGTGCTCCAACAGGGAATGGGATCACAAAGCCTTTGGCGCCGGTCAGGCTGTATATATGACGGAAGCCAACTCGGCGCATAAGGTCACGAAGCTCGTGATTGGTGTACTCCTTTAGATGGAATCCATTAGCCTCAGTTTCAAACGAACGAGAGACATCGTGTGGTCCATTGTAGCGATGTGGGGTATTGCAGATGTACTTCCCGCCCATTTTTAGCGAATTATAAATGTTTTTGAGCTGTTCCAGTGCATCATCTGGGTGGAGGTGCTCCATCAGTTGGCTACTATAGGCCACATCTACCGTATATGTCGGAATCGGGATGTCTAAACCATTAGAAATGACGAGTTGGACGTTAGTAGGAATTGGGCCTAGAGCTAATGCAAACTCATTTGATACATCAAGGGCCAGAATGTGGTTCGTATAAGGTGCCAGGGCCCGAGAAACGGCTAAATTGCCTGCTCCGATCTCTAAAAAAGTTTTATCTTGGCCAAGAAAAGGTTTTAACAGGCGCAGAGTCGACCGGATGTGACCAGGATCAGTCGTCGCCGGGTTTGTTTTAAGGAATGGAACCGAACGATATAGCTCGTTGTAGAGTTCGGAATAGAGGCGGAGGCGTTCGGAGCGTGGAGCCTGACGCAAACGGGAGGCTAAACGCTTCTCTAATTCATAATGTGATCGTAGTTCTTCCAATGTGCGTGGGTCGTTAGACATATCAACAACCATTTTAGCACATATCCACAGAGCATGAAAAATATTATTTTGCGTTATCTAAGACAAGATATCGGATTATACACAGGGTATTTTGCGGTTGATGTGTAAAAATGGTATTATGGATACATGGCATCCGTCCGGAGCCATACACGCACCTTGGGCTCGACCTCGTTCGGCCCCCACTCGTCCTTTTCTTCTTTCTTCGGTGGCGCGAAATGCGCTTGACCAGCAGGCTGGATTCAGCCCGCACCCCGTTCGTCCGCACCTTCACACTGCTACAAGACCGACTCCCGTCCGTGCCTATCTTGGCACAACACCCTTCGGGGTCTTTAGAGACGGAAGCCGGTCCATTCCTCCACTCGGTCCATTCGTCCCTCCGGGACACATGGAAACCAAAAAATAAAATTAAAGTTCCCCTTGGGCAACCTCACTTCGAGAGCGCTTGCGTTCTCAACGGGGCTCTGCCGAGGACCAGGTAGAGGAAGCAGTCCTAAAGACTTGGATACACGTTGTACCAGATTTGTTCTGGGTTCGAGCGCAAGCTCCCCTCTACGATGAATGGTCGCGCACCCGAGTCTAAGACCCGCGCGGCAATTGCATAATGCACTAGGCCGGTCAGCGGGTCTTATAATTTTCAGCAAACGCCCACATTTGCCATATCTCGGCGTCAGAATCTCCGTGTTTCATACTTCTCTGTCATTCCCGCGAAGGCGGGAATCCATCCGTTAATCAGTAACCCCTCCAACTCCCTTTATGCTAAGGGGAGAGCGTCCTGTCATTTCGACCGAGCAAGGCGAGTGGAGAAATCTCTCTCGAAAGAGATCCCTCGACTCACTTTGTTCGCTCGGGATGACGTACAGAAAACCTCCCTCTTAGCATAAGAGGGAATGAGGGAGTTACAGTCTTATTCAAAACAAACGGCCAACTTCCCTTTATCACTAATAATCTGAATGGGGCGGACGTCAGCTGGTTGCATGGGGAGTCCGATACGCTTCAGCAGGGTAGAAACGGTTTTAGTTGAAAGGCGTGCCCAGGCACCGCTATTGGAACAGCCGGGAGCAAGCGGGATATCTGGTGAGCTGCTGGGGCTGGTTAAGGTAAAGGTTGATCCAAGGGTATTTGCTTGGCGGCCGGTCTCGTCACGACGAATACCGAGCAAGGTCGTGCCAGATGTCACGACGGGTTCGACACGTTCAAACGAAATACTGCCATCTGGAAGCGTGATGGCGCGGCGTGAGCTAAAGCCATACGCGCCAAGTAGAGCTGCCGCGTCCTGCTCATCCAAGCGCTCTGCAAAAGAGATGCGCATCACATCAGGCCCTTCTTCTCCAAAGACTAGATCGGTTTGGATTAGGTTCGGCAAGCGCGAGCGGCGTGCGATGTCCGGCAAATAGGGGATCCCTTCAGGCAAGATGGCCTGCGGAAAACGCAATGAGAGATCAGCGGCCGGAATTCCTTCGCTCGGAGCCTGTGGCATGCGCAAGGAACTACGCATCATGGTGGCGTCGCCACGGAACCAGGCTAGGGTTCCGCTCGCGTTTGAATCACTCAAACCCGTAAGCGCGCCCAATGTTTCCGGCTCGAATCCGATTTTCGGTTGCCCGGAACCGCCGTCCATCATCAAGCCCAAGAATGAGCGCGTTTCATGGCTGGCGTAGATCGTATCGGTATAAAAAAGGATCAAGCCGTGCTTGGTGACATAGGGCTTTTCGGTTTGGATGGAGCACCAGCTCGGCGCAACGATGAAGGTGTACCACGCTTCTTCTTTTTGATAGACGCCAAGCGCAACCGGCCAGCTTGTGCCGCAGCTCAAAGCCGATTGCCAATCTGCAGGTAAAGCCTGACGCAGAGCGAGCGGCAGTTTTTCTGCTTCCTTCGGGGTTATCATGCCAACCATCGCCACATTGGCCGGCCATGGAAAACCGCGACTCACGCCGTAGATCAGTAAGCCGAACAGAACGAGAGCGCCGAGCAGGAGTCCAAGCGAAACCGCTTTCCACGAATGCCAAAATCCTCGCGAATGCCCTTCCGCGAGGATGATATTGCTATTCGAGTTGATGAAGATTTCGCGATCCATGCTGACAAGCTTAGCGGCGCAGCGGACG
>CAZQSK010000011.1:18101-20578 GCA_964596245.1 uncultured Gammaproteobacteria bacterium
CTTGGCCTTGGTGAGCGTCTCTTCAACCACGTTCCAAGGGATGCCTTGGGTTTTGGTATCCATTTGCATGGCGGTAATGCCGTCGGCTGTGCCGGCGATCTTAAAGTCCATCCCACCGGCGCCATCTTCCAAGTCTTGAAGGTCGGTGATGACGGTGTAGCGGCCGGCTTTTTCATCTGAAGCTAAACCCATGGCAATACCGGCGACAGGAGCAGCGATCGGGACACCAGCGTCCATCAAAGCGAGCGTCGAACCACAGGTCGCGCCCATGGATGACGAGCCGTTGGATCCCAAGACCTCAGAGACAACACGAATGGTGTAGGGGAAGGCTTCCTTGTTCGGCAAAACCGGCATGAGAGCACGTTCGGCAAGTGCGCCGTGACCGATTTCGCGACGACCAGGACCACGATTGCCCTTGGTTTCACCTACGGAATAGCTGGGAAAGTTGTAGTGATGGAAGTAACGCTTGGTCATCTGGAATTCCATGGTGTCGAGCGTCTGTTCCATGCCCGGAGAGCCGAGCGTCACGCTCGAAAGGACCTGGGTTGAACCACGCTGGAACAAGCCCGAACCATGCGTACGCGGCATGATTGCGACGGCGGAGCCAAGCTCGCGCACATCGTCCAAGCCGCGGCCGTCCGCACGACGCTTTTCATCCAGAATCATCTTGGTGACTTCATTGTCGACGAACTCTTCGAGAACACCTTCGGCTTTCTTGGCTTCTTCCTTGGCAATGCCGATCGAAGCTAGGTTTTCAGCGAGCTCTTTCTTCAAGCGTGACACGCCGGCCTTGCGATCAGCCTTGGTACGAAGCGGTTCGGCGAACAAAACGCCCCGCTTGGTCTCGAGAAAGGTACGGGCCTTGGCGTGAATGGCTTCAAGCTCCGCATTTACGGTCAATTCGCGCTTCGCTTTACCGACTTCCTTCTGGACTTTGTTGATGAGATCGATCACCGGGCTCAACTGCTCAAGCGCAAACTGCATGGCGGCGAGCATGTCGGCTTCTGACACCTGATTTGCACCCGCTTCGACCATCAGGGTCTTGTCTTTGGTGCCGGCGACGACCAAATCAAAGTCGCCTTCATTGGTTTCCATGTAGGTCGGCATGGAGATGAGCTTTCCGTCCTTACGACCAATGCGCACGGCGGCCAAAGGGCCATTCCATGGAATATCTGAGATGGCGAGCGCGCAGGCAGCCCCAATCAAACCCGGAACATCGGCGTCGTTTTCCTGGTCATGTGAGAACACGGTGGCGATCACCGCGACTTCGTTGCGCAATGCATCCGGGAATAACGGACGAATGGCGCGGTCAATCAAACGGCCAGACAAAATGGCTTCATCCGTCGGACGACCTTCGCGTTTGATGAAGCGCGAGCCTTTGATGCGGCCCGAGGCGTACATGCGCTCTTCGAAATCCACCTGAAGGGGAAAGAAGTCGATACCGTCACGCAATTCACCGAGCGTTGCGGTACACAAAACGACCGTATCGCCGAAACGAACGGTACACGCGCCACTGGCTTGCTGGGCGAGCTGGCCGACACCGATGGTCAGCTTGCGGCCGGCCCAATCAAGCGAGAACTCTTTGGATGGTTGGATCATGTTTTTCACGCGTCACGCATCTCGCGTCACGCCACGTAAGATTGAGAACCGATCACGAAGTGGATGAATCCCTCGATAAGGGATCTACGACCCCGCGATCAGCCACCGTTTTGTACCAAAAAGCGCTTGTTTTCACAAGCGCTCGATGGTTAGTAGGTAATTCGGATATTTCGCGGCAATTCCTTGTCCGGAGGGAGTAGGCCCTTAATACGACGAGGGCCGGATTTCTGTTCTTTCGCAGGGGATGCGGCACGGCGCGAGTCTTTGATGAGAAAGCGCTCGGAATCCTCGGACAAGTCGAGGAAGGCGTCGGCAATCTCGCGCAAACGGGCATTGGTGGATTCTTTGAAGGCTGCGACTTCGCAGATCACGCCATGGCCCTTGAGATATTCGACGAGGGGGCAGAAGTCGCCGTCGCCGGTCACGAGCACGACTACGTCCACCTTGGGAGAGACGGAGATCGCATCGACGGCCATGCCGACATCCCAGTCGGCTTTCTTGGCGCCGCTGGCAAATTCTTGTACATCTTTAATTTTGAGTTCGATACCTTGCTGTTGCAGCGCATCAAAGAAGGCTTGCTCGGTATTGTCTTTGGATTTCGCCACGTAGGCGATGGCGCGCACGAGCACGCGCGGGCCGACGGCCGCTTCTACAAGCGCCGCAAAGTTCACCTTGCGGTTGTAGATATGTTTGGCCGAGTGATACATGTTTTGCGTGTCGATAAATACGGCAACACGCTGGTCTGGACGTTGAGTCAACATAAAAATGGCTAGGAAGCGTCAAAAAAGGATAGGAGACGCCTCGTAAAATTACTTAGTACATCCATTGTATCAAAATATTGAGCTCATGTCTAATCACATGCGTACTCATTGACTTTT
>CAZQSK010000012.1:0-15577 GCA_964596245.1 uncultured Gammaproteobacteria bacterium
CCTACTGTTCGCTTTTCAAGCGTTTATCGGCGCCGATGCTTTTCACTATCTAAAACTCGACAAGCGCTTCTCACACTTCCGTGACCTGATGTGGTTTTGCATTATCGCGCTGTTCACGTCGACCATCGTTCCAACGGGCGGAATATTTTTATTTTCCATGTCTCAGCTTACGACCAACGTAGGCTTTTTCTACTGGTGGCTTGGACACTGCTTAAGCGCCTTGGTTCTCACCCCCTTTATCGTGCAGCGCGTTGCACAATGGCGCCCTCAACCGATCCGTATCAGCCGCGCTGAAATCGTCTCCGCCTTCACCCTGCTTATCGTCGCTAATTTTTTCGCCTGGTTTGAGTATCCGCAAATCCTGCAAGTCCCCCTGGTCATCGCCTTAATTGTCATTTCCATATGGATTGCCGTGCGAATGGGCATGCGCCGCATGTCATTAGCGGTTTTCGTCTCAACGCTTATCATCCTCAGTGCACCATTTTACGGTTTCAAACGACCTCCCACCGAATTTCTGGGCATGCGCATCATCGAAAGCGAAATCTACATCGCAATCATGACAATGCTGTTCTATCTGCTGGCCTCGGCATTTGAAGAACGCGATGAAGCCTTCGCCACCTTAAAACAAAGCGTAGAAGAGCTCGAGCGATCAAATCAAAAAATCCTCGATGAAGACACAAAGAAAAACGAGTTTATCGCCGTCCTGGCGCATGAATTACGCAACCCACTGGCGCCCATCTCCAACAATCTTCAACTCATGGAGCACCAGGGAATCAAAAATACTCCTTTCGGCGAGGCAATCCGCGGCATTCAAAAACAGGTTCATAACATCACTCGCCTTCTTGAAGATTTATTGGATGTTTCGCGAGTCACAAAAGGAAAAATTGAGTTAAAAAAGAAAATGATGGATCTGCGCGAAAGCATCCAAGCCGCGATCGAAAGCGTTGAACCGATCATGACTTCGCAGCGCCACACCCTGAAGATACTCTTGCCTTCAACGCCGGTTTGGGTGGTTGCCGATCCTCTACGACTTGAACAGATCTTCATTAATCTCTTGAACAACGCGGCGAAATACACCAATCCGGGAGGCGTCATCACGATCTCTCTGAATCAGGAAAGCGGCTATGCCGTCACTCGGGTGAATGACAACGGCATCGGTCTTGAAGATGGAATGCAAGACAAGATTTTTGAACCATTCACACAGGCGGACGGTTCCATCACGCGTTCGCAAGGAGGGCTCGGTATCGGGCTCACACTGGTAAAACTCCTCACCGAATTGCACGGAGGGATCGTTGAAGCCAAAAGCGACGGCGCAAACCACGGAAGTGAGTTTAGCGTCTCAATTCCCTTGCAGACCGGTCCGGTGGATGTGGCGACCGCAAATCCATCCGTTCAGAATCCCCAACGATCCATGGGGAATGAAATCCTGGTCGTTGACGACGACAAAGATGTGCTGGAAAGCCTAGTCCGTCTCCTCGACTTCCTTGGATACAAGATCGTTAGTGCCTCAAATGGTGTTGAAGCGCTACGCATCGCAAAGGAACGTCGTCCCGGACTTGTCTTACTCGATATCGGCTTACCCGGCATGAGCGGTTACGATGTCGCCAAAACGCTACGAGAGGATTTTGGCAAAGCGATTACTCTGATTGCCATATCAGGCTTTGGTCAAGCGGAAGACAAAGAAAAAGCCAAAATCGCGGGCTTTGATACACACCTAACCAAGCCAGTAAGCGTTAAAGAAATTGAAGAGGCGGTCCGACGCGTACGTCCTTGAAAGACAACTGCCAGCCTTCAGTTCCGGAAAAAACACGGATGAACTGCGCGCGCATATCGTCGCAATCACCCGGAGCACGATCATCACGACCATGCATTGGCCATGGGTTCGAATCCCAGCCTCGGAGCCATCAATAAACCACCACGCCAAGTGGTGGTTTATGTATTCTTGATCGTAAAGACGCATTTCCAAAACGAAGGGAATCGAGTATCATTTGAGGCATGCACGGTGAAGCCCTTTCGTTCAAAAAAGAGAAAGAACAACCGCAAAACTATATCGATTTGGCATACGCCAAAGCCGTAGAAGTCTTGGAAGATCCAGCGGAAAAACCGATCGATCCAAGGGATTTTATCGAATACGACAAGGACATGGTGAAGGAAGATCTCGATCGTGTCGCCGAGATGGAACGCCGATTCGAAAAAGAAGACGCGCCCGGCAGTGACCGCGCCAAGCGGTCTGCCCTGGTCCTTGAAACGATCATCCACGATCAAGTCGAGCTCAGCGATTGGTTTGGACCCGAAGCGATGACGCGCAAAGCATCGCGCTACGACGATATCTTTAACGGAGTAGATTCGATTGCCGAATTTAAGAAAGAGACAGGCCGCTCATATCTCGCACTCGGTTTGGATGTGACGCATGGCAGCAAATTACAGCGTAAGTTCCGCCGCATTAAGGATGAAATCGATGGCGGCAAATTGGCGCATATCAAATATTTTGAATCAGCCGATGAAACGTTCCGCGGTTCCCTCTTCCGTGTGCCTCGCATGGTGATTGGCGCCGAAGAGCGAAAGATCGAGCATCTCGCAAAACTCTGGGTGGAAGGAAAGAAACAGGACCTGGCTGCTGATCCAATTCAGATGCAGATTCTGGAAGAGATCAATATTCAGCTCCTCGCTTTTTCCGCATACGCCAAACGCAACGGCCAACCGCAGATGGCGGACATTTACGAAAAAAGTCTCAAATTGATACAGAGCATTATCAATCGTCCGGACAAACGGGACTTCCGCCATAGGAACCACGCCGCAGGTATCATGAGCGACCGCGTCTTCCTCGAAATCCGTCGTCTTTCCGACCTCATGTCGCAGATGTAAACTTGCGAACGTATACCTACCGTTCACCGATACTTTGCCCTGCGAGATGTCCGGTTGCCCAGGAAGCTTGCAAGTTGAAACCACCGGTATATCCATCTACATCAAGCAACTCTCCCGCAAAATATAAACCGGGAGAAATTTTGGATTCCATAGTCTGTGGATCAACCTCATCCAACAAAACCCCGCCTGCGGTAACGAACTCGTCCCCTGCTCCACGAGCAACGACGTTTAACGGGATTGATTTCAACCACTCAACACATCGCATCACATCGGCTTTTGAGACTTCTGCTGCATGAATATCACCTGAAATGCGCAACTCAATAAGCACGATCTCGGCTAAAGATTTTGGCACTACCGTGGCCATCACATTCAAAAAGCTTTTCTTGGATGCGTTTGCAATCTTTGCTTCGATTTCTGTCACCAGCTCCTCTTTTGTTTGATCAGGAAACAAATCGATCTCAATCTTGAGTGGTTGCTTTGCATCGTAATTCTCGAATGCGATCAACGAGGATAGCGCGAATACAGCCGGGCCACTCACGCCTTTATGCGTGAACAGGAACGGACCGGTAAAAGAAAATCCCTTGCCGCGTTTGGCACGGAACTCTGCTTTCTGAAATGAAAGCCCAGAAATAGTTGCCGGCCATTTCTCACTCGTGAAAAAGGCATTCAAGCTTGGCGCTAGCTTGGTGATTTTGTGACCAAGTGCCATGGCAAAGGCATATCCATCCCCTGTCGAGCCCGTTTGGCGATAAGCCTGACCGCCAGTCGTCAACACAACCACATCGACATCCAGCGTCTTTCCGCCCTTAAACGTGAGTCGATAGCCATCGCCTACACGCTCAACCGAATCAACCGAGTGCTTCAAAAGAACTTCGACTTTCCTCGTGCGAAACATTTTCTCAAATACGCCGACAATATCTTTTCCATTATCTGATTGAGGAAAGACGCGCATATCTTCTTCAATCTTTAGTGGGACACCGTGCGTTTCAAACCACGAGTACACATCTTCCGGTGGAAAGTGATACATCGCCTTGGACAAAAACTTTCCGCCACGCGGGTATTTCGTCAAAACCGTACGAACATCCGTGATTCCGGTTGTCACATTACAGCGTCCTCCGCCGGAAATGATGACTTTCTTTCCCAATCCATCATTTCGCTCAACGAGAAACAGCTCCGTTTCCGGAGCTGTTTCCAATATCGTTGCGGCTGCCATCAAACCCGCAGCCCCACCACCCACAATTCCGACACGCATTTTAGTAGTCAGCCAACTTCTTGATCAGCGCGTGCTGCTGAATCTTTTCCAGCGCCTTTGCTTCAATCTGACGAATACGTTCACGCGTGACATCGAATTCCTTACCCACTTCTTCAAGCGTATGGCTTACACCATCGACAAGACCGAAGCGCATCTCGAGAATCTTTTGTTCACGCGGATTCAAGTCCTTCACGATTTCATTCACGTAATCCTTCAACAGCTGCAACGCGGCGGAACGATCCGGCGTGACGTTCTTCACGTCTTCGATGAAGTCTTCAAGCGTCGAGTCTTCGTCATCATCACCAACCGAGGTTTCAAGCGAAACCGTATCCTGCGAAATCTTGATGATGTGACGCACCTTATCGACATCCTGACCCATTTCAGCGGCGATTTCTTCCGGCAAGGGCTCACGACCAAGCTCCTGAATAAGTTCACGCTCCACTTGCTGGAATTTGTTGATCGTTTCCACCATGTGAACCGGAATACGAATCGTACGGCTCTGGTCGGCCAATGCACGTGTAATCGCCTGACGAATCCACCACGTCGCGTAGGTTGAGAATTTGAACCCCTTTCGGTATTCGAATTTCTTCACCGCGCGGAACAAGCCGATATTTCCTTCTTGAATCAAATCGAGAAGCGAAAGTGATTTGCCGGTGAACTTTTTCGCGATGGAAACCACAAGACGCAAGTTCGCCTCGATCAACGCCTTTTCTGCTTCTTTGTCGTTCTTTTCCTTGCGCTTAGCGAGCGCGACTTCTTCTTCACCGGTCAAAAGCGGAATCTTACCGATTTCGCGCAAGTACATCTGAATTGAGTCAGCGGAAATATCCAACGGATCAACCTTGCCGCGACGTTCATCAACGCTATGCAAGCCCGTCATGATGTCATGACGTTCCTTGGTGCGACCAAGAATACCTTCTTTCTGCTCGACCATGTTGATGCCAGCGGCATCCATGCGATCGATAAATGCTTCGTACACATCAACATAGTCCTCCACCTCCGGAAACGCGTACAACACTTCATTTTCGGTGAGGAAGCCGCGGCTCTTGGCCTTATCAAAAAGGCGGTCGATCGCTTCCTGCGTCGGAGGCGCTGACTTTTGATACGCAACCTTCTTCCCTTGAGGCTGATGCTTCTTATTTCCCTGAACGCGGGCCTTTCCCTTATGCTGTATTTTCGATTTTCCTGCGGGGACCTTCTTTTTCGCCGAGGGCTTGCTCGGCGCGTAGCGCTTTTTCATCGGCTTTTTGGCACGTAGTTTTGACGTGGGCATATAAGTTGCCGGTCGGTGGTCATGCTCCATCCGACGAGCGAATGACCTGACGAATCAGGTCAATGATTGAAAGCGGGTGAGAAGCTCCGAAATCCGTGCCTGGTCGCCCAAGCGTTCGGCTTCGCGCATCTCTCCCTCCAGACGTTCGCGCTCCTGTTTCTTGCGTTGCAAGCGGAGCTTCGAAACGGCTGTCTTCAGTTCTTGCTTGAGTTGGTCAAGCGTCCAACCCTGGAATTCGCGCTCCGCAAGGAATGCGAGAGCGTCGAAGGTCTTCGCCTCGTCCGGTCCCAGACTAACCGGTGGGCGGATGGCATGTCCTGCCGCTACGGGATCAGGAGCCACTTCGCCCGAAGCATACGCCGCCTTTAAGCGGCCGTAAAGGGCGATGCTTGCCGAATCGGACAATTCCTCGGCTGCAAGCTTTTCTTCATCCACAGCCTGTTTTAGGAGGTCAAAACGGGCGATAGAGATGGCCAGAAGGCGCTGTTCATAGCTCTCATCCCCTTTTGGACGCACCTCCTGGGCCTCTTTGGCCGGAGGTCCTTGTTTTGCCGGGCTTGAGTCCGCCTTTACCCTATCCATCGCTTCTCGAAGCGCGCCTTCACTCACATCAAGATCCTTGGCGAGCTTCTTAACCCAATGATCTTTCTCAACCGGGTCGGCAATACGTTTCACTTCGGTCAAAATATCACGCGCAATCAGTTTCTTGTCTTCCGGGTTAGATGATGATCGATTCCTAAATGCATTTCGATACAACCAGTCCATGATGCTCACCGCATTCTTAATAGCATCTTTCCAAAGCTGAGGATTTTTTCGAACTGCCTCATCCGGATCTTTTCCAGCCTCCGGAGGTAACGTGATAATTTTAATGTTGAAATCCTGAGCTCGCGCCAAATCGAGCCCACGAACCGTTGCCGCATTTCCCGCATTGTCTTGGTCAAAAGCGATGGCAAGATTGGTGGTGAAGCGCTTCAACAATCCGAGCTGCTCGGATGTAAGCGCTGTTCCGCTTGATGCAACCACATTCGTCACACCAAATTGATGCGAGCTCACCACATCCATATTTCCTTCTGTGATCACAGCCAAGTCAGCACGGCGGATTTCCCCTTTTGCTTTATCCAATCCATACAAAACGCCAGACTTTCTGTATGCGGATGTTTCAGGCGTGTTTACGTATTTGGCCTCGGTTTTATCATCAGAAAGAATGCGGCCAGTGAATCCAACAATATTTCCATGTACATCTGCAATCGGAAACATCACACGGCCACGGAAACGATCGTAAACTCCGGGACCACGATCACTCTTCCCTACTACACCAGCCAATAACATTTCTTGTTCCGTTACACCTTTGGATGCGAGCGCCTTTGAAAGCGCGTCCCAACTATCTGGCGCAAAACCAATACCGAACAAATCCATGGTCAAATCATCAAGACCTCGCTTCTTCACATACGCGCGTGCGTGCTCAGCTTCAGGCATTCGCTCCAAGCACGCGCGCCAAAACTTCATCGTGATGTCATTCACCTCATGAATACGCTTTTTCTGCGTCGCTTTCTCTCCATCAAACTTGGGAAGTTGCACGCCCGTTTTCTGCGCCAATAATTCCAAGGCCTCGCGGAACTCCATTCCCTCCATTTTCATTACGAAGGAGATAACGTCGCCGCCCTGATCGCAACCAAAGCAATGCCAAGTCTGACGCGGACGCGAAACATAGAAAGACGGGGTTCGCTCCTGATGAAACGGACAGGGAGCCTTAAAAGCTCCGCTTCCCCCTGGTTTAAGCGGAATATACTCGGCAATCAAATCCACGATATCTAACCTGCCTTTTATGTCCGCAACGGCATCCATAGGGCTATCTAAGCGCACTTGCGGCAACAAAAAAAGACCCAATAGGGTCAGATGAGCGGAATGTCGTCGTCGAGCTCGTTGAGCATCGTCCGCTGGATCGGGCGCAGCTCGGCCGGGAAGCCGTGGCGGTCGAGAGCGAAGAAGCGGCAGTCCTCGTGCCCGTGCCTGACGGCGAAGCATCTACCACGGAACTCTTCGCTCCAGATCATGGCCTTCCCAGTAAACGGGATGTAGCCGATGCTGTACGGTGCGTTGTACTTGCCCACGATCTCGATGACGCTGACCTGCTTCCAGTACCACCAGAGCAGGAAGAGATGGTTCCACCAACGGGTGGGCGGAACCGTTGTGTCGCCCTTGAGCAAGATGCCACCGACTTTCGCCGGGTCCTCTGCGAATACTGACCAGCCCATGCGCACCTCCTTTCGCGCTATCGCTGTATCAAAAAAAGCCCCGGAAGTCAATCCGGGGCTTTATCTTATTTCGCGTTTGTATCCGGCTGATGGATGCCGAAGATATTTCCTTCCGTGTCCTTGTAATATCCCTGCCAAGCCATACCAGGTATGGCGAACTTCTCGAGCGCGAGCGTTCCGCCGTTGGCCAGAATCTTTTCCGCCGATTCATCGTACGAATCCACGGTCATAGTGCACACATAACCGAACACAGGAGCGTTCTCGGCGGGACGCGGGCCTCTGCGCTCCACGATACCACCGTTAATACCCGTCTCCTCCTTTGGGCCGGTCTCAATCGCCCAGTAGATCGTCCCATCAGGCATCGGATATGCGATCATCTTCCATCCGAAAACCTTGGTGTAAAAATCCTTGCAACGCTCGATATTATCAGCGTGAATTTCAAAGTGTGAGACGCGACTGGACATATGGTGTTATCAGGTTCGGTATTAAAACAAAAATGATGCTAACACTCTTCTTGAGCTGAATCCAGGACACCTTCCAAGCCCTCAAGTCATACATGCGCTATTTGATTATTACATGATTGACATACTGTCGTTTTTATGACCTGAATATATGCGTTCGCCGCACCTTCACCCCAATTAGAGAGGTCGTTATGACGCGCACAGCAATGGAAGTAATCGATGGCCTGGCTCGCGATGGCACAAGCCTCGCGGTTGGCACCGTGGCCGGGCTCTTCATCGCCGAACAGCTCGGCAACGCCTGGCTTCAGGAAGATGAGCAACGAGCCGCGGAAGACAAAGTGAGACAGCCCCTGAACTTCGGCTGCTACCTCGTCGCAGACCACTCGGACATCCGCGGAGTACTCGAGGACGAAGCCATCGAGTTTCAGTACCGAGAAACTCGCATGAAGGCCAACATCGTGGACGTCATGTACATCAACCGCATGTCCATGGAGCAGCCTTGCTCGATCCGTCTTAAAGACGGATCGTACTTCGACAACGTCGATCTGCTGTCCAGCATGAAGATCGCGACCTCAGCCGGAGAGATCGTGATCGACTCGACCTCCAACAGTCGCTGGACACGGCTCCACGGCATCTCCCTCGGAGAGCGCCGTCTCATCGAGAAGGAGATCAAATCCCGACAAAGCCTCATCGAAGCGGAGCGAAGGATGCGTAATAAGCTGTCCCCGCCGAGCGAAAAGAGACAGAGGGCGCTCGGTGCCGAGGTCTGCTCGTATCGCTACAACAAGCATCGACACTCGCACCTCATCCTCGCGCTCCAAGCAGCCTTCGCTCTCTTCGCCTTCAGCTTCACGGGAGCGATCATCGCCTGGATGCACTACCACCCGTAGCGGCGCTCGCTACGCAATCCACCCTCCTCGGGTGGTTTTTACTTTACCTAGTCCTCCCATGTCTTAGCTCCTTTTTGCGTTTGATCTTATTCTTCTCTGCATCTGGCAACGCGGAAGTTCGTGAGCGCTTACGAATCTCCTTCTCCAACTGCATCACTTCGTCGCGAAGAATCGCGGCCAGCTCGAATTCCAAATTCTTCGCTGCTTCTTTCATCTCCGCTTCCTTTTTCTTCAACACCGTTCCAAGATCATGCGTCTCACCCGTGAGCTCGAGCTTCAAAATTTCCTTCACGTCCTTCTCGCTAATCGACAGACCAAGCATCAAACGCAAATCTTCCTGTGCCTTGATGATCGTCTTCGGCGTAATGTTATGCAATTTGTTGTACGCAAGCTGCTTCTTACGACGACGTTCCGTTTCACGCATCGCGCGCTCAAGCGAGCCGGTCATATTATCCGCGTACAAGACCACCGCGCCCTTAACATTACGCGCCGCACGACCAATCGTCTGAATCAACGATGTCTCAGAACGTAAGAAACCTTCTTTATCCGCATCCAAAATCGCGACCAACGACACTTCCGGCAAGTCCAAACCTTCACGCAGCAAGTTCACACCAACAATAATGTCATATGTCCCCTTTCGAAACTCCGACAAAATCTCCAAACGCTCAACCGTATCAATATCACTGTGAATATAGCGCACTTTAAACTTGCGCTCCTTCATGAACTCAGTGAGATCTTCGGCCATCTTCTTGGTGAGCGTGGTCACGAGAACCCTCTCCTTGCGTCGTAAAACCTCAGGAATTCTATTAGAAAGAAGGTCCTCAACCTGACCCTGATATCCGCTCTTTTTATCCGGCGTGATCGGCATCACGATAATTTCCGGATCTACGAGACCGGTCGGACGAATGATCTGTTCCACAATCTGCGAAGAATGATCCATCTCAAATTTGCCCGGCGTGGCTGATACAAAAATCACCTGCTTCATCTTTTGTTCCAGCTCTTCGAAACGCAAAGGTCGATTGTCAGCAGCCGAAGGCAATCGGAATCCGTGCTCGATCAAAGACTGTTTTCGCGAACGATCTCCTTCGTACATTCCGCCAAGCTGCGGAGTCGTGACGTGCGACTCATCAATCACCAACAAAAAGTCTTTCGGGAAATATGAAAACAACGTATCCGGCGGCTCACCGGGAGCGCGACCTGAAAGAGGCTGCGAATAGTTCTCGATGCCATTACAGTAGCCAAGAGTTTCCATCATTTCCAAATCATATTTGGTTTTGCGCTCCAAACGCTCTGCCTCAAGCAACTTTCCATGCTTTTCAAAATACTTGAGACGCTCTTCGAGCTCAGCTCGAATATTCTTGATGGCGCGCTCGCGTTCCGGACCCATGATCACGAAGTGCTTCGCCGGAAAGACCCAAACATCTTCCTGTTCACGCTTGATCTTCTTCGTAATCGGATCAATTTGCTCGATGCGCGACACGATTCCCCGCGGCGCCTCGATGCGGTAAATCATTTCTTCGTTGGCGGGCATCACTTCCAATACTTCGCCACGCGAACGGAATGTACCGCGCAACAAATCAGCAGGCGTACGTGTAAATTGCATGTCGATCAAACGCGCGAGCACGCCTTCGCGTGAAACGTCATCGCCTTTCTTCACGCGCAAAACCGTTTTCTCATACGCTTCCGGCGCGCCAAGACCGTAAATGCAAGAAACAGTCGCCACAATCAGCACATCTTTCCGCGTGATGAGAGATTGGGTCGCCGCGTGACGCAAACGATCAATCTCCTGGTTCACCATCGCCTCTTTTTCGATGTAGGTATCGCTACGGGCAATATACGCCTCAGGCTGATAGTAGTCGTAGTATGAAACAAAATACTCTACGGCATTATCCGGAAAGAAATGTCGGAACTCATTCGTGAGCTGCGCCGCAAGTGTTTTGTTGTGCGCGATAACTAAGGTCGGCTTCTGCAACTTCTCAACTACATTAGCGATGGTGAAGGTTTTACCCGTACCGGTGGCACCAAGCAGGGTCTGATACCGATATCCCTTATCCAAGCCCTCATTCAGTAAGCGAATAGCCTCCGGCTGGTCACCGGAGGGCTGATACTTCGATTTAAGCTTGAATTTACCCGTCATGTGCCTACCCTACTTCTTTCCCTTACGATCAAGCAAACACTTCGCGATCAAGAATACGATCACCAAGTTCGCCGGATAGACGATCCAAGCCCAGTACTGACCACACATCGCTGTCGGCGAGATTGAAGACCAGATCAAACACACGAGACTCGCAATAACCTGACCCGGCAACTCAAGAAACGTCGCAAGAATCGGCAACGCATTCGGTTCTTGTGCGTAAGCGATAGCTCCCACGTACTGAAGCGCGTACGTCGCAATTCCGTGAAAAATAGCGATACCTGCTGCCCACATCATCTTTTGATTGTTGGTTTTGGTCATAGATACGTCCTATTATACACCAAACCCTTGCTTTTTTGCATTTTTTCTGTATACTCAGCCACATGTTGGATTGGAAATCACTTCAGCGTCCGATTGTCGCCTTGGCGCCCATGGCTGACATGAGCGACCTACCATTTTGTCTCGTCTGTAAGGATGAAGGCACGCCTTTGATGTTCCGCGAAATGGTGAGCTCGGAAGCGATTGTTCGCCTCAATCCAAAGACGCTTAAGATGGCGAGCTTTGATGAGCGCGAGCGTCCCATCGTGCAACAGATTTTCGGATCAAATCCGGACGTGATGGCTGAAGCGGCAAAAATCATCTACGAACGTTTCAAACCGGATGCGATCGATATCAACATGGGTTGTCCGGTGTACAACCTTGTTTCGAATTTCAACGGGGCCGCTCTCATTAAAGATCCGCAGCGTGCCGCAGAGATCGTTCGTAAAGTAAAAGCTGCCGTCCCCTGTCCTGTTTCGGTGAAGACGCGTCTCGGCTGGAAACAAGACACCGACTGTCTTGAATTCGTGAAAGTGATCGCCGATGCCGGCGCTGATTTAATTTCGATGCATGGACGCACCAAGGAACAGGGTTACTCCGGCAAGGCCGACTGGGTGCGCATCGGCGAGGCGCGTCGTCAGGTGCCGCATATTCCGTTTTTGGTGAACGGCGACATCACGTCTCCGGAACTTGCGAAGGAAGCGATGGAAATTTCCGGTGCCGACGGTGTTTTGATCGGTCGTGGTGGCCTTGGAAATCCGTGGTTCTTCAAACAAGTCGAAACCTATCTTAAAACAGGCGAGAAACTTCCTGAACCAACCAAAGAAGATATTTTTCCCGTAATGCGTAAGCACGCAAAGATTCAAATCGAAACGTTCGGCGAACGTGGCCTTATCAAACTCCGCAAACATTTGCCGTGGTACGTGAAGCGCAATCCTGAGTTGAAACACATGAAGGAACAGCTCGTAAAAGTTTCTACCATGGACGATTTGGAACAGGTTATCGGTTGACAAAACACTGTTTTTGCGCAACCCTGAGACTAGGTGGCGCATGCCTCCAAGGAGGTTCACGTGGACGTTTTTCGAGCCATCCTCGCACATCTCATCCTGAAGTTCTCTCCCTCGCAGGAGAGACTAGACGCCGCGCGTCGGATCCTGTTCACGCATGTCCGAGTGCAGGATCTCTCCAACAGTGACTGCGACTACACCGTCGCGGACCTGATGTGGATCGTGAATCATCACACGGACGTACGCGTGATCAAGGTCGCTCTGCAGCGACTGCCGTATCACGATCAAACCCTTCTCGGCATCGTGGCCACAAGCCACGAAATCGATGAAGTGAGGGCCTGTGCGATCGGCATCCACCGAGACCAACGTCTCAAGGTGCGCATCTGCCTCGGCGATCCGTCGAAGATCGTACGAGCCTCCGCGGCCAAAGGCATCTCTGCCATCCCGCATCTCGAGGAAATCTCACGCTCTTCCTTCCCGGATGTGCGCATCGCCTACCTCGAGCACATGGGCACCCTGGCCCCGCAACTGCACCTGATGGCCTCATCCGACCCGGACGCGAAGGTGCGCGAAACCGCGCATCGTATCATCAACGAGCAGATCAAGGCGCAACGCGTCGAGAGCGCCAAGAAGACCGTCGGGCACTACGCCCCGGTCATCAGCATCAACACGGCTTCCCGGAAGCCAAACTAGTCCCGCCATCGCGGGATATTTTTAATCCAAACTTGGGAGGAACGGGAGCGGATCAACCGGAATACCATCCTGACGGACTTCAAAATGAAGGTGTGGGCCCGTGGACAAACCGGCACCCGGATCTCCGGGCTTGCCACCGGAATAACCAATAATATCACCACGCTCTACATACGTATCCGGCTCAACAGCAAATTTCGACAAGTGCGCATACACCGTAGCAACACCACCCGGATGCACCAACATGATGTAATTTCCGTACTGCTTTCCACGACGCGTAAAAGCGACATAGCCACCGGCCGAGGCACGAATAGCCGTCCCTACCGGCGCCGGTAAATCCACCCCAGGATGTTCAAAGAGTTTGCGGAACGGATACGTCTTGTCATGAAAATGCGCGGAGATCCCCTTCCCCGGTTTTAAAGGCCAATTCAACAACACATCACCACGAGCCAATGCCTCATCAATGGAATCGAGCTTGTCCTTCAAGCGCGCCTCAAGCGCCGCTATATCGTTCGACTCCTCCTGCTTCTGCTGACGCAATTCATACAAAATACGCTGAAACTCCCCTTCTTGCGCCGCGGTTTCGGTTAGCAAGGAGATTTTCGCCGACTGCTCAAGCTCTAACTCCTCCTGTTCTTTCAGCAGCTGCCTAGTCTGATCCTGCAAAGAGACGCGATACGTTTCCAGCTCTTTTTGCTTGGATTCAAGCCCGGCTTTTACCGCCTTCACTTCTTCGGTCGCCGTGCCGAGCTCATCTTCTACGCGCTTCAACTCATCCATGCGCGTAAAAAACTCTGACAAAGTCGGACGCGCCACAAATGACTCAAGTTCACCCACACCGCCCGCATCTTGTAACTCAAGAATGACGCCACCCAATGCCGACTGACGTCGCGCCAATCGCTGACGCTCCAAATCGATTTGCGCTTTTACGCGCTGCAATTCCAAATTCGCCAAATCGATTTGTCCGCGCGTGCGCTCGATCGACAGTTCTTTTTCTTTGACGCGATTCTCAAGCAAGGCAAGCTGGTTCTGAAGCGAGGCCGTCTGCGCGGCCTGGTCATTAATGCGCGACTTGTACTTGTTAATGACGCCCTCCAACTCCTTCAAACGATTTTCCTTTTCTTTTACCTGCCCGTTCAGCGTTTCCACCTCTTCTTTTAAAGACGTATCCTGGTCCGACGTTTGCGCGAATACAAATACCGGCTCAAAAGCCAAACAAAAGACCGTTAAAAGCGAGCAGGAAGCGATCAGGAGCTTTCGCATGCCCCCATTATGCCATTTTCTTGAGTGCGGCGTCGATACGTGCCAATGTTTCAACTTTTCCGGCTACAAACATCAATTCAAATGGGCTCGGTGACTTCTCGCGCCCGCTCATCGCTACACGCAAAGGCCACAACGTATCGCCATTGGACCAACCCTTTTCCACGATCCACGCGCGAGTTTCTTCTTCCATTTTTCCAATATTGGAAAACCACGTCTCATCTTTTTCGGATAGATATTCCTTCACACCTTCAAGTCGAACCTTCGCATCTTCCGCGCTCGACTTCTTCCAAACAAGAGCAGCCGCATCATAATCCGCGACGGAAACCGCTTCACGAATAAACTCAGCCGCATCGGACAACTTCGCCAAGCGATCTTTCACAATACGGGCCGCACGCTCCTCACGAATCCCTTCCGGCATGAAGCCGCCTTCAATCAAGCGCTTCAAATAATCATCCATCTCAAGCGCTTTGATGTATTCGCCATTCAACCAATCAAGCTTCTCAATATTAAACACCGCGCCAGATTTATTTACTTTGGTGATGTCAAACAATTTCGCAAGCTCCTCCTTCGTATAAATTTCACGATCACTTGTAGGATTCCAACCCATCAACGCCACAAAGTTGATCAGCGCCTCTGGCAAATACCCCTTTGCGAGATAATCTTCAACCGCCACATCACCCTGGCGCTTGGACAGCTTGGACTTATCCGCGTTCAACAAAAGCGGCAAATGCGCGTATTCCGGAGCTGTCCAACCAAAACATTCAAAAATATAGAGATGCTTTGGGAGAGATGAAAGCCACTCCTCGCCACGAATCACCTGCGTGATGCCCATGTCATGATCATCTGTTGTTGCCGCAAGATGATAGGTCGGATATCCGTCGGACTTGATGAGCACCTGGTCGTCAACCTGCGCCCATGGAATCTCAACTTTACCGCGAATCAAATCATGCATGACAATCGAGCCTTCAAGCGGAACTTTCAAACGAATGACATGCTCGTCACCAACAGCCGCGCGATTCTCAGCGTCTTGCTTTGGCAAATCACGACAGTGGCGGTCATACATCACCGGCTGTTTGTTCAACTGCTGATTTTTCGAAACTTCCTCCAAACGCTCTTTCGTGCAGAAACAATAGTAGGCATGACCTTTCTCAATCAGCTCATACGCATAC
>CAZQSK010000013.1:0-2337 GCA_964596245.1 uncultured Gammaproteobacteria bacterium
CGTGAACAGCGCGATAATGCAAAACCACATCTGGTCACGGAAGTGTGAGAAGCGCTTGTCGAGTTTTAGATGGTGAAAAGCATCGGCGCCGATAAACGCTTGAAAAGCGAACAGTAGGGAGGCGAGGAAGGCACCCAAAAAAGGAATGCCGTTGAGGAGCGCGTTTACGGTTGCGCTGACCGCAATGAACGGCCAATAGCGTTTCCCATAGATAATGAGGGCGGCGAGAGCGATGCCGTTCGGAGCCAGAAGGACGGCGGGATAGGTTTGGCCGGTTCGGAAGATGAAGCGAGCCAACTGTCCGGTAATGAGAAAAGCGAGCGCAAAAAGCGCCATGCCAATCTCCTCTTTTGAGATTGCCTGGTAGCGCGTTTTGAGCGCACGTATCGCAGCCTGGATCTTGTCCTGCACAGGGATGCTCGTAGTGTACCGATCTATCAAAAAACCGCCACCGGCGGTGCTCTCGCTCCCCTCGAATCTTAGCTCGGTTTTTAAAACAAAATAACGGCTTTCGCCGTTATTTATTGTGGCTCCGAGGCTGGGATTCGAACCCAGGACCAATGGATTAACAGTCCACTGCTCTACCGCTGAGCTACCTCGGAATAGCGCGCGAATATTAGCAAATACCCTTAGGAGAGGCAAGGCGGCGCTCGACATTGACATTTTGGCTAATTTATGGCAACTATGGGCTTCTAACGCATATATATAAGTATGGCATTCCAGAAACGTGATAACGGTTACGGCGCCCGCTCAGGCGGCAAGCGCTTCGGAGGTGGTGGGGGAGGAGCCCCGTGGAAGCGTGCCGGCGGTGCAGGCGGAGATCGTCCGATGCACTCTGCGACCTGCGCCCAGTGTGGCGAGTCGTGCCAAGTCCCGTTTCGTCCGAATGGTCGCAAACCGGTCTTGTGCAGCAACTGCTTCGGTAAAGACGGTGGACCTAAGAAGTCGTATGGCGATGATCGTCCGTCCTACTCTCCTCGTCCGAGCTACTCGGATCGTGGCGGAGATCGTGGTAGTGACGATGTCTCTGCACAGCTCAAAGCCATCCATTCCAAGCTCGACGCGATCATCATCGCTCTCGACGCAATCGAACAATCCGCCTAACGGCGGATTTTCGTTTTATGACAGTTTCGCTTTAATCAGAGTGAACCAGTCAAGATATCCGGCATCGCTCGGATGGAAAAAGTCAGCCGCGTAGTATTTGCGCGGTTCTAAAGCGAAAGGGTCATTTGCGTGCTCTCGGAAGAGGTCAGCATACGAGACCCCTTGTTTGACTGCTGCGGACTTTAAGATCTCTCTGACTTGTCTCGTGCGCCAAGTAAATAGCCAACGAGTTCCATAAGGGAGAAGCTTTGCCGTGCCGACATTCCCGGTAGAAACCAATACGACTTTGTCAGCCAACTGTTTCGCCAACCGCAAGACACTGTCGATATCATGTTTCAGCTCCTTACGTTCTGTGAAGCGGACAACGTCGTTTCCTCCGATATGGATCATTATCAAATCAAAGTGCCGGTCGCTTAATTTCTTTAAGCGCTCGATAAGTTCTCGTGTCTTGGCTCCGTTCACGCCGCGATTCTCGATCGAAGCATTCGGAAAATGCACGCCGAGTAATCCCGCAAGAGAATGTTCGGGCGAAGAAGCGCCTGTGCCCACGGCTGTGCTGTCACCGATGACGAGAATGCTCATCCCGGAGTCGGGTTTGGTTCTCGAGAAAGGACGAGCCTTCATGGCGAGGACTCGTCCGATGTTGATTAAGCGTTTCGTTGCCAGATAATCCGCTCCTACAAGCAATGCGAGAGCGACGGCGATGAAGAGCGGAAACATGAGGACACGATAGCTCAATAGAGTCGTTTAAGACACCTTTAAAATTTCATATGAGATCGTCCCTCCCGGTGCTTGGAAATCAACCGTATCACCGACTCGGTGATGTAGGAGTGCCGAACCCAATGGCGAGAGATGGGAGATCTGTCCTCGAGACGGATCAGCCTCTTGTGGACCCAGAATTCGATACGTTTTCTCTTTTCCGTTGGCTTTGACGACCACGGTTGATCCCAGACGCACGGTTCCATCCACCGGACCTTTTTCAATTACGACCGCGCGCTTAATTCTTTCCTGCAAAGAGAAGATGCGCCCGTCGATGCGGGCGAGTTTGGCTTTGGCGTCCTGATACTCGGCGTTTTCCGAAAAATCTCCGAGCGTGATGGCATGCGCGAGGTCTTCGACGATCTTTGGACGATCAACATTCTCCAAAACGTAGAGCGTACGCTTCATGCGTTCGACTGCTTCGGCGGTTAATTCGTTGGTTTCGGGTCCATGCGTGCGCATCATCTGCGAACG
>CAZQSK010000013.1:2437-15204 GCA_964596245.1 uncultured Gammaproteobacteria bacterium
TTACGCGTATGACGCATCTCGATGACACGAACATGAACCCGTCGGCTGAACCGGTTGAAGTGATGCCGGAAGAAGAGACGAAGGAAGAAGGCGCGCCCGCTGAGGAGGCTCCGGCCACCGAAGGTGGAGACACCGCCGCGATGTAGTTTGTTGAAAAGAGCCCTGAAAGGGGCTTTTTTCTTATCGCGATGCTATAGTCTTGCTATCTATGCCCGGATTCAACCGTCCTTTATATATTCTCGCCTTCGATCATCGGTCTTTCTTTGCCAAGAACCTCTTTGGAAAGACCAAAGACCTCAGCGATGATGAGCGATTCGTGATCGCCGACTTCAAACGGATGATTTATGACGGTTTTTTACTCGGTATCGAAAACGGCGTTCCTTCCGATGCGGCTGCTATCTTGGTTGATGAGGAGTTTGGAGCCGAGTTGCATGCCGATGCGAAAGAAAAGGGGATTATCAACATTTTGACGACCGAAAAGAGCGGTCAGGACTTATTTGATTTTGAATACGGAGAAGATTTTGGTGCGCACATTCTCGCGATTGATCCGGTATTTGCGAAGGCGTTGGTTCGCTATCGCCCCGATGGTGACGCGGAGGCAAATCGCGATCAGCTCTCGCGCCTGAAGATTCTAAGCGATTGGTGTCGTCAAAACGGAAAAGGATTTTTGATCGAGCCGCTCATTCTTCCAACCGAGGAAGAAAAGGCGAGCATAGGACAAGAGGCATATGATCGGAATATTCGTCCCGCATTGACGGTTGAGATGATTCGTCAGATGCAGGACTCGGGTGTTGAGCCCGATATTTGGAAAATTGAGGGCATGGAGGAGCCGGAGCATTATCAAGCAGTGGTTGAGCAGGCGCGTATCGATGGCCGCGATCAGGTGAGTTGCGTGGTTCTTGGACGAGCCGAAGATCCTGCACACGTAGAGAGGTGGTTGAGGAACGGTCGTCAGGTTGAAGGCGTTGTCGGTTTTGCGATCGGCCGCACCATTTTTTGGGATGCGCTTCAGCTCTACGCAAAAGAACAGGCCACACGCGAACAAGCGATTGAGACAATCGCCGCGAATTTCCAACATTTTTACGAAGTGTTCGCGAACGGCTAGAACGAGAGTTCCAGCACGACCGGGCAGTGGTCTGAACCCATCGTTTCGTTATCGATCCACGCTTTTTTGACGTGCTTCTCAAGTTCTTTGCTGACGAGGAAATAATCGATTCTCCAGCCAACATTGCGTGATCGGCTGTTGGTCTTTTGATCCCACCAGGAATAGTGTCCGCCTTCTTTTGTGAACATGCGGAAGGTGTCGATGTAGCCGGCTTTAATCAACTCGCTGACCCATTTGCGCTCAATCGGCATGAAGCCGCTGGTGTTTGCGTTTTCTTTCGGACGCGCAAGATCGATTTCTTCATGGGCCGTATTTACATCACCGCAGATGATAATCGGTTTCTTTTTGCGAAATGATTCCGCAAGCTTGAGGAAACGCTTATAGAATTCGAGTTTGAAAGCCAATCTCTCCGGACCCGAGCCGCCATTTGGAAAATAGACGTTGAAAAGAAAAAACTTTTCGTATTCGAGCAAAACGATGCGGCCTTCACCATCCAAAAATGGATCGCCGAAATTTGTCTCGGCAAAAATGGGCGAGATCTTCGAATAAACCGCTGTGCCGCTATAGCCTTTTTTGATTGCCGAGCTCCAATACGACTCATATCCATCCGGATGAACGAGTTTCGGTGATAGCTGTCCGACTTCAGCCTTGGTTTCCTGCAAGCCGACAATGTCGTATTTGGATTTATGCAACCAGTCCAAAAATCCCTTCTTTTCCGCGGCGCGGATCCCGTTCACGTTCCATGAAGCAAGGGTGATGCGTTTTGCCATGCGGGTATGATAGGTCGCTCTTTGCGCGATGAACAGGCCTTGCCCGTTCTGTTCTTGTTCGATAGGCTGGTCTCATGAAGGACCTGTTTGATCATGCCGCAGACAAGCGGAAACAGGCGGCCAAACCGTTGGCCGAGCGGATGCGACCTCAAAATCTGGAAGAAGTTTTGGGTCAGGACCATTTGATTGGCGAGGGGAAGCCTCTTCGGTTATTGATTGGCCAAGACGAAGTGCCGTCCATGATTTTTTGGGGGCCGCCCGGCTCCGGCAAGACAACACTCGCTCGGGTGATCGCGGGACAGACGAAATCCAAGTTTATTCCCTTGTCTGCTGTGATGAGCGGCGTTTCGGATATCCGCTTGGCGGTGCGCCAAGCGGAAGCTGATTTGAAATATCAGAATTCGCGTACGATTTTGTTTGTAGATGAAATTCACCGCTTCAATAAAGGTCAGCAAGATGCGCTTTTGCCTTTTGTCGAGGATGGAACCGTGACGTTGATCGGTGCAACGACGGAGAATCCGAGTTTTGAAGTGAACTCGGCTTTATTGTCTCGCGCCAAAGTATTTACGTTGAAAAAAATCGAAGCAGGCGACATCGAAAAGATTTTGAAACGAGCGTTGGTTGAGAAGGACCGTGGATTTGGCGGAACGGTTACGGCAGAAGAGGGCGTCATCGAGTCTTTGGCTGCCATGGCGGATGGCGATGCTCGTCAGGCGCTGAACGCGTTGGATCTCGCCGCCAAAGCAGGAGGGAACAAGATAACGATTGATATCGTGAAAGAAGCATTGCAACGCACCCACTTGCTTTATGACAAGGGTGGAGAGGAGCATTACAATATTATTTCCGCTTTGCATAAATCGTTGCGCGGCTCGGATGCGAATGCGGCATTGTATTGGCTTGGTCGAATGTTGGAGGCCGGTGAAGATCCGTTATATGTTGCGCGTCGTTTGGTGCGTTTCGCATCCGAAGATATCGGGATGGCTGATCCGAATGCCTTGATTCAGGCGAATGCCGCGTATCAAGCCAGTCATTGGATTGGGATGCCGGAATGTACCGTTCATTTGGCGCAATGCGTTGTGTATCTCGCGGAAGCGCCGAAATCGAATGCGTTGTATGTGGCGTATGGCGAAGTTGCAGCTGATATTCGAGCCTTACCGAATGAACCCGTGCCTCTGCATATCCGAAATGCGCCTACAAAGCTCATGAAAGAGCTGGGTTATGGAAAGGGTTATATCTATAACCCCGATGTTGAAGGCCCGGTTGACCAGGATTATTTGCCGAATCGCCTTAAGGATAAGCGCTATTGGACGGGGCAGAAAAAGCCAAACAAATAGGGTACACTCAGCCCATGAGGCCGTATTCCGGGCGTGCAGATTCCCAAGCCTTGCTTACGAAGCGCCGCTTAATTGGAGCCGGTCTGCTATTTTCTTTGGCTTTTGCGGTGATTGTCGGGCGTTTATTCCAGCTCCAGGTCTTGGAGTACGGGACGTATAAGCTCCTGGCGTCGGATCAGCACGAAATAGAGGCACAGATTGTTCCGAAACGCGGTTCTATTTTTTTGAGAGATCGTTTTGACGGATCTCTTCATCCAGTCGCATCGGATCGTGACACGTGGGTGGTATCCGCGATTCCTCGCTCGATTAAGGATCCGTTCGCGACGGCGGCTACGGTTGCATCATCTACGGGAGTAGCTGAAGGGGATTTGCAACGTATTTTTTCTGTAACAACTGGAACGTATACGGTCATCGCCAAAGATGTACCCATGGAGCAGGCGGAGGCGCTGAGAAATATGCGGTTGCCAGGGATTGGTGTGACGAAGGGGCCATCGCGCTTTTATCCAGAACAAGGTTTGGGTGGACATGTGTTTGGATTTGTCGCGAATGCAGATAATGGGCAACGCGAAGGCAGATACGGAATTGAAGGTGCATATAATAAGGAGTTGGCCGGTACGTACGGTTCCATCTTGGCCGAAAAAGATGCGGCAGGACGACGATTATCGATCGGAACAACCGATCTGTTGCAAGCGAAAGACGGTTCTGACTTGGTGCTCACCCTTGATCGAACGATTCAATATGAGGCGTGTCGCCGTATCGAGGCCGCCGTAAAGGAGTTTGAAGCGGAGTCTGCCATGGTCGTTATTGCTGATCCTGCATCAGGCGCGATTTGGGCGATGTGCTCAACACCTGACTTTGATCCTGCGAATTTCGGAAAGATTTCTTCCGTTTCCGTTTTGAATAATCCGACGACATTCAACGAGTTTGAGCCGGGCTCTATTTTTAAGCCGATTACAATCGCTGCTGGTATCGATGCGGGAAAGATCAATCCGCTGACGACATATGAAGATAAGGGCGAGGAACACATCGACGACTTCACGGTGCGTAACTCGGATAAGGTGGCGCATGGCGTACAGACCATGACCGAGGTCCTTACCAAGTCGTTGAACTTGGGAACGATTTTCGTGCAACGTCAGCTTGGAAAGGATTTGTTCCGAGAGTATGTGAAACGTTTCGGTTTTGGCGAGAAAACAGGAATAGGATTGGGACCAGAGGCGGACGGGGATATCCGAGGTTTGGATAGAAAAGGTTCAATCTTCGCCGCCACGGCATCATACGGGCAGGGCATGACCGCAACTCCGCTCCAAATGGTGGCAGCGTTTGGCGCATTGGCGAATGGCGGACGTTTGATGAAGCCGTTTATTATCCAGGAAACGATTGCGCCGGATGGAACAAGGACGGTTGTTCAGCCTCAAGTGGTGCGTGAAGTTGTTTCAAAGCGAACGGCACGCCTGGTTGCCGGCATGATGGTGACGGTTGTAGAGAGCGGACATGGAAAACGCGCAGGTGTTCCCGGGTATTATGTGGCCGGAAAAACAGGTACGGCGCAGATTCCGAATCCGAATGGTGGAGGTTACCTCCCTGATGCGACCATCGGTTCATTTGCCGGTTTCGCGCCCAGCGACAATCCAAAGTTTGTGATGCTTGTGACGATCGTAAAGCCTCGAACGGTCCAGTTCGCGGAATCTTCAGCTGCTCCTGTTTGGGGCGATTTGGCCGAATTTCTTATGAAATATTTACAGGTGAAGCCCGAGAGACCGATTGTCCCGCGCCCAAACCCTGCCCCGATACCGATTCGCGCCAGTAGTACGGTATCCACTTCTACGCGTTGACGGCTGCCCCGTAGGCTGTTTTGATGGAAGTCCTATGTCATTGCTCGTCTCCCTTCAGACCTGGCTTGGTCAGTGCGCTGCTAAAACACTGCGACGTGAGCACCCGTTGATCATTGCCGTGACGGGCTCTGTCGGCAAATCCACCACCAAACAGGCGATTGGGGCTATTTTGCAAGCCGATGTTCCGGGGAATGCCGTTCGTGTTCCCGAAAACAGCTACAACAATGAATTGGGTCTGCCGCTTACCGTATTCGGTCACGCAGCTCCCGGACGTAGTCCTTTTAAGTGGTTAGCCCTTTTGGGGGATGCTTGGGCCACTTCGCTTGGTTTGAAGAAAACGGGCGTTCGTATTTTTGTGTTGGAGATGGGTGCTGATAAAGCCGGTGACATTGCCAAACTTGTGAAGATTGCCCCTCCGGATGTTTCCGTGGTGACAGCCATCACTCCCGAGGATGCGATTGTTCCGGTTCATGCGGGGAACTATGCATCGATTGATGCGTTGGTCGAGGAGAAGTCACAGATCATCAAGAGTTTGAAGCCGGATGGATATGCGATTTTGAATGCCGATGATCCAAAGGTGTTTTCAATGCGTCATCTTACGAATGAGCGCGTGTTTACGTTTGGCGAAAACGAAGCTGCCGATGTACGTATCCATTCGAAGCACATCGAAGTTGAAGAGACGCCGCATGGAAACATGCCGATCGGGTTGCGTGTCGTTATCGAGCTCTATCATCGCCGCTACGATATTGTTTTAGCTGGCGTGTATGGGACCTCCGTCGCGTATTCCGTTGGTGCGGCGGCGACGGTCGCGTATGCCTTGGACACATTGCCCGAACCGCTTATCGAATTCGCAAAACATTTCAAGCCGGTGAATGGCCGCACGCGTTTGATTCCGGGCATCAAGCATACGATGCTTCTCGACGACTCATATAATGCATCGCCCGCATCGGTTATTCAGTCATTGAAAGATCTTGCCTCGATTGAAACGAAGCCAGGACAGCGCAAGATTGCTTGCATCGGAGAGATGCGCGAATTGGGCGATAAATCCGAGGAAATGCATCGTCGCGTGGGTGCGGAAGCGGCAAAAGCGGGGATTGACGTCTTGGTTTGCTGTGGTATATTCGGCCGCGCCATGGAGCAGGGCGCGCTTGCGAACGGTTTAAAGCAAGAGAACGTGCATTTTATCGAGGATACGCCGGAGGCGGGACGCTTCATTCAGGAGCTGATCCAGCCCGGAGATCTTATTCTCGCAAAGGCTTCCCAAGGCAAGTTGGAAACCAAGGGTGTGCGTATGGAGCGTGTCATCAAAGAGTTGATGGCTGATCCAGCGCGTGCCGATGAGTTGTTGGTTCGTCAGGGTGCTGCTTGGCAGCGCAAATAAACGAGGCCTCTTCGTTTAATGGCTAGGACATCCCCCTCTCACGGGGAAAATAGGGGTTCGATTCCCCTAGGGGCTACCAAAAAAATAATCTCCCAGACGGGAGATTGTTTTTTGATACAATAAAAGCTTCGTAGAATAAAACTCGCCAAGCGGCGAGTTTTTCTATACTGTAATCGCGGTTTGATTGGTTTTAGTTGTATGGAAGGAACTGCACCTTGTCACGAACGATTGCCGTGCTTGCAGCCATGAAGGATGAGATTCGTGCGGTAGCGGAGCTGGAAAGCAAACGCTTACTGCGAATCGAGACCCAGACCCATGTCATGGGAATTGGGAAGGTCAATGCGGCGATTGCCGCGATGGAGTGCGCGCCTTGGGCAGCGCAGTTCATCGTCATTGGAACGGCGGGCGGAATCGGAAATGGGATTCAGCGAGGCGACGTTGTCATCTCGCGCGATACCGTGTTTCACGATGTCGACGCAGCGGCGCTTGGCTTTCCGGTCGGACATGTTCCGTACGAGAAAGCGAATGCGTGGCGCGCAGATGAGATGCTCGTCAGCATCGCGGCTCGCGCGGCCCTTCAAGAAGGAAGCGCGCCCAAGGTCGGGCGTATGCTGACTGGGGATCGTTTTGTTGCTGATCCGGCCGAGGCAAAGCGCTTGGCCGAGCAGCACAAGGGGTTGAGCGTGGACTGGGAAACCGCTGCCGTCGCCCTTGTTGCCGCCAAGAAAAAGATTCCGTGGATTTCGATCCGCGTCGTCTCTGACTTGGCCGGACAGGGTGCTGGAAAGGATTTTTCTGAGAATCTGCGCAGCGCATCAGACAAGCTGGGGCGCATCATCGAGCGGATGGATCAGATTCTGTAGCCGGAGTTCTCCGGCTTTTTTATATAAAAATAAGCCCCAGTTCAGGGCTTGAGAGTGGCCTTCTTGTGGACGGCCTCGCGGAAGGCGCTGCAGATCCTGCTGCCGGCATCGACCGTGCGCTCGACCACGATGTCCTTCACACCGGCTTGGTGGAGGAGGAGGCGAAGGGTCTTGTCGACCTTCTCGTCACGGACGACCAGGACGACCTTGGTTCCTCCCGAGTTCAGGAACTCGGTGAACCCGGATCGGAGGTCGACCTTGGCTTCGGTCGTGATCTCCTCGGTCTCGATGGTGACGATGAGCCACACGGAGGGGTGCTTCTTGTCGAAGCGCGGGCGCGACACCGACATGAGGTCAGCGACGGCCTGCTTGTCAGCGAGACGCGGCAGTCTGCCCGAGGGTTGCCCCATGAGCAGGTCGTTCATGAGCGTCTGGGTCGTGATGCGAGGCGTCTTCATCCTCGCCGGATCGTCGCTTCCCATCAGTCCTCCTTGAGGCGCTTCGTCATCTCGATGAGCGCCTCCTCTTGGTTCTCGACGATGATGAGCTTCGCCCCCGACGTCCAGCTCGCCGTGCCCGCGTGCATACGCACGGCAGGGTGCTTGGCGATGAGAACGAAGTGACGACCGTTCTGCTTGCGCATGTCGGCGAAGAGCTCGGCGATCGTCTGGGTCGTGTCGTGGGTGATCTTCTCCACGGTGCTCGCGTCGATGATCCAGTCGGTCGGATCGACACGACCGAAGTACATCGAGACGGTCTCGCGGATCGCTTTGATCATGGGCACGTCGATGATGCCGACGAGCTTGGTGAAGAGGATGTTGTCGGCGCGCATGCGCGTCTCGACGGGATTGGTATTGTCCACGGTTCGATGAGCCTTTCCGCACCATTAGGTGCTGACGCGATTGGATCAGAAAACCCCTATTTTGTCAATGCTTTTAGGGGTGCGAATGACATGCGATGAATGGGCGTGGGACCGTGTATTTTAAGGGCTTTTTGATGGATTTTTGTGCCATACCCTTTATGTTTTGAAAAGCCGTACTCTGGGTAGGTTGCATCCAAACGGTTAAGCTCGTGATCGCGTGCAACTTTGGCAATGATGGATGCGGCCGCAATCGACTTTACATAGCGGTCTCCATGTACGATGCGACGGCAGGGGATGGTTAGTTCCGGAATCATGAATCCATCGCTCAATACAGCTTGTGGTTGGATCGAAAGTTGTGTAATAGCGCGTCGCATTGCCAAGAACGCGGCTTGTCTGATGTTGAGTCTATCTATTTCCTCAACGGAGGCTACGCCGACCGACCACGCCGTCGCTTTGTCGCGAATTTTCTCGGCGAGCATGATGCGACGTTTTTCATCGAGCGTTTTCGAGTCGCGTATCAATCCAAGCCTTGAATTAAACGGAAGGATCACAGCCGCCGCATAGACCGGTCCGGCCCAACAGCCGCACCCCACTTCATCGACCCCGGCGAAAACGGAAAAGCCTTGCGCTACCAATTCGCGTTCGTGTTTGAACGAGGGAAATACCACCATGCCAGCATATTGACCCTCCCGATGATTCTTGTCATGCTGCGAACGCCTTTTTTTGACCCAACCAGGAGTACAGGCAATGGACCTTCCTCAAAACCAGATCGTGTATCGCTGGCTCAAGGTGATCCGTTCGGCGGTGCTGCGCGAGCAGAACCCCGACTGGTTCAGCACCGACGGCCTCGAGCCGATTCACGTCGAGTCGCTGAGCCGTCTGATGCGTCAGCTTCATCGGCGCGAGTGCGCTACCACGCGCGAGACGGTCGCCGCCTTGGCTGATCGTCAGGGTTACCACGTCCTCGTCGCGTTCGACGCGCGCCCGAACGAGTCGCTCGAGTTCGCGCCCATCGTCGGTCATGCGAGGCTCGTCGAGAAGCCGAACCTCATCGAGACCGAGAGCTGCGTCGAAGAGGTGGTGATCGACACCGGCTTCGAGGATCGCGGTATCTTGCGCGAGCTCGTCCTGCGCCTCGAGGACAAGTCGGCCTCGCTCGGCTGCAAGCGCATGCACTTGCCGGCGCACATTCGGCCGGATGGTTTCCCGGAGGAGGCTCCGACCAAGGAACTTCCCATCGTGGGCGATGGACCGCGGCCGAAGCGGGTGCGCCACGGCGCCGATCTCGATGCGCCCGACAGCATCTTGGGTGACGGCAGCGGCTAGGACTGATACTCAGTCCTTTTTTTATTGACGATTTTTGGCACGCGGGACACGATATCCGCATGAGAATACTTGGATTGGATTACGGTTCCGCGCGCATCGGCGTTGCATTAGGTGATGACGTCACCCGTGTTGCCACACCTTGGAACGTGATTGTGAACGAGGACATGGAAGATGTCTTGCTTCGTTTGCATGAGCTCACGGCCCGCGAGGGCGTGGAACGAATCGTGGTCGGCATTCCAAGACCCCTGGCTGATCAACAGCGTGAAACGGATCAAGCGAAGGAGATTAAAACGTTTATTGGAAAGTTGAAGATGGATGGTTTTGATGTGCTTGAACAAAACGAAACACTGTCGAGTAAAGTAGCAGCCGATCAAGTAAAAGAAATGGGCGGTCGTGGAAAACGTGACGACCTAGCCGCTGCGGCAATTCTCCAGTCTTACTTGGATGGCTTACCTGCGTGACACGGTTTTTATTTTGCGCTCCGAGCCGTATCGCGAGCGTGACGCGTGGATCACCATGTATGGAAAAGGACATGGCAAGCTTGAGGCTGTCGCGCGAGGAGTAAGAAGTTGGAAGGCGAAACAGCATGGACATCTGGAACCGCTCACAAAAGCAGATGTCATGGTCGCCAAGGGCGCGTCTTTTGATAAGTTGGCTGTTGCGCATGCCGTCTCGGCTCAAACCGATTTGCGTGGACAGCTTGGCGCTATGGCTATGCTTGGTTCTTTTGCGGACTTGGTAGACCAGCTCACGCATCCGGGACTTGCAGATGCGGATGTGTTTCATTTGCTTGATGAGCTTCATACGGCCTGGCGGCAAGTCGTACGCGAACCAAGTCCGGAACGCACCAGGCTTTTGTACGCAGCCGCGTCTTTACGACTTCTTGGGTTGCTTGGGTACGCGCCGGATTTTGATCAATTGAATCTGAATCATGAAACCAGAAAGTTCCTCGAAGTGATGGACGGCTCACCTTTGTTGTTTTCCTTATCGGTCACTGCATCACCAGCCGCGTTTAATGCCGTGAGCCGCGTGGTTGAGACGGCCTTGGAATCTACGCCATTGCGCCAAAAACCGCATGGTCCGCTGACAATTGCCTCGCTTTTGACGTAAGAACGCAGTTGTGGAAGCCTGTCCACATCGCACCTTCTTACCTTGCTTTGAGACCCAAACGTTGAGGGAGCATTAATGCACCGATCCGCGAGTCCCCGTAACCGGCCGCCCCAGGCCGTGAGCCTGGTCAGGCATGGGTTTCTCCACGTCGACAACGTGATTCACGTAGAAAGGTGGATGAGAAGGGATCGATTCAAGCCCTTGGTGCCTGCCCTCGTGCCTGAGGAGGCCGAGTCGCCTCGAGAGGAGTCGAAGACCGACGTGCACGAGATCGTGCCCTTGGTCGAGACCAAGCAGGTCCGCAAGGACTCGGAACCGAGCAAGCAGGAGATGAAGGTCCTGCTGAGTCAGTCGCTTGCGGCTTACTCGGGTCTGCTCAAGCTGCGCGTCCTCAACCAGTTCGCGCGCACCGTTCTCGGTGCAGACGGCTTGGAGGACCTTCTCATACAGATGACGAAGAATCAGCTGCATCGAGCCTCTCGCTACCTTCCGCGCAAGGGCAAGCCTCGGAAGCTGTCCGGTCCGAAGACGTTCGAACGTGTGTGGAGAGAGCAGCTCGCGGCTCTCGTCAATCACGCTCGGCGCTTCGTCGACGAGGCCAAGCAGACCAACCAGACGACGCGGCGCGGGTATTTCATCCTGCGCGGAGTCAGTCTGAAGGGACGGCCGGTGTTCATCACCCTCCACAACCGCGACAACGTGGTCGTGGGGATCTACTCCGGCAAGCAGTTCAACCAGAAGCGTGCGAATCGAAGCCGTCGCGTCGAGTCGCATCAGCAGGCCGCAGCCTATCGCAAGTCGAAGGCGCGTCTTTCTCCCCGCTGAACAGGCGGGTTTTATCTTGCCTAGTTTAGATCTTTTCCGTATGCTCGAACCCTCTATGGACGCCTTTATCAAGGATTTTGCCGACCATGTCGGCCAACAGGTAACCGTCAAAGGATGGGCCTACAACGTAGTCAATAAAAAGACCCTCGTCTTTTTGTGGCTGCGTGATGGCAGCGGCTTTACCCAAGCCGTGGTTGCCCAAGACAAGGTAAATGAAGAAAGCTGGAAGGCTGCCAGCGAATCCACGATCGAGTCTTCCGTTATCGTGACGGGAACTGTTTCAAAGCATCCGAAACAGGAAGGGGTGTACGAGCTTCAGGCGACCGAAGTGACTCTCGTTCAAAAAGCGGAAGAATTTCCGATTGGAAAGAAAGAGCACGGCCCGGACTTTTTGTTGGATATGCGTCACCTGTGGTTGCGCTCTCCTCAACAGTGGGCGATTCAGAAAGTACGCGACCAAGTCATCCACGCGACCTACGATTGGATGCGTGAACATAATTTCTCCAAAATCGACTCGCCGATTTTCACGCCCAACGCCTGCGAGGGGACTACTGAGTTGTTTGAAATTGATTATTTTGGAGAACGCAAAGCGTATCTCTCGCAATCCGGTCAGCTCTATCTCGAGGCGGCGATTGGTTCGGTTGGACGCTGTTTCGATTTTGGTCCGGTGTTTCGTGCCGAGAAATCAAAGACCCGCCGTCACTTGATCGAGTTCTGGATGATGGATGCGGAAGCGGCGTTTGTTGATCACGAGGGGAACTTGAAGATTCAGGAATCACTTGTTTGCCATATCGTTGAACAAGTTTTGAAAAACTGTCAGGCAGAATTGAAGATTCTTGAACGTAACCAAGAACCGCTGAAGAAGGTGCAAGCGCCGTTTGTGCGTATGACGCATGCCGAAGCGATTAAAGAGTTGCGTGAGATGGGTTCCGATATCGGCGATATGGATGACTTGGGCGCTGATGACGAAACCAAGCTCACGATGAAGTATGAGAAGCCGATTTTTGTCGAAAAATATCCGGCTGCCGTGAAAGCGTTTTACATGAAGCGTGACCCGTCTGACCCAACACGCGTCTTGAATGCGGACATGCTGGCACCCGAAGGGTATGGCGAAATCATCGGTGGCTCGCAGCGTGAAGATAATTACGACGAGCTTTTGAAGCGCATTCGCGAGCATAATCTCCCCGAAGCGTCATTTCAGTGGTACTTGGATACACGTAAATATGGTTCGGTGCCGCATTCAGGCTTTGGATATGGTCTTGAGCGTATCGTGACTTGGATTTGTGGCATTCACCACGTTCGCGAAACCATTCCGTTCCCGCGACTGCTCAACCGTTTGGAACCGTAGTAAACTGTGGC
>CAZQSK010000014.1:0-13378 GCA_964596245.1 uncultured Gammaproteobacteria bacterium
AAGGATGCGCATGGCTTGATTTCCTTACGAAAAACTGCTAACATCCTACCACTTTCTATCGAAATACGGGACTGTAGCTCAGTTGGTAGAGCAGTGGCCTTTTAAGCCAACGGTCGCGGGTTCAATCCCCGCCGGTCCCACCACAATAAAACCCGCCCAAAAGGCGGGTTTTATACATCCAAATTCGCCTGCCAACCGACCTCACGATATGGCAACGCATCAGCGCGATCCGCCATGACAATCTTCTGATGAGGCACGATCGTCTCAGGAAGTGCGTCGGCTGGAAACCAGGCCATATGATCGCACTTCTCAGGCTCCTGAATCGATGGCTCGCCACGCCACTTAGTCAGCCGGAAAAAAACATCGATGTAGACACGATCATCAAAAGACTTGCGATGAAGCATCTCTACGAATTCAAGATCTTCAACCTCAGATTCTATACCCGTTTCTTCGCGTAGCTCGCGAACCGCAGCCTGCCGCAATGTTTCATTCGCCTCCAAATGCCCCGCGGGCATGTCGTAATAGCCGTCACGATAACCGGTATTGCTGCGTCGAGCGAGCAACAATTCTTTCTTCTCGTTGAACATCATCACATATACCGCGACAAGACTTCGATACTTATCCGCTACTCCCATAGGCTCATGTTCGTTTAGAGTTACGCGGTTCAAAGTACGTAATGAGAAAGAAGATCGCAAGCGCCACTCCTACGACGCTGGGAATGAGGAACCCCATCGCGATTGCCACGCCGGTCCAGAATGCAAGACTCAATGATCCGCTAATTAAGAAACCTGACGGCAGGCGCGACTGACCCGACGGCAACAGCCGATAGAGCAAAAACGCGCCCAGATACCCAGACAGAAGCCACCCGGCAAAATTGGTCCACGGCACTCCGTAGTAATGACCCGGTGAAGCGAATATCCATAAACCCGTAGCCACCGCACCCGGATCTAAAACCAAATCCATCGCGACGAGAAGCGCTGCAACCATCACGCTACGACGAACGATCGCTCCGACCGAATCACGCGCCGGAAAAAAGAAAAAGACCGCCGATCCAGCTGTCAACAAAAGCGGCGTCCATGCGAATGCCACGGTCCAGGGAACAAGGCCGAACAACTTCCATCCCATCTCTCCGGAATAATAAAAGGCTCCATAGGGATACCCCGTCGCTACGCCGATCGTCTCAATGGCCATAGCAAATACACTAAGCCCGCCAATAAGGATGGCTCCGTGCTTAAAACCAAATGACCGGAAGCAGACGACGAGAGAGGGTAATGCCAAAACCACCACCGCTAAGACGGAGATCCAAGCAGGTACGGAATCAAAACCAAATGTCCCTGCGCAAAACCCGGCAAAACCGACCATCAACAGTCCGGCAGCAAAAGCTAAAGTTCGCGTCATAGTCGAAATCGGGCATAGTATACCCATATGGCATCACTCGGCATACGCCGTCTCATCAAAATAAGCCGTCCTCGTTTCTGGATTTATCTCCTGGGACCATTCCTGCTTGGCATCATCGCGGGTACGCATCGGGGCGACTTGAGGATGCTCGCTTTTGCATGGCCCGTCTTGCTCTTGTTTCTCTATCACTTCACGTTTGCGTCGAACCTCCTCCTCTACGGCGTGAATGACATCTTTGACTATGAAACGGACAAATTAAATCCAAAAAAACAATCATACGAAGCCCTCGTGAGTCCGGTCGAACGATCCGCATTGGTGTATTGGATATTGATCGCTCAGGCACCGATGATCGTCTATCTCAGCATCAGACTGGAAACGCTTCTCGCTGTTAGTTTATGCATCGCTCTTTTTATCCTCCTTTCGATCAGCTACTCCGCACCACCCATCCGCGCCAAAGCCCGCCCATTCTTAGACAGCCTGTTTAATATTCTGTATGTCATCCCGGGATTAATCGGATTCCTTTTCGTCAGTACTCCGGAACGGATTCAATGGTCGCTCATTCTTGCCGGATGTCTCTGGTGCATGGCCATGCATGCCTACAGCGCCGTTCCCGACATCGAAGCCGATACCAATGCCGGTCTTCACACCATCGCGACGTCGCTCGGCAAAATCCGCACGCTTTGGCTTTGCATCGCATGCTATTCAGCCGCGACGCTCTTGGCGGCCTCAGTCATCGACTGGCTCGCGTATCTGTTAGGCGCCGTCTACCTCACCTTGATGGGACTGTCACTGATAACAAAAACCAGCGCAGAGCTTTTCCGCTACTACAAACTCTTCCCATGGATCAACGCACTCTCCGGTGCTGCCCTATTCTTTTTTATCTTGTTAACGAAGTAAGCGGACCGGAGCTTTTGTCACCAATGATCCGCTTATACGCGAGCTCAGCGGACACGAGGCAAATCGGCATACCGATCCCTGGATTTGTGCCGGCGCCAACATAGTAAAGACCACGGGCTTTTTTATTGATGTTATTCGGTCGAAAAATGGCTGTTTGCCCAAGCGTATGCGCCAAACCCAAGGCCGATCCGCCAAAACTATTGTATCTCGTAGCAAAATCATCGGCGCAAAACAAACGCTTGTACTCAATACGTGATCGCAAATCCGGAATAGCCATTTCCTGCTCAAGCGTTTGCAGCACACGCTCCCCATACGCCTCAAGCTCGGCTGATGCGTACTTCAAATTCGATGCAATCGGTACTAGTACGAATAGATTCTCCTTTCCCGGCGGCGCAACGCTTGGGTCCGTCACGGATGGAGCGCACACGTACATCGACGGGTCACTTGGCCACTGTGGACGATCGAAAATCTCTCCAAAGTTCTTCTCCCAATCCTGCGCAAACAAAAGATTGTGATGTGTCAGACTTGGAATACGTCCGTCAACTCCCAAGTACATGATAAACGCGGACGGGGCGAGCGTGCGCGTGTTCCAGTACCTCTCGGTATGCACGCGCGCTTCTTTCGGAAGCAGGTGCATATCGGTGTAAGCGATATCGGCATTTGAAATCACGATATCCGCAAGGAGAACTTCTCCATTTTCCAGCTCCACTCCTTTCGTCTCCCCCGCTTCAACTAAAATGCGTCTCACCGGAGCATTCACACGGAACCGCGCACCATGACTGGTCGCCATCTTCACCAATGCTTCAATAATTTTGTAGATGCCACCTTGCGGATAAAATACGCCCATCGAAAAATCGATGTGACTCATGATGTTGTAGAGAGCGGGCGTGTTGTACGGCGAGCTCCCCAAGAACACGAGCGTATACTGCATGATCTTTTGCAGTTTCGCCGTCTTAAAGAATCGCTTTACATATCGATCCATCTTGCTGAACACCGACAAACGGCTTCCCTCGATCATCGCTTCCCATGTCAGGAAATCAAGCGGCGAATCGTAATTTTTATAGAGGAAGCGTCGGATGGCTACATCATATTGATAGGCGGCGCGTTTGAGATACTCACGTAGCTGCACGCCAACGCCCGGTTCCAATGCTTCAAGAGTCGGTATGTCTTTTTCCAAATCGGAAAAAATATCCACCACCTTTCCCTCATCCTTAAAAAAGATGCGATAGGACGGTTTTAGCGGCTGTAAATCGAGATAGTCCTCCACTCGCTCACCCATCAAGGAGAAGAAGTGCTCAAACACATCAGGCATCAAGTACCACGAAGGACCCATATCAAAACGAAAACCCTGCGCTTCAAATACGGAAGCCCGACCGCCTGGCTGTTCATTTTTTTCAAGAACGGTCACATCAAAACCCGCCTTGGCAAGCAGACACGCGCTTCCAAGACCACCAAAACCAGAGCCGATAATCAAAACTTTTTTCATATGTGAAATCGCGAGCGTGCGCTAATAATGATCTTCTCAAAAAATGAGGTTCCGGCACGCTTCGAAAATACATTAAAATCCTGTTTCTCAATCTTGCGCAGGATTTCTCGATACAGATCACTCGCCGCTCTGACAGCAAACCGGCCACGCGGGTTCAAAAAACGGATCCCTTGATTTGCTTCGTCGTACAAACCATCTGCTCGCTCAATTTGAAACTTCAAGAACGTGACAAACGATGGGCTAACCGCGTTCGATGCGATATCCGTCTCGTTCAGACCAAACCGCGCTAGCTCATCCTGCGGCAAGTACACTCGACCTCGCTGCTCCCAATCCTCGCGTATGTCGCGTAGAAAGTTCGTCAGCTGCATGGCGTACCCAAGTTTCTCCGCATATGGAAGGGCGGCAGGCTCAAACCCAATAACATGGCACATCATCAAACCCACGACGGCCGCCGAACCATACATGTACCGTTCGAGTTCGGCATACGTTGCGTAGCGAGTCTTCCAAGTATCCTGAATCATGGCATCAAGAAATGCTTCAGAATATTCAAACGGAATCCGAAAGCGGTGGAATGTATCTGCAGCGGCAAGCAAGACCTCATGATCGCTGTTACGCGTGTCATAGGCCTCCTTCCACCGATCTTTCCATGTCTCTAACGCCGTTTTGGGATCCGTCACCCCGAGCGACGCTGGGTTATCGACAATCTCATCCGGAACACGAAAAAACGCATACAGGGCATACGTTGCAAGGCGAACATCCTGGGGTAAGAACCGTGTAGCAAAAAAATAACTTTTGCCGTGTCCGGCCTGAAGCTTCCGGCACGTTTCATACGCATGCATCAAGTCGGCGTTCATATCACGCGCTTCTTGCTCGAATGTATGAAATCAAATCGAGAAACGGTTGCGCTTTTGTTTTTGAAAATCCCGCTTTATGGACCGCTCGCTCAGCCCGACTAAAAGATTGACGGATCAAGCGCTCGCCCTCGGAAAAAGCTCCACTCTCTGTAAAGAGATTTCGCACGCGCGCTCGATGCGTCTCGGATAACGTCTTCCCAAACAAGCCCTTAAGCTCCTGAATGTATTTTTTGTTCCCGGATTCAAAAATATGTTGCGTGAATACCGTATGTTGGCGATCTTTCAAATCGGAAAAAACGGTCTTGCCAGCCACACGCACAGACTGATTCAAATCCAAAAAATCATCCTGGATTTGAAAACCAATACCTAAAGGCAAACCATACTCCTCACAAAAACGCGCTGTCTTACCATTGGCGCCCGCCAACGCAGCCCCCATCTGCATGGGTCTCACAAACGTGTATCCAGCCGTCTTGAGGCGCATCTTGTCATTAATCAACTGACCGCTCACCGAAGGACGGGACATGAGATCCACATCGATCATCTGCCCAACCATCACCTCGTTCACCATTTTGAAAAACGTTTGGGAACAAACCGAATTCGCCATCAGTTCATTCGCCCATGCGAATAACAAGTCACCCAAGAGAATGGCCTGCGCCTCTCCCAGCCGCTCGATATCCCCTGCTCGCTTCAGTCTCTTCATCTCGCTTGCGACTCGAATATGCGTGGTCGGACGTCCATGACGCTCCTGCCCACGATCCATAATATCGTCATGCACAAGAGCAAAGAGATGAAAGAGCTCCAGCGCGATAAAGAGCTCTATCGCCTTGGCATCACTCCTGCCTCCGGCGGCTTTGTACGTGATATATGCCATGTAGGGCCGCACGCGCTTACCCCCGGCCAAGGCCAACGTTTCGGCATAGCCAATCGTATCCAAAATAAACGAATCGCTCGTCAATCGGCGATACGCCCCTATTTTACGTCGTAAATACCGCTTCAATGACCGATCAAATGTTTTCTTGAATTCCCGAATATCCATAGAGAAGACTTGGCGGAGCATAACATCCCATGCTTCAATCCGACCAGCACCCCAACCATGAGGTCAACATGGTAGACCATGTCAGCAAAATCGAATGGGAGTTGGATTGCAAAAAAGGCTCAGCCACCCTGCTTCTCGTTCTCGACGCGCATCGCCTGGACATCACCCTGATGTCAACGGACGATCCCGCTCAACCACAACGCGGCACCAAGGGCGAGGTGGACGAGGAGTCCTGCCGCTTCGTCCTCGGCTTGCTGAAGGATCTCGTGCGCAAGCCGCACTTCCCCTTCCAGCTGCAGATACCCGTCGTCGCCGGCTTTCGTGTCTTCCCTGCCAAAAACGGCGTCTCGGCGCGAAGCACGTACGCATCGGACATCAAGCACATCGAGCTCGTGATCCAGAGCAAGGGCGACCTGCGCTTCCTGTACGACACACTTACACAGTTCGAGAACATCCTCCGCACCCGCCGCCTGGCGTCGCGCTTACACCGAACGTGATCGTTCGGTTTTTTTCATGATCAAATCCGCGAGCGCACTTCCGTCATCCGTCTGAAAAAACGCATGCGCCTTCTCCCCCATCTCGCGTCGTTTTTCAAAATTTGAAACCAGACTCATGGTCTGTTGGAATAGAATATCAGCGAAATCATCCTGATCTTGTCGGACGTATACACCGGCTCCTGCCTCATCAAACGCAAGCGCGTTTTCTTCTTGATGGCTTCCGGGAATCGGCACAATGATTGAAGCCTTTTTCAACGACGCAATTTCGGACAAAGCACCGATACCGGCGCGCGTCACGATCACATCGGCGGATGCGTATGCCCCCATCATCCCATTCAAATCCAAGAGTTCATGGGCAACATATCCCTCACGTGAACCAACCGCAGCCTTCCCTTTTCCAGCTACGTGGATGACATCCACTTTCTCTAGCCAGCGATCCAACTTTTCCAACAGCGCGTCGTTCAACGCTTTCGCACCTTGTCCGCCGCCCATCAACAAAACAGTCGGACGCTGGTTCGCTTGTGATGGAAGCTGATCGATTTGAAAACGCGTGGGCGTCGGGATCATGTCATATCCCTCACGCTTAAAGGATGAAGTCTTTGATACGCAAAGATGGGCAACTGCTGCGTTTGACCAACTGATTTCTGCATCGAGCTGATGGATGAAACACGGAATACCGGCCTTAGCGGCCGCTCGGATGACGGGGACCGAGGTAAATCCTCCAACAGACACGACGGCGTCGGGTTTTGTTTTACGCAGCACATCACGTGCGACACCGGATGCGTTCAACATGTCGTACGGAAATGTGATCCAGCGCCAATCTGGATAACGCGGGAGTTTAGCCACTGGAACAGCATGAAATTCAATCCCCTCGGCTTCAATCAATGCACGCTCCGGCCCATCAGGCGTTCCGGCCCAAAAAAACTTGACCGATGTATCACGACGCTTTAACGCTTTTGCCGTCGCCAAAAGCGGCGTCACGGGCCCAAGCGAACCACCTCCAGCAAAAAGAATGTTCATATTACGATTTGGAATGCCGAGGGATCCCCGAGACCAGACCCATCGCGCCTAGCAACACAGCCAACGATGTTCCTCCATGTGAGATAAACGGCAGCGTAACACCCGTGATAGGCAACAAGCCAATCATGGAGCCAATATTGAGTGTTGCTTGAATCGCGAGCCATGAAGCAATGCCAGTAGCGATCAACGCACCGAACCGATCCTTCGACTGGCGAGCGATCGTAAGACAGCGCCAAATCAGAATGCCAAACAGAATCAGAAAAGCGACGATGAAAACAAAACCCAGTTCTTCACCCATAACGGCAAAAATCGAGTCCGCCTCGACTTCCGGCAAGTACAAAAACTTTTGACGCGATTTACCAAAGCCCACGCCCATCAACCCTCCGGATGCCACGGCTAGGATAGCCTGGTTAATGTGATAGCCGACTCCTTGCGGATCAAGCTCCGGATGCAGGAAGGCCATGAAACGAGCCGCTCGATAGGGAGAACGCTTGATCAAGATCCACACGAAGCCGAGACCGGCGGCAATCAAACCGAAAAACCAAGGCCATGGACCACCGGCAACCAGAAAGATAAACAGCGACGTGCCCGCAATGACCGCCATCGAACCCGTATCGGGCTGAAAAACCAACAAACCGACCACAGAACCCAATAAGCCGAGAAATGGAAGGATCCCCTCTTTTACGTTTTTGAGAAGATCGGGTTTTCGCTCAGAAAACCACGCGGCCAGATAGATAATGAAGAAAAGCTTTACCAATTCCGAGGGCTGAAAACGGAATCCGCCGATCGCAATCCAGCTACGCGAACCACCAACTTCAAGACCAATGCCCGGAATATAAACCAAGATGAGTAACGCATACGAAGCCAGCAAAGCGAGAACCGCCAGCGGTTTCCATGCGCGGTAATCGATGAACGCGAGCACCATAAATAACAACATGCCCGGCAACACCCCGAGCATGAGTTGGCGCTTCACCAGATACAAACTGTCGCCGGTACGTTGGAACGCCACCGCATTGGTGGCGGACATAAGCATGACGATTCCGAACACGAGCAAGGTTACCGTGAGCCCAAGGATCACCGGATCGAGCCCGCGTAGGCGGTCAGTGAAGCTCAGGCGCATGCTTAGATCTGATCAACAAGAGCGATCACGGTTCCGATACCGGCCAAGACGAATGAAATCATCCAAAAGCGCATCACGATACGCGGCTCACTCCAACCGATCGCCTGCAGATGATGATGCACCGGTGAAGACAGGAAAATCTTTTTGCCTCCGCGTAGCTTCTTGCTTGTGACCTGGATGATGACGGAAGCGCTTTCAACCACGAACGGCAAACCAATAAGGATCAACAACAGGGGCTGATTTGTCATGAGCGCTATGACGGCTAAAACCGTACCCAGAGACATGGAACCCGTATCACCCATGAACACTTCCGCCGGATTCACGTTGAACCACAGAAAACCAAGTAAAGCTCCGATCAATGCCGCACACAGCGTAGCCAAATCGGTACGACCTTGCGACCAAGCAATAATCGCGAACGCGGCGAGTGAGGCAAGCATTGTTCCGCCAGCCAAACCGTCGAGTCCATCCGTGACATTTACGGAATGAGACGTCGCAACCACAACAAGAATGAAGAACGGGATGTACCACAAACCGATGTCATACGTTCCAACAAACGGAATATGCAACTGATCCCACGCAAGCTTGGTGAAAAACCACCAAGCCCCGATGATGGCGATCAAGCCATATGAAATGAGACGCTCACGTTCGCGCAAACCGCCGCCCTTACCAGTACCCAAACGACGAATGTTGAGATAGTCATCCAACAGACCAATCAATGCGGCAGCTCCCATCAAGCCCAAAGGCAACCAAGTCTGACCACGCGAAAGGAATGACGCGCGACAAAATGCACTTCCATCACCCGCGATCCAACAAGCACCCGCGAGACCAAATACGACCAAAAACACCGTCGCCCAAATTACGATACCGCCCATGGTCGGCGTGCCCGCCTTCGCCTTGTGCAGCTCCGCCATGATTGGCGCGTCTTTCGCATCACGAATGGATTTACCCATCTTGAAGCGACGCAGCAAACGGATCAGTACCGGCATGGCCAGCACGGAGACGATGAAGGAAACCGTCGCGATGACAAGCGGACGTACAACGGAAAGAGGTGGGGTGATCATAGGCTTGGTGTGTTTACAAGGGCGAGATAGAACAGGGCGCTGGACCAGGGCAAAGCCCACAACGCCGACAACGCGAACAAGGAAGAAGCGAGCACAACGTCTTTACGATAAAAGCCGTACGCGAGCAGTAAGTCGAGCATGGTTAACCCGATCCAAGCAGCCGGCAAAGCGAACGCCCACCCCCAAGGACGAATGTCATCGATCCCGAGGTAAATATTATAATGATAGGCAAACGTCCCATTCGCACGCGCGATCGGAAGCACGCTCGACAAAAACCAAGCACTGACACCGATGCTCGTCACCAATGCCAGCACGGTGGCGACGCGAATCCAGACGCGTCCCCAGGCCAAACGTGCGGAAAAGAACCAGCCGTCCAAATTCATAGCTATGCCACCTGTACGACTTCCTTGATATCGCCCGGCAACATTTCAAGTAATGTATCTTCAATCCCAGCCTTAAATGTCATTTCAGACATGGGACAACCCACACAAGCTCCTTGGAAACGAACGCTCACGCGGCCCATGTCAGGCTCCACGTCAATCACCTCCACATTACCCCCGTGCATGGCTAGGCCACCTCGAATAACATCCAAGACCCGTTCAACGTCTGCGGTAAGTTCAGCCTTATTTTTCGCCATATTAACTGTAATTTACGCCTTCATCCCCCGCTTGACAAGTCATAAGATTGCGCGTAACATAGCGCCCATTCCCTCAACAACCCTATGGCACACAAAAAAGCAGGTGGTTCTACATCCTACGGCCGCGATTCCCAAGGCCAGCGCCTTGGCGTAAAAAAGTACGCCGGCGAAGTGGTGAAGACCGGTAACATCATCGTTCGTCAGCGTGGCTCCAAGATCCGCGCTGGATTGAACGTGCGCATGGGTTCTGACGACACGCTCTTCGCGGTCGCTCCGGGCGTCGTGAAGTTCACGGACAAGCGCATTCGTCGCTTTACCGGAAAGTTCCAGCTCGCAAAGTTCGCCAACGTTGTCCCGGCCGAAGCGAAATAAGCACAAAAGAAAATCCCCGCAGCGCGGGGATTTTTTTGTCCTTATTTTTTTGTAGTCGCTTTTGCAAAACCCAGAAACAACGGATGAGGTCGCATGGGACGCGAGGTGTATTCAGGATGAAACTGGGAGCCCATGAAGAACGGATGGCCCTTTAGTTCGATGATTTCGGTCAGGGAATTGTCAGGCGACATTCCCGATGAGATAAGTCCGGCTTTTTCAAACTTCGCGCGATACTCGGGATTGTATTCGAAACGATGACGATGACGCTCCAGCACCATCTCCTCTCCATAAAGCTTTCGCGCCATGCTCCCCGCTTTCAGGTAGCAAGGAAAATCGCCCAAACGCATACTCCCGCCATAACTCTTGTTCTTCATCTTCTCCTGCTGTTCATTCATCAGGTGAATGACCGGATTCGATGTTTTGGGATTGATCTCCGTCGTATGCGCATCCTTCAGATGCAACACATGCCGCGCAAACTCAACGGTCGCCATCTGCATGCCATAACACAAACCGAGAAATGGAATTTTCTTCTCGCGTGCATATTGGATGGCGCGAATCTTCCCCTCGATGCCGCGAGAGCCGAATCCGCCCGGCACGATAATCCCCTTCAATCCCTTAAGCAGCTTCTGGGCATTCGCCGGGTTCTTTTCCAAATCCTCGGCATCGATCCATACAAGAGTTGGCTTGCGGCCGATTTTCCAACATGCATGCTTGATAGCCTCGATGACAGACAAATAGGCATCAGACAAATTGAATGAGCCCGTCACCGCATACTTACTAATGATCCCGATCGGTAAGGAATCACGATTGTTGGCTATTCGATTGGTCAGCGCATTCCATTGACGGAGATTCGGCTTCGTCTTCTTGAGATTGAGCTTTTTGACGATCAACTTGCCCAAGCCTTCGCGTTCATAATGAGCCGTCACATCATAGATGGATGAGACATCCGGCGCGCTGATAATCTGCTCCGGCTGCACGCTGCAATGAATGGCCATCTTTTTCTTGCGTGGCTCGTCAATCGGAAAGTCTGAACGACCGATGATGAAGTCGGGCTGCAAACCGGCCGAATTCATCGTACGAACGGCATACTGCGTGGGCTTGGTCTTCATCTCGCCCAGATTTCCCGGCACCGGAAGATAGCTCACCAAACCAATCAGCACATCGTCAGGTTTTTCATGCTGCAAGATGCGAGCCGCTTCCAAAAACAAAATGTTCTGATACTCCCCGACCGTGCCACCAACTTCGATAATCGTTACATCCGCATCATGATAGGTAGCCGCCGCTTTGATGCGGCTAATCACCTCTTCCGGGACATGCGGCACTACTTCCACCGTCTTACCTCCATATCCGAGGCTGCGCTCACGCTGAATAACCGACAGATACACGCGACCCGTCGTCATGTAATTCACCTTCAAAATGTCCTCATCAAGGAAACGCTCGTAATTACCAATATCCTGGTCTGTCTCATCTCCATCACGCGTCACAAAAACTTCTCCGTGTTCAACCGGATTCATGGTTCCGGCATCGACGTTAATATATGGATCGATTTTTACAGCCGTCACCTTGAGCCCGCGAGCTTTCATGATCGCCCCGATCGAAGCGCTTGCTACCCCCTTACCGACTCCCGACATCACACCACCTGCAATAAAGACAAAAGTACGTCGGCGATTTTTCATAAAAAATAGGATACGCCTCGCGCATCCTTTGCAAAAGCCAAGTCAAGAGACTAGGCCCCGTACCGACGCTGGCGGGTGGCGAACTCTTCCAATGCCGCATCGATGTCAGATTCTTCCAGCGCGGGCCAATTCTTTTTGATCCAATAAAACTCGCTGTATGCAGACTCCCACAGAAGAAAACCCGACAAGCGCTCTTCACCGCTGGTACGAATCACCAAATCCGGATCAGGCATGTTCGGCCAGTACAAACGCTTAGCGATGGAATTTTCATCAATCACATCAGGCGCCATCCCTTCGGCGACGATCTCTTTCACCGCATCAACGATTTCCTGGCGACCACCATAATTCAAACAAATCGCGAATGTCATCGCGTCAAAATCTTTTGTCGCTTCCTGCGCCTTATCAATCAAAGACAAAATCTTATTTGAGAATCCCTCACGACGACCAAGCACACGCAACTTAATTTTACGATCAATAAAATAGTTGAGTTCTTTTTCCAGCGCGTGCTCCAGGAGCGTCATCAAAAAACCAACTTCCGTTTCGCTGCGCTTCCAGTTCTCGGTCGAAAACGCATACACGGTAAGAACCTGGACACCGCGTGCCAGACACCATTCACCCACCTGCTTCATCTTTTCGTAACCAGCCCGATGACCCTCAATTGAGGGCATTCCTTGTTCTTTTGCCCAACGGCGATTGCCGTCCATGATCATGGCGACGTGCGCGGGTACAGCTGAAGACGGCATAGCGACAATGGCGGTCAGTATAGCGGTTATTCGACCTCCTCGTCAATGCGCTTGGGTATTTCGATAATCTTTATACTTATATCATCTCGACCCCTGGATCTGGGACTATAGGCGCGAAAATCAGCTCTGGCCTCAAGCGCTCGAGAAAGCTGATCAGCCGGGTTATTCCCCTGTGCCGCTTCGTATTTGAGCATAGGGTCAATCACGGCATCTGGATTGCTACCAAGCAGAGCCTCCTGCTCTTTCAGCGTCAGGACATCGATTGCATCAGAGGAAAGTACGAGCTTTGCACCATCAGGTAAAAACGTATGCACAATGTCGAGCATCGGATGGGCAGGCAACGATCCCTGAAGGACACTACGGTAGTAAATGGAAAACCCGACGCCATTTTTTGGGCCATCAAAATACTCTGCAATCTTTTCCGCGCCCACCGTGTGGTTCAAAAACGCAATATCATCCTTCGTTACATCCGCATCCTGCGGCCATGGCTGTCCTTTCTCTATCAACGAAACAAAGTTATTGAATTGTCTCGCTGACTCTAGATTATCAAGCGTATCTTGAACGCGCATAGCCGCATCGCG
>CAZQSK010000015.1:0-11973 GCA_964596245.1 uncultured Gammaproteobacteria bacterium
ATGATGATGCCGACCATGGAGAGTAGTGCCCTCACCGTTGAACGAGCGCGCGCCGACATGCGCCTATTATACCAGTTTTTTCACCTGTTTGACGATGCATTGGGCATAAGACAAGATGCGGTCATATGGCGATGCTTGAGCGCCTGACTCCCCAAAACCTCGAAGCCGAGCAATCGTTTCTCGGTTCCCTGCTTTTGGATAAGGACGCCATCATCAAAGTCGCGGATTTGCTTGCTCCTGAGGACTTTTACCTGGATAAGCATCGCCGCATTTATGAGGCGATGGTCGAGCTCTATAAGCGCAATGAACCGATCGACTTGCTCTCGCTGGGCAACCGTCTGACAGAAAAGAACGATTTGGAGGCCATCGGAGGCCGCGCCGAGCTGATCGGTCTCACCAATGCAGTACCAACAGCGAGTCACGTCGTTCACTACGGAGAAATCATCCAAAAGAAAGCTACCCTGCGCCGCATGCTGCAGGCGGCTTCGGATATCACCGCTCTTGGCTACGAACAGGCGGAGGATGTAGAGGCTTTGCTCGACCAGGCAGAATCAAAGCTGTTCAACGTTTCACAAAAGTTCATGAAGCGCGCCTTCACGCCGATTCGCGACGTGTTGAGTGATGCCTTTGAACGCATCGATGAATTACATCGTGAAAAAGGAAAGCTGCGCGGCATCGCGACCGGCTATATCGATTTGGATAACTTGCTCGGTGGCTTTCAAAAAAGCGACTTAATCGTGCTCGCCGCGCGTCCTTCTTGTGGAAAGACCGCTTTTGCATTGGACATCGCGCGTGGCGCTGCCGCGAAATACAAAGTTCCGGTTGGCATCTTCTCATTGGAAATGTCGAAGGAGCAGTTGGTTGATCGTATGATTTGCGCCGAAGCCAATGTGGACTTGTGGCGCATGCGTACCGGTAAATTGAATGACGGCGGTGAACACAATGAATTCGAACGCATCGGCCATGCGCTTGGTGCTTTGTCCGAAGCGCCGATTTACATCGACGACTCCGCCAATGCCAACATCATGGAGATCCGTACCAAAGCGCGCCGTCTCCAGATGGAGCATGGTCTTGGCATGATCGTGATCGACTACTTGCAGCTGATGGAAGGCCGCACGAAGAGCGCGGAGTCAAACCGCGTGCAGGAAGTCGCCGAAATTACCCGTGGTTTGAAATCGATCGCACGTGAATTGAATGTGCCCGTGGTTGCGCTTTCACAGCTTGCACGTTCGGTGGAATTACAGAAGCCGGCCATCCCCCGTCTCGCCCACTTGCGTGAATCAGGCTCCATTGAGCAAGACGCCGACGTGGTGCTGTTCATCTACCGCAAAGCAGCCGACAAAAACTACCGCCCGGAAGATCTTTCGCCGGAAGAACAAAACATGGCTGAAATCCACATCGCCAAACACCGTAACGGTCCGACCGGCATGGTCAAACTCTATTTCGATGCCGCACGTGCCAGCTTCAAGAACCTCCAAAAGCACAACATGATGCCAGGAAGTCCCGTACCACAGACCATTTCCGCACCGGCAGGCGGAGCATTGCCGCCGGGAGTCGCAAGCCCCAACCCTGGAAGTTCCGTGCCATTCTGATACTCTAGCCCAAACCTATGTTCAACAAACTGAAGCAATTCAAAGACATTAAAGACAAGGCCAAGACCATCCAAAATGCATTGGCCCAGGAATCTGCCGAAGGGTCGGCTGGTTGGGGCAAAGTAAAGGTGAAGATTGATGGCAATCAACAGATCTTGAATGTCTCGATCGACGAAGGCGCCATGGATGATCGCAGTAAGCTCGAGGGCATGATCAAGGATGCGACCAACGAAGCGATCAAGAAAATCCAGCAGGTCATGTCAACGAAGTTGAAGGATATCGGCGGATTGGATCTCGCCAATGAACTTGGCGACATGATGAAGAAATAACGCATGGCGAATTTACCCGAACCGATCCAAAACGCCGCTGCGGCGTTTGACTCACTTCCTGGGGTCGGACCTCGGGCCGCTTTGCGTTATGCCTATTGGTTGGTAACTCAACCCAAGGAAGTCATCGAACGATTCAGCCGCAGCATCCAAATGCTCGGGCAGAATGTGCGCCATTGCGATGCGTGTGGTCAGTGGTCGGATCGTTCACCCTGCGCCATCTGCGCGGATGTGAAGCGTGATGCGAGTTCGATTTGCGTCGTAGCCGTAAGCCCGGACATCAAGTCGGTGGAAGAGACCGGCGTCTTCAAAGGCACCTATCACGTGCTTGGTGGCACCATTGATCCGATCGAAGGCCGCACGCCGGACACGCTGCGCATTCCACAGCTTCTCGCGCGCGCACGCATGCCGATCGTTAAGGAAATCATTCTCGCACTTGATACGGATGTGACCGGCGATGTGACATCACTTTATTTAAAGAAACAGTTAGCCAATCTCCCCTTGCGAATTACCGGCCTGGCTCGCGGACTCCCCACAGGCGCCGCACTCGAATACGCCGACGCTCACACGCTGGCCGACGCACTCCAGAATCGAAAGGAAACATAAAACGGGCCGAAGCCCGTTTTATGTTATGCGATCTTGCCGATCTTGATCTTGGTGAAAAACTGACGGTGACCGGTGCGGCGCGTGTAGCGGCTCTTGGCCTTGTACTTCACGACTTCGATCTTCTGGTCACGACCATGAGCGACGATTTCGGCGCTGACCTTGCCGGAGAGAACCGGAGTACCCAGCTTCACATCCTCACCTTCGGCGGTCATAAGCACGTCAAACTGGAGGGAGTCCCCCACCTTGGCGTCGAGCTTTTCGACCTTAATGACGTCGCCCGGCTGGACGAGATACTGCTTGCCACCGGTTTTGATTACAGCAATCATAGGGTTTTTAGAATGGCCTAGAGCTTAGCGAAACCAGAAAAACCTGTCAATAGAGAGCCTATATAAGAAAAAACCGCCTTTTGGCGGGTTAGTGGTAGTAGCGCTCGATGTAGGCCTTGGCCTGCTCCTCGAGCAGCTTCAGAGCCTCGGGAACGCTCGTGACGTTGCGGCGGCTGCACAGATCCACGAACTCCTTGCGGAAGCCCTCGAAGGTCTGGCTCGCTCCGGCCGGCAGCATTGCCTCCTTCATGCGCTCGATGACGAGCGGATCGGCACTCACCCGCCACCAGAGCACCGATCGGACGATGTCCTCCGGCGGTACACCGACAACGACCGTGGCGCCCACGTCGATCGGGGACGCCTGATGCGCGCCCACCATCTCACGGATCAAGACGGTGTACATCTCCTGCAGTCGCTGCTTGAGATCCGACTGAGTGCGCCAGATCTCCGCCGACGGGATGCTCCGCTTTGTTCCGGCCGCCTTGCGCATGAGCGTCTTGGCAGCCTCCTCGGGCGGAGCAAAGCCGCTGGGCGTCGGCCCACCGAACTTGGCGCGGCACGTGCGGCAGAACCGCATCTCGACCTCGCGCTTGAGCACATCGCTGTAAGGCTCGCGCAGCTGGGCGTCGACGGTGTCGAGCAGCTCATTGAGATACGAGCGCAACGTCTCGGAATTGTCTTGGTCGTTCACCAGAGCCTCCTTGGTTTTGGCACAAAAAAGCTAGCGGCTTTTTTCGATTTTGTCAATCCTACGCAATAAAAAAAGATCCCATTGGGATCAGTGATAGTGGTCGGCCTTGTAGCGGGCCGGGAAGTTGGCCAGCACGTCCTTGGCGCCCTGGATCGAGGTCAGGCGACCAATGAGACAGGTCATCAGGAACTCGTTCCTGAAATCGCTGAAGGTCGCCATCTCCTTGAACGGAAGATACGCGTCGACCAGAAGCATAATGAACTCTGGATCGGAGCTCAGACGCACCCAGAGCGCGGCACGATGCAGCGCGTGCTCGTCGAACGTCTCGGTGGTGCCGTCGGGCAAATGGATCGTGATGCCGGTCGTCGGCACCAAGACCCGATCCTCCGCAGCCGGATCAGACACCTGCTGCAGCAGAAAGCCGCGATACAGCTCCGCGAGCTTCGCCTTGAACATCGGGAGTCTGTGACAGAGCTCCGATGAAGGCATGAGCCGTTTCCCGGCCGCCTTGGCCATGAGCTCTCCCGCGAAAATTTCGGAATCCACATCCGTGTTGATGGTTCCCGCGTTGAAACGGGCGCGCTGCTCACGGGTGAATCCCTTCACGATCAGTTGATGTACCTCGTAGAGATACATCTCGCCCAGGTGCTCGTCGACGCTTTCGATCACGTCGGCAAGGTACACCTTGAGCATCACTCCTTTCCCGATTTTTGATGACAACGTGCACCTCCTCGTGCGCCGAAACTAGTACAAACTCGACGCCGTGTCAATTCCCCCGATCGTGTCTCCGACCTTCAATCCGGCTGCAGCAGCCACGCCCGCATTGATTTCCAAAACGCGATTCGCGGTCGCGCTCGGCTCATGCGTTTCCGGAATCTCAAATGTGTTTTTTGGGGGCTGCAGAGTTACGATCTCGACAACCTTGTCGCCGCGTATCCAAATAATATCAAGCGGGATGAGCGTGTCTTTCATCCAAAAAGAGTGAATGCCCTCGTATTCCATTTCAAAAAGCATCCCGTGATCGCGAGGTAATTGAGTACGCCCTCCTAAACCGCGCGTCGTATCTGGCCCCAGGTACACCACTTCTGCATGAATAGGGGTTCCGTTAAGAGAGAGCGTCCAAATTGGACGCTCGGAAACGGGAACATCTACAGTCGAGTTGTATGGATGCGTGTCGAACTGCTTCATTCCCCAGATCACCACTCCACACAAAAAAACGAGAATGACGATCGCCACAAACGCGAGATCGGAGCGCTTCATATCAGTTGATTGTCCGCTTTCCGGACCAAACCGACAAGCCGATCAAAACAAACATCAACCACACAACTAACAATGCTTTGCCAACGGATTGAAGCGTAAGCGCAATCAAACCAGTGACGCCGGAGATCGTCCAAATTAACAACACGGCTTGGCGCTGAGTTAAGCCGGCTCGCAACAATTTGAAATGCAGATGCGTATCATCACCCTTGAACGGCGAGGTGCCTCGCACCATGCGACCAATCACGACAATGCCGGCGTCCATCAACGGGAGACCGAGCGCCATCAGACCCGTCGCCAATTTCGCGCCACCAAGGATGGAAAGAAAACCGAGCGAGAATCCGGCGATCGTTGCGCCCGATTCACCAAGAAACTGCTTCGCGGGATGAAAATTAAAAGGGAGGAAGCCGAGAAAGGCGCCAGCAACAAAGATAGCCAAAATCGCGACTTGAGGCTGGAAGTAGCTCGGCGTTAACGCGAGCGCTCCGATCAACAATGCCCCAATGATTGTTTGACCTGTAACCAACCCATCCAATCCATCCATGAATTTTAGCGCGAGCGTCACGGCCAGTAACCAGAAAAATGCCAAACCCTGACCGAAGACCCCGAGCTCAATCGGAGCTCCGCCGGCCCAATTCGTAATCTTGCTTACATTTGTCCCCGTCAACACCGCTACAAGACAAGCCGCAACAATAAAACCAAGTTGCGTGGCGGGATGGAGATTAAAACGATCGTCCAATGCGCCACCGATCATCAGGACAACGATACTAGCAATGAATCCAAACAGCTGTATACGAAAGGCGGGGTCTATCACCTGTTGCGACCAACTCGAAAAAAACAAGATACCGGCGCATAGCGCAATACCAATACCCAATCCACCCAACAAAGGCGTGACCGTATGGTGAATCTTCCTCCCGCCGGTTGGATGATCCATAGCGCCCCACGCCCGCGCGATACGTTTTGAGGCCAGAGTGAACGCAAAAGATGCGGCTGCGATCGTAAGCAAACCGCCGAAAAGCCAAGGAACGATATCAAGCGTCATCTTTCCGTATGTTAAGCCAAAAATAAATAGTCCGCAATTGACATTCTCATTATATTTTGCTCACATGGGATGGGCAATTCCGCCCGGCAATGGGGGTAACCATGACTAGCCATGTCACGGCCACTCTCCCGCCGCCGGCAATGGGAGTGGTCCGCGTCTGTACCATTGGTGCAGATCGTTTCTTCTGCGAAAAACTTGAACAGCAACTAGCCGAAACGGCCGGAAGCGCGGTCAAGGTGATCGCGACGCTCGATCGCGTCCCGGAGCAGGGCCAGTGGGCCGCCGAGGCGATCGTCTTCAATCCGCTCCATCCGGACTTCCAGAAGACGGATGCCATCGATCGCCTGCAAAGGCTCTTCGGTCAGGACATCGTGCTTATCGCTTATCTCTCGAACATCGAGAACAACACGCTCCTCGAAGATCTCGAGGCGTCCGGAGTAACGGTGGTCGCGGAGGCGAATGACTTCGCCGGGATGGCCCTCTACCTGACCGGACTGTCGCACGAGAGCGCCGTCTTCGCCCGGACAAAGGTCGACAGCGACTCGATGAAGACGCCGTTGCACCCGGAACCGCTGATCGCGACTCCGCTGCATCCCGATCCACTTCTCCCGACTCCTCTGCATCCGGATCCCGTAAATGCGGGCATCGAGATCGATGTCGAGGCGCCGATCAGCCAAGTCGGGTCTGAGAAGCAGACGGTGTACATCGGCATCATTCACACCGATCCTTCCCTGGCGAGCTACCTCTCGACCATGCTTCGAACCATTCCGGAGCTCGGAGAGTACGCGCAAGTGCAAGACACGTTCTATGAGATCCCGACCAGCGTCGACTACGTGATAAAGGTCGTGATCTTTGACCCGGAGATGGATGACTTCCGAAACATGGCTGACGCCGTGAAACGGATGCGAGCCGTCTTCGGCCAGGATGTGATGCTGATTGCCCACACCGACGCCTGGATATCAGCCACCCGTCTCCGTGAGCAGATGCTCAAGGCGGGCATCCGCGTCGGTCTCAGCCGCGAAAATCTCAAGGGTCTCGTGCAAATCATGCAGCTACTCATCAACAGCGACATGCGCACGATCTACGAGACGTTCAAGGCCATCTAATCCCCGCACCTGCGGGGTATTTTTATCCCTGATATTTACGCACCTCGAGTTGTCCGCCCGCCTTCAAGATCACCGTATCTTTACGAGCTACACCATTACGCAGCAATACATCTGCCAGCGCATTCTCAACTCGGTCCTGAATCACACGGCGCAACGGACGCGCACCATATAATGGGTCGAATCCGGCTTTAGCCAATTCTTCGACCGCATCGTCCTCTGCGCGGAACACAATTCCTTTCTCTTCCATGCGCTTCGCGACGGAATTCAATAACAAATGCGCGATCTGCGTCACGGCATCCATATCCAACGGTTTAAACACGATCACACCGTCAAAACGATTGAGAAACTCCGGCCGAAAGATCCCCTTGAGCTGCTCCTCAAGTAGGCCAGTTTTAATGCGCTCAACCGACGTCCCTTTGGATGTTTCATCCTGAATGTATTGCGTACCGGCATTTGAGGTTGCGATCAAAACGACATTCGTAAAGTCGATGGTGCGCCCAACCCCGTCGGTAAGACGACCGTCATCCATCACCTGAAGGAACAACGTCAAAATATCCGGATGGGCTTTTTCTAATTCATCCAACAACACAATGGTGAACGGTTGCTTGCGTACGGCTTCAGTGAGCAATCCGCCACGGTCATCGCCCGGCTCGCCGATGATGCGCGATACAGACGATGGATGCTGGTATTCGGACATGTCGAGACGAATCATCATCTTCTCATCACCGAAATATTCTGCAGCCAATGCCTTGGTTAATTCAGTTTTACCAACACCGGTAGGCCCAAGAAACAAAAAGTTCGCGATCGGGCGCTTGCCTTCTCGAATCTCTGCACGCGCACGGCGCATGGCCTGTGCTACAGCCTTCACAGCCTCATCCTGACCGATCACACGACCATGCAAATGATCTTCGAGACTCAACAAACGACTTGATTCATCGCTATTCACCGCCTCAACCGGAACGTTTGTCTTGTCATGAATGACGCGGGCCACATCTTCACCGGTCACAAGCCCGTTTTCGCCTTGCTCGCGACGCGCAAGTACAGCGGCTTCTTTGATGATGTTTAAGGCGCTTTCAGGTAAACGTAGCTCGCGCAGATAACGACCCGCCAACGACACAGCCTTATCAAGCGCGGCAAAAGTGAAATATGTTTTGTTTTGATATTCGATGTACCCACCGCGTGCCATCAAGACGCGAATCGCATCTTCAGGGCTTAATTCCGGCACATTCACTTTGATGAGCTTGTTTCCCAAGCTACGACGCTCCAAATATCCGGTCCAGGCCGCGGGCGTAAGCGTCGCAACCATAATGAAATAGCCCTTATCCAATTCCGATGCCAGCGCTTCTGCCAAATCCATCGTCCCGCCGGAACCCGCACCGACAAGCGACTCAATCCCATTCATCACTAAGATGATATTCCCTGCCGCAGCAACCTCGCTCAACAAAGCCATCAACCGTTGCGGAGCAAGCGAAGGCTCACCGGCAGCTAACAATTGCGCGACATTGACGGAAACCAAACGTCGATCAAACAATTCCGGCGGCACATCTTCTTCAACCATGCGGCGAGCAAGACCTTCTACCAACGCCGACTTCCCTACTCCGGTCTCGCCGACCAAAGCAACAGAACGGTTACCGGATTCTATCGCACGCAACAGCTCTTCCATTTCGCGCTCGCGACCAATGAGTGGCGCCAAATATCCGTTTCGTGCCAAGCGCGTAAGATCTTCGCTGAAGCGATCAAGAAACGCGGTTTGACGCGCGGTCATTGAACGATTCATGGCCGTATCCGGCTTGAGTGCGGCCAACGCTCGGAAACGAGCTTGCTCTTCACGTAACAATTCCTGCATGCGCACCCAACTCGCTACATGTCGCACGTGCGCCGGCGGATATCCAGCCGCGTCCAACACATCTTGTAGGCGATCGTTCGCCTCATACGCGGCCATGAAAATTTCAATAGAGCCGACGCTGCGACGACGCGCCTCGCGTGCCAGATCATAGGCATGCAACAAAACAACACGCGCTTCTGGTGATAGGCGCGGCGGGGCTCCGGGCTCCCCTTCGCGCACCAATGTCGCTATGCCGTCTTTCACGCGCTCAAAATCCATACCCAAGCGCGTCATGAATATACCACCCGCAGGACCGGATAATGCCGCAGCAAACAAATGAATCGGGCGAAGAGAATCTTTTCCTGTCTTCTCTGCTAAGGCATATGCAAACTTGATCGTTTCCCAAGCGGCGTCGTTAAAATACGGCGCCACATCACGCACAAAACTCTCTGGAATTTTGGCAGGATGCATTTTGCCCCAATTCGGTAATGGCTTTACTTGTTCGCCGTACGCTTGAAGACGGAAGATCAAGAACGTGCAGAGAAAGATACCCAATGATGTCCAGAACACGGGCATGGCACCGGAAAAAAGATATTCCAGACTCAAGGCATCGACTGTGTTTTCAGCCAGTACAAAGCGCCACGCCGCCAGAGCAAAACAGCCGAGCATTAACACCGTAAGGGAGGCATGAAACGTATTATGAACGATCTTACGCAAATGACGGATCTCGAACGCGATCGAATCCACCGGCGCACGCCAAACCAAAATCCCGTCGGGTGAAGGAAGACCTTCTTCCGTTGGTTGCTGTGGTGCAAACGGTGAAGCGAGCTCTTCCATATCAGGATGCGATGAAGGCCAACAAACTGTAAGCCGCCATCAAAAAAGAAATCGGCGGCACAATCACATATGCAAATAACAAAACGAGATATCCCGCGGCTTCGAAGCCGATAAAAATTCCGCGGCCGATCAGCACAACCAAACGCATGACAAAACTCACCAGACGCCCAGCCAAGTCATATTGGCCATACATCGGCACGAACAGGTTTTGCATCCAGATAACAAATGAGAACGATTTCCAACGGTAAGAAAGTTGCTTGACGATCCATCCCACCAAACGACTCAAACCTTCGCCATACCACCAAATCGGGAAACGGATCACGCTTCCGACGGTTTCGGCGAATACAAATTTCGTCAGCTCCAACGACGCGGAACGCATGGCTCTATTCTAGCATAAAAACGGAAGCTCCCCATTTCACGCGAATGAATGGGGAGCCTCTATTGATCCGGTCGTCTTGGTCGGGTGACGCACCGGATCGGTTGCTCGGGAACCAAGCAGCCGACCCGGGACGCCATTAGCGCGCCAAGGCGTAGGAACCACCTGCTACATCAACGAACTCCATCTTGTCGACTGACACGTATCCCAGACCCTGTACACGCGACTCGATGGTACGCAACGCGCGCATCTGAGCTCCACGAGCTTCCAACACGCCCACCGTCGTACGCAACTGTTCACGACGCTTATCAAGCTCACGCAAGGTATAACCCTTGGAAGCCGTGATATTCATCTGATAGACGTAATACCCGCCCAACATGGCTGTCAGCACCAGAAAAGCCACGGCCCAAGAGTTCTTGGCGGCACGCTCCAAGCGTCGGCCCACATGGGTCGAGGAGGAAGAGAACGGAAGTTGTTGCGTGAGAACAAAGGCGCGAGCCATAGGATTATTTTTTGTTTTTGATGGCGACTCTGAGTTTTGCACTGCGTGAGCGCGGGTTGATTTCTAGCTCTTGTTCGTTCGGTTCTTGCGGGCGTTTGGTGATGGATGTCCATTCCTCTTCTTTCAACGCGATTTTGACGATGCGATCTTCCAGCGAATGGAAGGTGATGACCGCCAGTCTCCCCTCAGGCTTGAGCATGCGATGTGCGGCTTTGATGGCGTCTTTGAGCGCCGGGAGCTCGTCATTTACCGCGATGCGCAAGGCTTGAAAGGTTCTGGTCGCCGGATGAATGCGTCCCTGCTCGTAAGCGGCCGGTACCGCACCACGGATGATGGAGACGAGCTCCAATGTCCGGATGATGAGGGCTGCCTTGCGGGCGTGAACGATGGCTTCGGCGATCTTTCTGGCGTAACGCTCTTCGCCGAAATTGCGGAAAAGCGTTTCCAGTTCACGTTGGCTCCAAGAATTGACGATGTCCGAGGCGGTGAGGCCGTCCTCGTTCGCTTTCGGACCAAGTCGCATGTCGAGAGGCCCTTCAAGATTGAAGGACAAGCCTTTGGATGGATCTGCGATCTCGTCGGAGGAGAACCCGAGATCGAGCAGAATGCCGTCCACCGTGCCTGGCTCTACGCCTTGGGCTTCGAGCTCGCTGTCGAGATGGCGGAAGTTGGCGTCTATCCCCGTCCAACGGTCTCCGTAAGCGGCGAGCCGCTCTTTTGCGGCAGCAATCGCTTTGGGATTCACGTCGAATGAGTAGACTTTGCCGTTTGGCGCTGAACGCTTGAGCAGCTCCTCCGTGTGAGAACCACCGCCCAAGGTGCCGTCAACGTATGTCCCGCCCGGATGAATCTCGAGGCCAAGCATGGACTCCTCGAGCATCACGGGAACATGGACGGAACTCATACGCCGAGATCGTGGAGTCGTTCCGCGATCGCATTACCCTCGGCCTCGGTCTTAGCGGCGTAGTCTTTCCACGTCGCCTCGTCCCAGATCTCAAGTCTGTTAAACAGACCTGCGACCACCGCGTCCTTGCTCAGCCCCGCGTACGTACGCAGGTATTCCGGAAGGAGTACACGGCCTGACTTGTCGATTTCGACTTCCATCGCACCAGCCAGCATCAAGCGGGCAAAGGCACGAGTATCAGCTTGGCCGAAGGGCAGCGCAGCAAGCTTTTCAGCCAGCTTCTGCCATTCGTCTTTGGGGTAAAGGAACAAAGAGTGATCAAGTCCGCGCGTGACAACTGCGCCCTGTGCGAGGTCAGCACGAAATTTGACCGGGATGGACATCCGGCCCTTGTCGTCTAGCGTGTGATGAAACTCGCCGATGAACATAGAGCGGATTGGTGGGTTTCCCATTAATTCCCACTTGCTACCATTCTATGCCACTTTGCTACATTGGTCAAAGATCGTGAACAATCAAAAAAGCCGCTATTTACAGCGACTTTTTCGTTCTTTTTCTGTTCCTATGTGGGTAAGTTATTTCCCAC
>CAZQSK010000016.1:0-10696 GCA_964596245.1 uncultured Gammaproteobacteria bacterium
GCCTGGTATGAGATCTGAGGATTGATGTTTGAGGCGGCGAGGACGGGGGTGGGGGTTCCAAACGCGAGCGCCGCTTGAAGAATCGGGGCTAGGACTACGCCAAAGAGCCCGAGCAAAGCTTGGGCTTTTCGTAGCAAAGGGCGGAAGGATCCGTGAGACATGAAACAAACATGATCCCCAATAAACATATTGAAGATCTGTATCTATTATATTTAAGACATCGCTTTAAAAGGGTTTTGGCTAAGAATGAGCTTTTTTTATTCATGCGGAGTATTTTGCGGCTGAGCATGTATTGTGGATAACAAGTGGATGGATGTTGATAACCCTTTTTCCCTATACGGAGCCAGCTCAAGTGTGAGAATATAGTCGCTATGAAAAGGCTTTATATTCTTGATGCAAATGCTCTTTTGCATCGCACATGGCATGCCATTAGACCCCTCACAAATCCTGAAGGATTAGTGGTGAATTGCGTCTATGGAATGATGATGTCCGCCCTAAAGCTTATTGATGAGCATCATCCGGATAGCTTTGTCGCGTGTTGGGATACCGAAGCCCCAACGTTCCGACACGAGGCCTATGTCGAATATAAGGCTAACCGTAAGCAAAAAGAAGATGAGCTCTACGCTCAAATTCCGTGGATTAAGGAAGGTTTTGCCGCTCTAGGAATCGAGTCTTTGGAGCTAGATGGGTATGAAGCAGACGATTTGATCGGAACCTTAGCGGTTCGGGCTAAGAAAAAGGGGTGGGATGTGACCATTGTGACCGGAGATCGCGACGCTTTGCAGTTGATCGGTAAAGGTATTCGCGTTTTGGCGTTCAAGAAGGGTCTGAGCGAAACTAAAATATATGATGAGGCGGCAGTTCAGGAGGAGTACGGGTTGAGCGTCGAACAGTTCTTGGAATACAAAGCGATGCGTGGTGACGCATCAGACAACATCCCTGGCATCAAAGGCATTGGAGAAAAAGGCGCGACCGATCTTCTTCAGACATACGGAACGATCAAAGGAGTGATGAAAGCGGCGCACGACAAAAAATCTAAACTGTCAGATTCGATTCGAAAAAAACTTTTGGATGCGGAAAAAGAAATCCCATTGTTGATGAACTTGGTAACCATCGACACCGATGTTCCGATCAAGTGGATGCCGGAAGTTGAAACCTTCCCGAAAGACAAAGATGCGCTTTTGAGTTTTTTACATCGCATGGGTTTTCGATCTTTGATCGGAAAAATTCCAGGCGCAGAGAAGGTTACAAAGGAGATGAAGATGAAGGAAGAAAAACCGGTCAATAAGATCTCCAAAAAGTCACTCCCAAAGCTCTCAGCAGGAGAAATTGAGGATGTGTTGGTGACGGATGAGAAAGGATTGCACGAAGCACTTGAAGCATTACGCTGTGGTTCCGACATTGTCGTGTTTTCACCGGCAGATGCTCAGCGCTCCCTTTTTGCCGACACGGGTGCCGGTGTCGTTTTAGCCTGTAAAGACAAGGGGTTTCATATCAGTGATCACTTAATGGGTTCATCAATGCTCAAGGAATTCTTGTTGGACGAGGCATTATCTTTTGTGGCGCATGATGCCAAGTCTGAACTCAAGAAATTGGAGGCGTACGGACAAAAAGTCGGTCGTTGGTCATTCGATACAATGCTTGCCGGGTATCTTTTGGGGGCGGGTGATCGCAATCATGATTTGGATGCCATTTCCGCCAACTTATTGAACGTGCAAATCGAGCCAGATGCTCCCCCATTCCGTTCAGCAGAAATTATCTTGAAGCTTGTTCCCCTTCTTCGTGCGCGGATGATCGAAGAAAATCTTGAAACTGTCTTCAAGCGTTTTGAGTTGCCATTGATTCAGATCTTACGTGACATGGAACGCGAAGGAATTTTGATCGACAAAAAATATCTTGGCGATCTTTCAAAGCAGATGTCGAAGTTAAAAAAAGGATTGGAAGAAAAAATGTTGAAGACCGTTGGCCGTGAATTTAATCCGGCATCTCCGACGCAGCTCGCAGAAGTGTTGTTCACTCATCTCGCGCTTCCGATAAAGGGCATCAAGCGCGGGAAGACCGGATTCTCCACCGCGGCGCCCGAGCTTGAGAAGTTACGCGGGACACACCCCATCATTGAGATGATTGAGGACTACCGCGAGGTGAGTAAGCTCCTTTCGACCTATGTGGAGACTCTCCCCCTTCAAACCGACAACGAAGGCCGGGTTCATACCACGTATAACCAGGCGGTTGCTGCTACGGGTCGTCTCTCATCTACCGATCCCAACCTACAAAATATCCCCATCCGCACAGAATTGGGGCGCAAGATCCGTCACGCCTTCATTGCAAAGCCCGGATTTTTGCTTTTGTCTTGCGATTATTCCCAGATTGAGTTGCGTTTGGTGGCCATGCTTGCAAAAGACAAAAACATGCTGAAAGCATTTAAGGATGGCTTGGATATTCACACGGCTACGGCAGCTGGTATTTGGGATATTAAGCCCGAAGACGTCACGAAGGATCAGCGCCGCATCGCAAAGGCCATTAACTTCGGTTTGATTTTTGGCCAAGGACCACAAGGTTTGGCTCAGGTTGCAGGAATTCCGTATGCAGAAGCCAAGGAATTCATCGCCAAATACTTCCAAGTCTATAAAGGAGTGCGTGAATATATGGATCAGACCAAGGCACTCGCCCATTCGCTTGGATATGTGGAGACCTTCTTCGGTCGCAAGCGCTATCTCCCGGAGATCCATTCCCAGATGGCCCAGGTCCGAGCTCAGGCCGAGCGCATGGCGATCAACATGCCGGTGCAAGGAACGGACGCCGACCTGATGAAGCTCTCCATGATCGCGCTTGCAAGGGAGTTGCCTACAAAGTTTAAGGACACGCGCATGCTGTTACAGGTTCATGACGAATTACTTTTTGAAGTTCCGGAAAAAGATGTAAAGCGCGTTGCCGAGTTTGTAAAAAATATTATGGAGCATGTTGAAAAGCTCGATGTGCCAATTGTGGTTGAAGCAAAAGCCGGAACAAATTGGGATGAGATGGAAAAGGTGTTAGCGTAATCACATGTTGATTTTGTGTTGTGGTCCGGACTCGTATCGCGCCGTCGCACGTGCGCAGGATTTGGAGTCGGCCTTTCGTCAGAAACACGACCCGAGTGGCACAAGTGTCGAGCGCTTTGAGAGCGGAAAAGGTGCAGTCGAAGAAGTGATTGAACGCAGCCTCACCGTAAGCCTATTTTCGCCCATGAGATTTCTCCGCGCAGACGGTTTGATACAGCATTGTCCGAAGACGAAAACGAAAGCTCTCGCAAACGCGCTGTCAAAGGACCCAGAAAGAGTCATTGTTGTATCCATTGAACAGGAAAAGCCTACGGCTATTGATCTAAAGCCATTCGCCGACGTTCCTAAGCTGATTGTCAACGACTATCCCCTGCTCAGCCAGAAGGAATTTCGTGCCTGGGTTTTACAGACTGGTTTAGCGATGGGTGTGAGTGATGAGAAGACGCTCGAAAAATTGGCCGATGCCTGCCAAAGCGATGCTTGGTTGGCATCGCAGGAGCTCACAAAGATGGCTGCCGGAGGCACGTCGGAAATTATTCGTGCAGAAGAGATAGATGCCTATGCAGCGAGCGATGCGTTTCTTCGTCGCGATGGTCGTCGCTATGATGTTTTGAAAAACAAAGATGCAGTGAGCAGTTTCATGTATCCCCTATCGCAACAAAATATTTCTGCGTTACGGGTACGCGATCGAGACACCGCAAATCTTTCACCGTTCGTGGTTAATAAAATACAACGCATGAATATTTCTGAAACAGAAAATCTTATGTCGCATGTGTTAATGATTCAGTATTTACAGCGACTCGGTTTCGCGGATGATCAAGAGGCATTGTCACTTCTCCCATAAAACAAAACTCCCCCGCTTACGCGAGGGAGTTTTGTTTGTTCTTATTTTTTGGTCGAAGTCGCCTTCATGGCTTGAGCCTTGATGCGACGCGCCTTGTTCATGTGAATGACATTGCGCTTGGCGGCCTTGTCGGCAGCTTGCTGCAACTTGGACACAAGAGCTTCGGCTTCGGACTTCTTTCCGTCCTTCACCAACTCCTTAAGCTGCTTAATAAGCGACTTTACGTTGGTCTTTTCGCGCAAATTACGCGCAGCGCGGCGCTTGTTCTTTCGCAAATCCTTGATTGCTGCGTGCTTGTTTGGCATAGGTCGGGGCTAAGACTAAAGTTTTTCTTAGATATTGTCAAATCCTAGCACCATTTTGATTGACACTCCGAGTGTTTAAAAATATACTCATTTCTGCGATTTTTTAGCGCTTATGTATCCTACGGTTTGCAGGAGGTCGGTTAGGACGATTTCACAATAAACGTGAAATTATTTTACGACACTTCTGCTTCCATAGTTCAACGGATAGAACGAGGGACTCCTAAGCCCTAGATCGTGGTTCAATTCCACGTGGAGGCACCATGGGCTAATAGCTCAGTTGGTAGAGCGCTGCATTCGCATTGCAGAGGTCTGGGGTTCGACTCCCCATTAGTCCACCATCATATAACCCGCTTCGGCGGGTTTTATGTTTCACGTGAAACAATATAGAAAAGCATTTCAAATGAAACTAATAATGTTGATTAGTCTTTCTGCGCTTCTTGAGCCGCTGTCTTCAAATATGTTTCACGTGAAACATTCTGTATATGTTCACGTCATTGCATGTGTGGTCTAGCTTAGCGTAGTAACTCCATAGATGAGATTGCTTCCTCGTTGTCGCTCTTATCAATGGCATATTAGTAATTACCAGCTGATTGTTTCATGTGAAACATATATATAAGGATAAGACATCAACCTTATTACGGAATTGTTCGTTAGTAACTGATTTTGGCTGGCATGTGTTTCACGTGAAACAAACATCGGTGTTTTTTTATTTCACCGCTTGCGGTTCCAGGTTACTTGTCTTGTAGCATCTAGACTGACCGAACATAGATTTTAAAACTAGATATTTTATTCAATGGTGTTTCATGTGAAACATCATTTGTTCTATCTGCCAAATGGACAAAGGCTACATCATCAAATGTGGTATTTAATATGAAACAATAAGACGGTAAGTAATTGTTCTATCAGCTTATACAAAGTTCTATTAAAATGAGTAATTATGTTTCATGTGAAACAGTAATACAATTATTTTAAGACGCATAAGAGCATATTTTTGATATATTGGCCTAAAAATGCTAAAATGTTATTAACAATTGATATGAGAAAAGTCTGGTCTTTGGCCGTCGTTCTTTGCGTGTTCCTGTTTGGAACCAATGTTTTGGCTATGTCTAGCACAAATTATTGGATTCCTTGGGATGACGTAAACCAGGGTGGCTCAGACGTCGGATCCAGTACCAATTACAGCATTCGCGACACCCTTGGTGGTACGGCTGTTGGAACTGGTACTAGTGCCAACTATCAATTGTCTTCGGGTTACCGCGTGCCCGAAGAGGCGAATACGCTGTCTTACTTAGTCAAAACAAGTAATACGGCTACGACAACTTGGACGGCCTTCACTAATGGTGTTGGCGGTACGGTTACCGTGGGTTCCGCTTCTGGGTATGCCATTGATGACCTGATAGCCGTAGTGGAGAACTATGGCTTTAGCCAATTGGTGGCAGTGGGGAGGGTCACGTCCGTCGTTGGAAACGTGATCACGGTCGATCGTTTTCAGGGTGATGGCGCAGGGATGAGCGCCGTTCCCGCCGGTGGTGACGATTATGTCTACCGCCTATCGGCCAATAGTTTTGACTTTGGTGTTGTATCGCCGGGATTTGCACACACGTCTGTAGTTGGAACGTCTGTGCTGACAAATATAGCGACGGGGTATTCGGTATATCTGCAAGCCAATCAAGAGCTGCAGAATGCGCTGGCGCAGGTTATGAGTCCGGTTACGGACGGCACGGTATCCATCGGAACGGAAGAATACGGAACCGAGGTTACGGGTGCCACGGCATTTTCCGCGGGAGTGGACTTAAGCGTGAGTACGACGCAACGCGTGGTTCAGACATCGGGAGCCGCTTCGGGAGCGACTTCGGATAAGATTGCGACTATTTTCAAGCTCGCGATTACGTCTAATACGAATCCGGGTAGTTACACGCAAACCGTTTATTACACGCTGACGGCAAACTACTAATATATGTCACGCACGTATCGCGCATCGCGCATCGTTGGGGGACTCGTTGGTCTTTCGTTTTTGTTCAGCTCTGTTGGAGCGTCTGCCATTTCGGTGAACCCGGCCATTCACGATCTCGCGATTGATCCGGGGCAGTCGGAAACTCGCACGATCACCATCGTCAATGATGAGCGCGTAGCACAAACATACGCACTCACGATTCAAAAATTTATTCCGAAAGGGGAATATGGTCAGCAGGAATTCCTGCCGATGTCAGACACTTCGGGACTGCCAGAATGGATGTTTGTCGATAAGCCAGAGATCACGCTTCAGCCCGGGCAAACGGGTACGGTCCAAGTAGCGGTTCGTGTTCCACAAAGCGCGCCAGGAGGCGGGCATTATGCGGCACTGTTTTTTTCCAAACGCCAATCAGCCGATGAGCAGGTAGCCATGTTGCCTCGATTGGGCGTTCTCTTTTTTGTGCGAGTCAATGGACCTGTGCAAGAGCGCTTGAGTCTTAAGGATTTCGTACTTGACCAGACTGGAGCTTATAGTGATTTACCGGTTGGTTTTCGTATCAGTGTCGTGAATGAAGGATCTGTTCATGCGATTCCACGTGGGATGATTGAGGTTACCAATGTGTTTGGGATGAAGGTTGCGACTTTGGATGCGAACCAGGATGATTCTCGTGTCTTGCCAGGATCAACGCGCGTTCTTTCTTCCTCATGGAGAGAAGAGGTTGGCAGCTGGTTTGTCATCGGTCCTCACAAAGCCACGGTGAAGATGAGCGGAGCCGGTTTTATTGGCGGGGAAGAGCGTTCCGTATCTTTCAGCGTTTGGCCGGTACGTGCTCTGGGGATGATCTTCGGAAGTCTTATTGTCCTTATTCTCGCGTTCTTCATCTTGAAGAAGATGCTCGTTCACGGGGCGAGGATTAGAAGCGACAAGAAAGGATAATCGGGAGCCAGCCTCCGCCCACCCCGTCTTCAAGGCGTTTGGTGGGTGGGAACAGGCTCCGGAAAGCCGGATCCGATATGCGTAAGCGCTCTTTGTTTCGCGTCTTCGCGACCCTTTGCACGGTCGTGCTTGGTGCGTCCCAATTGTTCTCGAGCGCCTCAGCAGCCGTGCTTTCCTCCCGCTCCGTGATCATGCAGCGTGATCAGCCGGGAGTTGCATCCAACCAGGAGATTCGTTTTACAACGCCATCGGGTGTGAACGCGGCCGGAGAAACGATCCGCCTGACATATCCTTATAATTTTGACCTTTCCGCCATCGCCTTCGGTGATGTTGATTTGTTTTATGGTACATCGACGGCTTTTGAGGTAAGCGCAACCCTCGCCGCAACGCCCGGAGTGAATACATGGGGCGTGTCTGTTTCTGGACGTGAGCTAACTTTTACCGCTCCAACAAATGGCGGACCCGTTTCGGCGGGTCAATTAATGGCCATCCGCATCGGAACAAATGCAAGCGGCGGAACCAACCGCATTATCAATCCAACCGGTGGTGGATCAGCCGTATTTCTTGCCATTGATGGGACATTTGGAGATTCGGCCGGTTTTGATATCCCGATCTACACAAACGATTTTATCAGTATCACGGCCACGGTTCCGAATTCCTCAACTTCATCAACCCTACCACCGCCGCCACCGCCGGGAGGAGGGGGCGGACCAGGAACGGACGGGACTGCTCCAACAATCTTTAATGTACAAGTCATTAATATCACGACCTCAACGGCAACAGTTATTTGGAATACGGATGAAGCTGCCAATGGAACCGTTCAGTATGGTTTAACGCCCGCCTATGGAGGTGTGGCGACGCATGCCTCGTTCGTGACTTCGCATTCCATCACGTTGTCCGGGTTGAGTGTTTCAACCACATATAATTTCAATGTAAGTTCGGCCGATTCGGTGGGGAATGCGGCATCAACGGTAAATTTTACGTTTACGACATTGCCTCCACCGCAGCCACCGATCATCAACAACATACAGGTCATCAACATTACGGACTCTAGTGCGGTTGTCACTTGGCAGACGAATGTTCCTGCCTCTAGTTTTGTTGATTACGGATTAACTCCCGTATATACGAATACAGCCAATGATCCTGCGTTGGTGACAAGCCATTCAGTTTTCCTGTCCGGACTTTCTACAAACACGCTCTACCATTTTCGTGTTGGATCTACGGAGTCAACCGGGTTGTCCTCTGTTTCTGGTGACTCGACCTTTACGACATTAGCGGACACGACTCCGCCGTCAAACGTATTTGGTTTTACGGCCACGGCAGGGGACGCACAAAACACATTGAGCTGGACGAACCCGCCCGATGCGGATTTTGTCTTTGTTCGCATTCGTGCACGAACAGATGGATATCCGACCGGCCCGACTGACGGGCGTTTTGTGTATCAGGGTTCCGCCGAATCATTTGTTGATGGGGGACTTAGTAATGGCGTGACCTATTATTATGCCAACTATGCGCTAGATGCTTCCGGTAATCCTGCAAGCGGTGCGTTTGCGCAGGCGACCCCATTTGGCGTCCTTCCTCCTGTTCCTCCGCCGGCCACGACAACGCCTCCCACTCCGCCGACGCCTCCGGGAACAACCACAACGCCACCCATTCCGCCGGTGACGACCACAACGCCACCCATTCCGACGCCGGTTCCTACTCCAACGTCTACGGAGCCGGAGATCCCTTCGAATATCTCGATTAATCCTGATTACTACGGGGCAAATGGGACGATTCCGCTTCAGGAAAATGCCGCCGGAGAGGTTGGAACCGTGGTCGGTCGGCCCGTGATGGTGCGCGTACCTACCGCTGGGATCGGGAGTAATCCAGAAAGTGCCTACATTGATGTTGGGGGCTCGCGTTATAACTTGAGTCCGGTTGGTGATAATGGTGAGTATGGTGCGAGTTTCATACCTTCGAATACGGTTGGGCGTGTACCCGCGCGCGTTACGTTTCGTTTTCCTGACGGGACCGTTTCAACAGCCGATGTCGTGCTCGAGTCACAAGGCTTTGGCCGTATCTACGGACGCCAAGGGATCTCGCCCATCACACAGCCATTGGGAAATGCGCGCGTGACATTGTATGAACAGACCGTTTCTGGATGGCGTGTGTGGGATGGAAGTCGCTATGGTCAGGCAAATCCAATCATTACCGGTAATGAAGGACTGTATGCGTTCACGGTTGCGAACGGACAGTATCGTATCGTTGTGGAGCGTGAAGGGTACGCGAGACAAGAGCGCACGTTCTCGGTGACAAAAAACGTCGTGTCATTGGATATCGTGCTGGCGCAAGAGATTGATGTACCTGTTATCGGGCCGTTACTTGCCATCATTCAGTCCGAAGCCGTGCAGGAAGCGGCGAATATTGCGGCGCCTCTTGCCGTGGCAGTCGCGATCGCGAACGTGGCTTTCGCTGCATCTTTATTGAGCATCTTCAACTATCTCTGGTTCTTGTTCACGCAGCCGCTCCTCCTGATTGGGCGGAAGAAGCGTCAGCGCTGGGGAATTGTTTACAACGCGCTTTCAAAGACTCCGATTGATCTTGCTGCCGTCCGTTTGGTACATGCGAAGACAAATCTAATTTTGCAGACACGCATCACCGATATTAAGGGACGCTTCTCATTTCATGTGCGTCCCGGTCAGTATCGCGTTGAAGCGGTAAAAGCGGGGTTCACGTTTCCGAGTGAATACGTAAAGGGCGTTACCGAGGATGGAGAGTTTGTCGATATTTATCATGGTGAGATTATTAACGTGCAGGAAGAAACGAACATTGCCGTCAATATTCCGCTAGATCCTAGTGCCAAGGAAGAAACCCCGCGTGCGTTCTTGTTCAAACGCGCCCTGCGTCGTTTGCAGTCTTGGATTGGGTTGATCAGCGTCTTTGTGACATTGGGCTCGCTCGTCATTTCCCCTAGTTATTTGTTGTTCGGATTGCTTGTCGGACAGATTCTCATCTATCTGTTGTTCCGTCGTTTGGCGATGCCGCGACCGCCCAAGGGCTGGGGTATTGTCTATGACTCAGGAACTCGTCGCCCGATGTCTGGGACGATTGTGCGCATCTTTGATCGTAAGTTCAATAAGCTTTTGGAAACGCAGGTTACGGACCGTCGAGGTAATTACGGTTTCTTTGCCAAGAAGAATGTGTACTTCATTACGGCCGACAAACCTGAGTATGAGCGCTACAAGTCCGAGGACATTGATTTGACCAAGCAAGAGCAAGCCGTGATCGATCGTCACATCAATCTTGAGAAAAAGAAGAAATAACGAGTTCACACATGTTATCCACAGACGGAGATATGTCTCCGTCTTTTTATTCCATGGCTAACTGTTGAGCAAAAGTTAGGTAAACCGGTTTATATTTACTATAAACATATAATAGATGTGGATGATCCCGTTCGGGAAGTCCAAATCAGCATGCATAAGGCACTGCCTCGTACTTTTTCGTCCAAATTCCAAGCTTGGCTTGGGATTTTTGGCGTTATCTTAGCCAATACATCGCCACTTTTCTTTGTTTTCTCTGCCCCCACCCCCGTCCTCGCCGCCTCAAACATCAATCCTCAGATCTCATACCAGGC
>CAZQSK010000017.1:0-8935 GCA_964596245.1 uncultured Gammaproteobacteria bacterium
CGATGCGCTTCATCACGCACCGACGCGAGCAAATCTACATATTGATTGCAAAGATTGCACAACTCGACCGAAACACGGGAACAAATAATATCGTTGCGCTTGCGTTCTTTGCCCTTGGCGATACCAACCACCGGAATCTGAATATTCAAATGATGCAGAACTTCTTCAGCTGCATGAACCTGGGGGAGACCACCATCGATCAGGATCAAATCCGGTTTACGCCACTCACGATGCTTCAAACGACGCATCAGCGTTTCGCGCATGGAAGCTACATCGTTCGGCCCTTCGACGGATTTAATCTTGAATTTGCGATACTCGGCTTTTGCAGGTGCGCCATTTTCAAACACAACCATGCTCGCGACTTGCGAGGTTCCGCTGATATTTGAGATGTCATAACCCTCTATACGTCCAAACAAATTCACCGCCATCCCCTCGCCCGGCTTGATGCGATCAACTTCCTCATCGTCGCGCTTCAACACGGCCACATCTTGAATGTGCTCCAAGAAATAAATCTTGTTGCGATATGACGCCGCTTCTTCGTAACGCTTTTCTTTTGATGCGACTTTCATCGCTTTTTGATAGGCCTTCAAGATGTCTTCTTTCTTGCCTTCAAAAAACTTAATTAAATCACGAATCGTTTTTTGATACGTCTTTTTATCAGCGACTCCGATACAAACTCCCGGACACAATTTAAGATGATGATAAAAACACGGACGCTTTTGTCCCGGAATACAGGTGGACCAGGGAAATGCTTTGCGCACCAAATCCAAAGCAGACTTTAGACTGCGCGACGACGTGTACGGTCCAAATACGACTTTGTAGGTCTTGGCCGTGTCATCATCTAAATCTTTGCCACGTACCAACAACGGCCGCGGATATTCTTCATCCGTAATCGCCAAATACATGAAAGACGTATTGTCTTTCTGCAAAACGTTGTATTTGGGCCAATAATGCTTGATGAGGTTGGCCTCCAGAATCAAGGCCTCAAGCGCCGTCGGCTTTTCGACATAATCGATTTCCACGACCTGGCGGGTCATTTCCGGAATATGCGGACCATGCGGGCGTTCAAAATGCTGACGCACGCGACGCTTCAATGAGGCCGCTTTTCCAACATAAATGACGCTCCCATGAACATCTTTCATGAGATACACGCCCGGCACATCCGGAAGTTCCTTGTTTTTAATTTTTATTTGAGCTGGGATCATTTCTTTTTCAATACTTCCTTCAGATATTTCCCAGTGTAACTCTTCGGATGCTTGGCCACATCTTCCGGCGAACCTTGCGCCACAACTTTACCACCCTTGTCCCCGCCTTCCGGACCCATATCGATAATCCAGTCGGCATTCTTGATCACGTCTAGGTTGTGCTCGATGACCATCACGGTGTTGCCGCGATTCACGAGACGATGCAACACATCCAACAATTTGCGGATGTCGTCGAAGTGCAAACCGGTTGTTGGCTCATCTAGCAAATAGAAGGTCTTACCCGTGTCACGCTTGGCGAGTTCGGTTGAAAGCTTGATGCGCTGCGCTTCACCACCAGAAAGCGTCGTTGCCGCCTGGCCGAGCTGAATATAAGACAAACCAACTTCATTCATGATCTTCAAACGATCGTGAATCGGCGGAATATCGCGGAAGAACTTCGTCGCATCTTCAACGGTCATCGTGAGCACGTCATGAATGTTCTTCTCCTTATATTTAACTTCGAGCGTCTCACGATTAAAGCGGCGCCCTTTGCAGATGTCGCACGGCACATACACGGTCGGCAAAAAGTGCATTTCGATCGCGAGCTGACCATTTCCTTCGCAGTGTTCACAACGGCCGCCGGGAACGTTGAACGAGAAACGTCCGACCTTATAGCCACGAACACGCGCCTCGGGTGTCAACGCGAACAATTCACGCACATGATTCCAAATACCCGTATAGGTCGCAGGATTTGAGCGCGGCGTACGACCAATCGGTGACTGGTCCACATCGACCACCTTATCGAGCCAACCAATACCTTCGATCTTCTCGTGCTTACCCGGACGCATGTCCGCACCATTCAGCTTGGTTGCGAGCTCGCGATACAACACATCGATCATCAAGGTTGATTTACCTGAACCGGAGACACCGGTCACGCACGAGAAACGACGCAACGGAATTTTCACCGTTACATCTTTCAAATTGTTTTCGGTTGCTCCAAAAATCGTGATGTGTTCTTTGCCGGGACCGCGGCGCTTGGCTGGCGACGGATAGTCGATCACCTTGTCGCCACGCAAATAAGCACAGGTCAAACTATTCTTATCATTCAAGATCTTCGGCATCGGCCCGGCAGCCACAATTTCACCACCATGCTTCCCTGCTCCTGGACCAATATCAACCAAATAATCCGAAGCGCGAATCGTATCTTCGTCGTGTTCCACGACAATGATGGTATTGCCGATATCACGCAGCTTGGTCAACGTATCGACCAAACGCGCATTATCGCGCTGATGCAAACCGATCGTAGGCTCATCCAACACATACAATGCACCGACCAAACGCGAACCGATCTGTGAAGCAAGACGAATACGCTGCGCTTCACCGCCTGAAAGCGTCCCGGCCGTACGGTTAAGTGTCAGGTACTCAAGACCCACATCAAGCAAGAAAGACAAGCGTGCGATGATTTCCTTCAAAATCGGCTCTGAGATCGAGGCTTCCGTCTTATTCAACGGCAAACCAAGGAAGAAATCAGCAGCCTCACTAATCGGCAAAGAAGAAACTTCGACAATGTTGCGACCGTTCAACCATACAAACAACGATTCGGTACGCAAACGCTGGCCGTGACAAGCCTCGCACGGCTCCTCGGAGAAAATCTCCTTCACGCCCAAACCATTACACGTCGGACAAGCACCGTAGGGTGAGTTGAACGAAAACAAACGCGGCTCGATTTCCGGAAAGGCAAATCCGTCATCCGGGCAAGAGAAACGCGCGGACATCAGGAACTCGGTTCCATCATCGAGAATTGCAAGGACATTGTCTTCAGCGCGATCCAAAGCCATCTCAATCGCTTCGTTCAAACGAGTCTGTAATGGTTTATTTCCCTCAATCGGCCAAGCAAGAGGCACACGGTCAACCACAACTTCAATCGTGTGCTGCTTATAACGATCGAGCGGAATGCGATCACGCAGGCTATACATCTTTCCGTTCACGCGCACATCGATGAAGCCGGCTTCAAACAAATCCTGCATCAACTGATGGTATTCACCCTTACGACCACGCACGACCGGAGCCATGATCGTCACCTCGTTGGTAAACTTCGGCTTCTTGCCCGTGGTTGGCGTGGTGCGATGAATTTCATCTTCGCGTTTCAACACACGATCCACCATCTCATCGATGGTCATCTTGCGAATGGGTTTGCGACAAATCGGACAATGCGGATGACCCACACGCGCAAACAAGACGCGCAAATAGTCGTAGATTTCGGTGATGGTGGCGACGGTTGAACGCGGGTTGGCCGAATGTGCCTTTTGGTCGATGGAAATGGCCGGTGACAAGCCTTCGATTTCATCCACGTCCGGCTTGTCCATCTGACCCAAAAACTGACGAGCGTATGACGAAAGGGATTCCACGTAGCGGCGCTGACCTTCCGCGAAAATCGTATCAAATGCCAAAGACGACTTGCCGGAACCGGACAAGCCCGTAAAGGCGATCATTTTGTTGCGCGGCAGCTCTAAAGAGATGTTCTTCAGGTTGTGCTCGCGTGCGCCGCGGATGACGATTTTATCTTGCATAAATACAGAAAAAGGCGCCCCGGAGGGCACCCTGTACCTTACTATGTGTTGTTCCTAGTGTCGAGCTTAGCTCTCTCGCTTGCCATGCATCAGCATGTCCACAGCGTTCTGGAGCGAACCGGCTGACTTGATCTCACCGCCGTTGACGAAGAAAATTCCATCGGCGTTCTCAATCGTGTTCAAGCGATGCGCAATGATCACACGCGTCGTTTCTTTCGGCAGTTTGCTCAACGCTTCTTCAAGCAACTGTTCAGTTACCGTGTCGATGTTGGCCGTGGCTTCGTCGAGAATCAAGATTTCCGGCTTGCGCAACACCGCACGCATGAAGGCGATCAACTGGCGCTGACCAAGGCTGATCGTTTCCGCACCGGCATGAACCGGCGTATCTACCCCTTCGTTAAAGCGCACCGTCAATCCATCGAGACCGCTCGTTTTCAAGACTTCCAATTTTTCGTCGCGCGAAGCAGATGCATACGCGGAATTTCCATAGAAGATGTTGTCGAGCACGGTACCGGAGAACAAGAACGGCTCTTGCAAGATGAATCCGATTTTTTCCGTGCGCTCTTCGTTGGTGTACGAACGCAAATCGCGACCATTCAACAGAATTGAACCTTCAGTCGGATCATACAAGCGCGCCATCAGCGAAGCGGTCGTGGTTTTACCGCCACCAGTCGGACCAACCAAGGCGTATGTCTTTCCATGCTCCAAGCTGAAGCTGATATTCTTCAACACGGTCTTGTCAGCATAACCGAATGACACATCACGGAACTCCAACACGGAAGAAGTCTGTGTGGCTTCAGCTTTGATGACTTCCATGCCCGGATCTTCTTCGAGAATTTCCGAAATACGATCCCAAGCCGCCAATGCCAGCTGGAAGGATTGCCACAACATGGCCATGTGGCGCAACGGACCGTAAAACTGGTTGATGTACAACAAGAAGCTGAGCAACAGGCCGATGGTCAATCCGCCGCTAGAGATGAGTGAGAGTCCGTAAACAACCACAATCAACTGTGCAAATGAACCGGCAAAGTCATACACGGGCGGATATGAAGCGTTGGCCACGCCGGCAAGCAACGCCGACTTATAATTCGTCTCGTTTGCGACTGCGAACTGTTTGCGGAAATAATCACGGCGATCAAATGCCACAATCACCTTAAAGTGATCGAGACTTTCCTGAACTTCACCGCTCAATCCGCCCATGGATTTCAAACTAGCTGCCGTACGCGCCTTGACCCAGGGCGACAACAAACGCGTATAGATAAGGAGGAACAGGCTTGGCGCCAATGCAACTAAAGCCAATTTCCAATTCATCATCAGCAAGAAGATGCCGGTACCGAGCATCATCACAAGGCTGCCCACGGTACGTACTAAGGTTTCGGCGAAAAACTGGTTCAACTTGTCCGTGTCATTGTTGATGCGCGAGATCAAGTCACCGGCTTTCTGACGATTAAAGAATGCGATCGGCAGCTGCAACAGCTTGGTGAAGATCAGCGTACGCAAACGGAACAATACGCGCTGACCCGTACTACCCATTAACCACATCTGCAGGTATTGCGTTGCCAAAACGAACAGATACGCGACGAATAACAAACCGATCGTCATCAAAACGCCCGAGTAATCCCCTTTCACGATGTATTTGTCGACCGTGTAGCCGAATACAAACGGCGTTCCCAGGTTAATGATCGATGTGATCAAAATGAAAAACGCGGACAACAAGAAACTGCCGCGTTCAGCCTTCAAGAATGGCAGAAGCTTGCGCAAACCCGTCATCGACGAGGTGGATTTGTTATTCGGCATGTTGTTCATAGCGATTGGTGCTGCGCTGTGATTCAAAGATCTGCACGTATTCCGGCGAGGCCTTCATAAGCTCGGCGTGCGTCCCTTGCGCCAAGATTTCGCCCTCCATCAACAAGATGATGTGATCGTAATCTTCGACCGACGAGATCTTTTGCGTGACGGATACAAGAGTCAGGTTCGGATAGTTCTTACGAACGTTGGCGAGGATACGATGCTCGGTATTAGCATCAACGCGTGCTGTGAAGTCATCCAACAAAAGAATCTTCGGATTCAAGGCAAGCGCACGCGCCAACATCAGGCGCTGTTTCTGGCCGCCGGACAAACTTGTACCGCGTTCAGACACCATCGTGTCCAAACCTTGCGGCAACGTATCGATGAAATCCTTTAACTCGGCCGTTTGAATCGCGCGCTCAAAATTCTCTGGCGAAACATCCTGACCAAACGCAATATTCTCGCGAACCGTCAGGTTGAAAATGATGCTGTCCTGGAACACAAGACCGAGCTGACTATGCAGCGACTGCGTATCATACGCCGTTACCGGACGCTGATCATACAAAACCTCGCCCTTGGTAGGCGCAATCAAACCGGTGAGGGCATACAACAACTGAGTTTTACCGGCAGCCGTCGGACCAAGAATGGCGGTGCGAGTACCGGCCTTAAGCGAGAACGACACATCGTTCAAGATGGATTTCTCTCCAACCGTCATTGAGACGCCTTTCATTTCAATATCGCCCCGCAAGGTCGCGACTTCTTTTCCGCCTTCCGCGACTGCAGGAGCATCAAGCACTTCAGCCACGCGAGCATACGATGCGGCTGCACGACCAATGAGGCTGCTCATGAAACCGATCATGAAAATCGGAAAGATGAGAATCGCCACATAGCTGTTGAAGGCTGCAAGCTGACCGACCGTCATCTCGCCGACAATCACCAAGTGTCCACCAAAACCGAGGATGGTGAGCGTGGCGCCGCTGGCCAAAAACGTGATGATCGGAATCATGCTTGCGAACATACGCAAGATGCTAAGACCGACATTCCTGGCTTGTGTGTTTACGTCTTTGAATTTTGCGTCCTCTTCCTTGCCTGCATTCAATACGCGAATCAACGATGAACCGAGAATGCTTTCGTTGATGGTTTTATTGAGTCGGTCAATCACTTCCTGTGCCTGCTTAAACAACGGACCAACGCGCGAGAAGACGAGGAAGAACGTAACGCCGATCAATGGCACGATCAACAAAACGGCCAAACCGAGTTTCCAGTTCGTGACAAGAAGAAGTGCACTGGCACCGATGATGAGGAAGATCGAAGAGATCAACGTCACCGTTGCCGTGGAGACAAAGGTCTTCACCGCATCAACGTCAGATGTGAGGTTGGTAAGCAACCTCGACGGTGTCGTGAGCTGTACGTAACTAAAGGTCTGGCGTGACAGTCGGTCTGCTACATCGTGACGAATATCACGGGCCACGCGCTCAGCCGTATACGCCTGCAAGACAGCCAAGGCATATGAAGAAACCAAAACACCGAACAACACAAACATGAAGGGCGTTCCAAAGCTGATCATGTCATACGTCCCCTTGTTAAATGCATCGATGCCGGAAGCAACCAATCGAGGGACGACAAGGCTCAAAGCGCTGCTCAGCACCGAAATGCTAAGCAAGCCAAACAAATACCCTTTATAACGAGGCAGTAATGAAAAAACGCTATTCTTGGGCTTTTTATTTTCAGGTTTCATAAAGCGAAGTCGCCAAGGAATATCATATTTATCATATCTGGGCAAGGGCGCCTGGTTACGCCGAAAGCGCCACCTTGATTGCCCTGCGCGCCCACTTCACGGCTTCATCAGGATTTTCCATAACTTCGTCAGGGACGCTCCAATACGACATGGTTACCGCTTTACGATCTTTGGAAGAATATTGGAATGGATGACTCCCCGCCTGTTCGAAATCGGATTGGGTTTCTTTATTCACTTTGAAAAAGATTTCGCCGTCAGCTTCCAAGCCGAACATCTTTCCGCCGCTGTAGAAGCCATGGCCGCCGAACATGCGCTTCGCCGTCACGCCCTTAATGCCGGACAACAAATCATCCGTCACATACTTCACCAACGCTTCGTGCTTTGAGGGCATGTTATCCAATGCTCGCTCTGGAGCTATAGGTCGGGTATGCCTGTCTAAGATATTGTTGCAATGCATCTCTTACACCTCGAACTTCAACGAAGACACGCTCACGCGTTTCCACGTCCCAGTCGTGATCCTGCATTGTGATGGTTTCATCTAGCAGCTTCTGCAAGACCTGTTGAACCGATGGCTCCCCAAGATCGGCTTCTTTAATGTGATGCAAAGACTGAGCGAGGCCAAAGTTGATAACACCGACATCACCACGCAACAAGGCATCCATTGTGAACATAAGATCGTGGCCTGCCCAAAAAATATTCGGAGCTTTTTCAGCATCAAGCTTCGTGATTGATGTCGTGGCGATTAATTTTGGGGTATTTTCATCTTTCACTCGTTTAGGATAATCCAACGCCACATGCAACCGGCCACCCTTCCAATCTGCGGCAAAACTCACGATACGCTTGATAAGCACAGAGATGTCCTTACGAAATACTAGTACGGCGATCAACGCTACAAGCGGCCAGGCGTATCCGGGCGACACCTCAATCAGCTTTAGCGCGTAGAGATTGATTCTATACATAGAAAATTATCCAAAATACAATTTCGTATTCTTGAATGGAATCCAGGAGAGAACACTTGCCTCGGTGTAATACCCGCGACGCACAATCACATCACCCGTAAGCAAACCGACGGCGCCATTTGCTTGTTTGGAATTGGTGCGACCGAACACAATGTCATCGGCTTCGCCCAATTCTTTCCCTTGGCGAATCAAATCCGCGACAGGCGGCGGCAAAATAAATGTGCTGCTGCGCCCTTTGCCGATCTTTCCGTCTTTGGCACGCGCCACAATCCACGCAAAGGCGCGCATCTCGCCGTCCTTTTCTTCAATTCCCCCTTCGATGCCAACACCATAATCCGCATCAGGCATTTCTTTGAGCGAATTCTCGGCGCGATTATAAGCGCCCTGATATGTCTCATCCTCTCCCTTTGGCTGGTCGCTCACGCCAGAAGGGGCAGAGACGCCAAATCCCTCACATTCCTGGTCCGGAAACATCTTACGGAACCCATCCACAGCCGCATCGATTTTGAGCTGATTTTTCGAACCAACGACGATCTTTATCATAGAATAGCGCCAGTCTTGCATGGATGAAGGTTTTTCGCTATCCTCAGGCCACGCAAATCCGAACGGAGGGGTCGCATAGTGGCCTAGTGCACTTGCTTGGAAAGCAAGCATACCGCAAGGTATCGGAGGTTCGAATCCTCTCCCCTCCGCCAT
>CAZQSK010000018.1:0-4766 GCA_964596245.1 uncultured Gammaproteobacteria bacterium
TGGTAGCGGGGGGCGGAATCGAACCGCCGACCTCGGGCTTATGAGTCCCACGCTCTAACCAGCTGAGCTACCCCGCCAAGCACGCGGAAATCTAACAGACTTCTTTCAGTTTTGCAAGGATGATACGGGCTGTACTTTCCCACGAAAAACGGGCAGCTTGAGCCGGGCCCTTGGATCCATCCAAGTCCCCTTTTAACCCTTTTACGATGGCCTCAATCCAGGCATCTTGATCACCCGGATCAAGCAAAATCCCAGCATCGCCCACGGCTTCTGGAATGGCAGCTCGATTGCTCGCAATCACCGGCACGCCTGCCGCCATACCCTCAAGCACGGTTCTTCCAAACCCCTCCTGCAAAGAGGGTAGCAAAAGAACCGAAGCCCCGGCGATCAGCATATCTCGACCCGCATCACTGGGCTGGTTGATGTGCTGCGCTCCTTCCAACTCTTTATTAGATACGCCCCAGCCCATTTTCCCGGCAACGATAAGATGCGCTTTTCGTCCGAACCGTTTCTCTACTTCCGGCCACAACTTAACGATGAACGGGATATTTTTTCTTGGATTGATGGTGCCCACGATGAGCGCATACGGCATTTCACCTGAATTCTTTTCGTGTCGATGTTCGACGGAGGGAATGCCTTGATAGGCAACCGTTATCTTCTCTGGTGGGATGCCAGCCGTTTGAATAATCTCTTTTTTTGTATGTTCGCTGATCGCAAAGACGTGTGACGCTTTCCTTAAGCCCCCAAGAAAAAGCCTTGTCGTGACCTGTCGCTTAAACCAGTTTTGCGGAAACCATTCCGGGTGTTTGAAGATCGCCAAGTCATGCACCCAAGGAAATGTAGGCAAAGTAATCCACGGTGAAACGGCGCCGCTTGGAACGAACATCGCCACGCAGCCATCTACAACTGCGTGTTGTGCCATGGCGCGACCGGAAAACCCCTGACCATATCCGATTAATTCAAAACCATATTCCCCCGCCAATTCGCGCATCGCATCTGCCAGTTCGCGCGTGGCGTGCTCAATTCCGGCTCCCGGAGAGCCGTCGGTCGGAATTGAACGAAGATCAATTCCGAGCTTGCGGTTTGGGCCACTCATAATTCTGAAATGCCCAATAGGTAAGCGCCTTCACATCTTGGAAGCGCGTGAAGTGCGTGTCATCACCCAAAACAACGGCAATCACCTTTTGACCATCCGGACCTTCGGTCATCTGAGCAAAACAAAACCCAGCTTCCGGCAATGTACCCGTCTTGGCAGCCATGATGTGATACGGTTTTTTATTCAGCTCCGTTGTCAGCAGCATGTTCGTGGTCTTGATCAGATACGGCTTGGCCGCAACCTTTCCCTGTATCGAAATCGAAGTCTTGGCCATTGATTGTCGGATCTGCGGGTAGTTGTAAGCCGCGCGCAAAGCAATCGCGACATCTTTGGCCGTGGCCTTGTTGGTGATGCCGAGCCCCGCTGCGTCCGTAAACTTGGCATCACGCATGCCTAAACTTGCCGCTTTGCGATTCATCGCATCGACGAAGGCCTGCTCGCCCAATGTCGTGCGAGCAAACGCATTCGCAGACTCGTTTATTGAGCCAACCAACAAGGCATCAAATGCGTCTCCGATTTTGACCGATTCCGCATCCTTAAAAATGCGAGTTGCATTTCCCGCATCCTCCTTCATGAACTGGATCGACCTTGTGAAATCCGGCTTTGTGTCCAGGTACGTCATGGCCGCCACTAACTTTGTGAGACTTGCGATCGGCAACGCTTTGTCGGCATTTTTCTGAAAAAGAATTTCACCCGTTTGAGCATCCATTAAGATGGCGGCCTGGGCACCGACATCAATACCCAGTGAGGCATCACCCTTTTTTCGTGGAGCGGCGGCAACAACGGTTTGTACTTTTGGTAAACGATTTAACAACACCGGTTTTGCCGATGGCGTTTGCAGAGACTGAAGCGCCAAGGCGCCAAACAATACAACAATGGACTCAGCGGACATGGCGGCGATTCTACGCGTCTTTCTGCTCGTCGGCAACCAATTCTTTCAGGACCTGATCAACGGCTGAGTTTCCGCGCAACGTTTCGTAGTCCGGCAAATCTCCGGGCCCGGACAAACCGAGATGCTTGTAAAACGCAACCGTGACTCCGTAGGTCGGCTGACCAAGACGCACATCTTCTTTTTGTTCGATAAGACCACGCAGCAACAAGTTACGAATAATCAGGGCTGATTGAACGCCGCGAATTTGTTCCAATTCCGGACGCGTCATCGGACCACGATAGGCCAGGACAGCCAATGACTCAAGTGATGGCTTCGTGAGCTCGCCCTGCACATCCTGTTTCATCACCGAACGCACGACTCCGGCGGCCTCCGGGTGGGTTACTAATTCTGCCATTTGGCCGCTACGAACCAGGCTCAGCCCAGATTCCGACGTCTCCAAACGATCCTGAAGAGCCTGTAAGGCTTCTTCGACCTGTTCCGGCGCAAGAGACAGTACTTCGCCTAACTTGCGCGCAGACATCGGCTGTGCGGTAGCGAAGAGAATGGCTTCGATGAGAGCGTCGTGTTTCATACATTTGTGGTGAGATGTTTCAGACGAATATCGGCAAAATGGGCTTCTTGTTCCACGGATACGACTCGCTGCTTAATCAATTCAAGCAAGGCGAGAAAAGACACGACCATCTCATGACGATCTTGTGATTCGCTTAAGAAACGATGGAAGGAAGATTGCATCAACTTCGAAACACGGGATTGCAGCTGACTGATCTTCTCCTCGATCGTGATCGCGCGCTCAACCGAAGTCTTCGGCAGCGCGATCAACGGCTCAAGACGACGAACCGCTTTCAAGTATAGCTCCTTCAACAAAGAGGTTGTGACATTATTCGGCGGAGCGAACTCGACTTCTTCGCGTTTCATCGGTCGATACACACGCGCATACGAGGAGCGACCGGTCTTTTCAATCGCCGCCAACTTTGTTGCGGCTTCGGCAAACGCCTTATACAAGCGCAACTGCGTTTCTAAATCCGGACCTTCTTCCAAATCAGCATCATGCAAATCCGGGAGCAGCGCCTTTGATTTGAGATATACGAGACGGGCCGCGACAACCAAAAAGTCGGCCAAATCTTCCGGAGGAATCAAGCCGTGATTTTCGCGCACGTGCTTTACGAACGGTTCCGTCACTTGCATCAGCGAGATCTTTGTGATCTCCATCTTTTCCGTTTCGATGAGCTGCAACAATAGGTCCAACGGACCTTCGAATTGCTCGATGCGAACGGAGTAGGCCATGTTACTTCCCTTTCTTAATGCTGATATGCGCTTCGTCCAAACGCTTCTTCTCAATCTCGCTCGGCGCACCCATCAAGAGATCGCGTGCATCCCCTGTCTTTGGGAACGGGATGACTTCACGAATGTTCGGTTCATTTGCGAGAATCATGACGATGCGGTCGAGACCCGAGGCGATACCACCATGCGGAGGCGCACCGAATTCAAAGGCCTCCAACATGTGACCAAAACGAGCCTGAATCGTTTCATCATCCAACCCAAGCAGCTGGAATACGCGATTCTGAAGGTCGCGCTTATGAATACGGATGGAGCCGCCGAAAATCTCGTAGCCGTTCAACACCAAGTCGTATGCGTTCGCGCGAGCTTTAAGCGGTTCGCTTTCAAGCAAAGCGACATCATCCGGCAACGGTGACGTGAATGGGTGATGTACGGCCTGAACGCCGCCTTCGTCATCCTTTTCAAACATCGGGAAGTCGACAACCCACTCAAACGCCAATTCATTCGGATCGTTTTTGTCTTTACGGAAGTCCGGCTTATCCGAACCATGTTTTTCCATCGCCTCTGCGTAGCTGATGCGTGGGAACGGTACTTGGCTAATCTTTTTCTCGGGCGCGACTTTCTTCACCATCTCAACCATCATGCTTTCGATGAGATTCAAGACATCCTCACGCTCAACAAATGAAAGCTCCATGTCGAGCTGTGTGAACTCCGGCTGACGATCTCCGCGCTGGTCTTCATCGCGGAAGCAACGGGCAATCTGGAAGTACTTCTCAACGCCACCCACCATCAGCAATTGCTTAAACTGCTGCGGTGATTGCGGGAGTACGTAAAACTCACCACCATGTAAACGCGACGGCACGAGATACTCACGCGAGCCTTCCGGCGTTCCCTTCGTCAAGCAAGGTGTTTCAACTTCGATAAACCCGCGCTCATGCAAATGACCACGGAAAAATGAGATCACGCGATCTCGCAACTCAAGATTCTTGAGCATGCGTGGCGTACGCAAATCAAGATAGCGATACTTCAAGCGCAACTCTTCATTAATGCCCGATGTGTCGGTTAACTCAAACGGCGGCGTCTTGGCTTCATTCAAAATGATCAATTCCTTGGCAAGAATCTCAACCATGCCCGTCGGCATATTGGCGTTCTGCTGCTTTTCGCCGCGCTTGTTCACAATTCCGCGCACGGCAATACAAAACTCAGGACGCAAATCCTTCATGCGTTCCTTTGAAGCATCATCGAGCTCAGCTGGAACAAAAACCACCTGGGCGAGACCTGATCGGTCGCGCATGTCGATAAAGGCCAACTTGCCCATATCTCGGCGGACATTCACCCAGCCCTTGAGCCAGACTTCTTCGCCAACCTTCCCAACCGTTTCCAAGATCATCGTCCGTTGCATAGGCCCCTATATCAACAGAAAGCTTAGTTAGCCGCAACCGGCAGGTACAAGGAGGAACGATCCTTCACGTCCGCACCGGTGGCTCGAATCTCCATTTC